>JBLHUR010000101.1:0-22202 GCA_047629805.1 Akkermansiaceae bacterium | reverse complement strand
GCCTGCTGTCGTCCACTGAAACCTGCTTCTTCGAGGATTTGCGGGATTTGGAGGTCCTTGAGGGCTTCCAGCGAAACGGGTTCGGGGCCCACCGTTCTGGGTTTGATTTGTTGGATGGAATTGAGATCAACTTCCTCAAAATCTCCGGTATCCCCGGTTCCATCTTTGTCGTTCAGCTGCTTAATTTCGCCCCGGCGGGCGATGATTTGAGAGTAAAGGTGTTGGGCTCTTTTCTCGTTTTGGTTTGGCGAATGAACATGACCCCGGAAGACTGACCGGGTTGTGGGACGGGCACAACAACTAACATGAAAGTATGGCACTACATTTGGGATTTGAAAAACAGAATTCCTATAATCACAACGATTACGGGACCTCGAGGGGGCAAAAAAAAGTGGTTTTTCGGAGGTTTGGGATCCCCAATTGTTAAACATGGGTTGGGGGAACTGACTGGGCCTGCCAGGCGTGTTCAGTTTCCCGCAGTAATAGCAAAGCTCCACCACGCCACCCAGCCACCTACTCAGAATCCTTCATTGGCCTCGGTCACTCTACCCGCTAGCATCTTATCCAATGCCGATAGATTCTCTCAAATCTGAACGACGATGGCTCGCCATCATCCCGATCGCCGTCATCATTATTTCGGTGATTGTGTGGTTTGCGACGCGCGATACTCTCTCGAAAACGATTCGCGTGGCCACCGCTCACGAAGGCGGCTTATATCACGAATTCGGCGAAGCTCTCCAAAAATCGTTAAAGGACAAAACCGGCCGCGATGTCGTCCTCGTGCAAAGCGAAGGCTCGCTCGAAAATGAAAAACTCCTTCGCGAGGGTAAAGTAGATCTCGCCATCGTCCAAGGCGGCTCGGCGACGATCGCGGGGCTCTCCGTGATTGCCCCTCTCTATCCCGAGGTGGTTCACGTCGTGACCCGCCAGGGATCTGCCATCAAATCCATCGATGATCTCAAATCACGCCGAGTGGTTTACGGAGCCAAGGGCTCAGGCATGCGCACCAGTGCCGAACGAATTTTAGAGCACTACGGAATTTCAAAAAAGATCAACAGTCCCACCGACCTCTATTTCAAAGGCCTTTTGGAAGAGGAGTCCATCGATGCCGCCATCGTCACCACCGGCTTTATGAATCGCGATCTCCAGGAGATGCTTGCGAGCGGTCGCTTTGTCCTTTTGCCGATCGAAGGAGCCGAGGCCATCGCCACCAAAGATCCCCACTTCCATGTCGCCGAAATCCCCCGGGGCCTCTACCGCGAGGGCTCTCCAATCCCGCCCGTCAATACGCCCACCGTTGCCACGACGGCTCTCCTGGTGGTTCGCGAGGACGAAAGCGAGCTCCTGATCGGGAAAGTGATGGAAGCGATCTATGACGAAGGACTTGGTCTGGAATTCCCAACCTTAATTTCAAAAAACGAAGCGATCACGAAATCACCGGTCGCTCTGAATCCGGTCTCACGTGCCTATTTCAATCCGCCTGATCATATCAATCGGATCGCCACGATTATGGAAACCTTGGCCGCTTTCAAGGAACTTTCAGTCGCTCTTGCCGCCGGTCTTTATCTCCTATGGACCCGGAGAAAAAGGCTCAGAGAAGTAAGACGGGCCGAGATCATCCAAGAGCAAAAAGACAAATTGGATGTCTTCCTTGAAAAAACCCTCGAAGTTGAACGCGCCCAGATGGACACCACCGATGCCGATGAATTACAGGATTTTTTGGACCAAGTCACTGAGATCAAACTCGAGGCACTCACCAAATTCACTCACGAAGAACTCCGAAGCGACCAAGCCTTCTCCATTTTCCTCCTTCAATGCGCCAACCTCATCAGTAAGATTCAGATGAAGATTCTCCATTGCTCGCCTCGGGTGTAAGCTCCCCCAATGATGAAAAGCTTACTCCCACTTGTTCTCGCCGCTCTTTGGAGTCTGGGTGCTCTTCCGGCCGCCTCCTTGAACATCAAGCATGACGAAGCCAAGGGGACGCTCACCGTTTATCGGGGCGATTCAAAAGACCCCTTGCTCACCCAAAATGCGCGCCCTGATTTCCGTCCCTATCTTCATCCCATCGTCGCGCCGGACGGGAAGGGAATTCTCACCGAATACAGCCCGGGTCACCACAAGCATCAGACCGGACTCTACTGGGGATTCACGCGGGTGAATGGACGGGATTATTTTCATCATCCCGAGGGTGACTACTGGAAGCGGATTTCGGCGAAAGTGCTGAAGGGGAGCGGTGACACGGTCTCATGGGAAACCGTTTATCATTTGCTCGGCAAGAATGGCGAGGCCGTCTTGCAGGAAACCCAGCAGTGGACCCTTCTCGACAAAGGAGATCAATACGCACTCGATCTGGTTTGGAAGGGCAAGGCACTGAAACCAGTGACGATTGGTAAATACGACTACGGCGGCTTGTTCCTCCGCATGCCGTGGAAGAAGGGGCTTGCGGGAGGTGTCATCAATGGCCGGGGCCAGCGCGGCAGCAAAGCCGAGGGGCAGCGGGCGAATTGGATCGACGTCGGGATGGAAATTGAAGGCCGAAAGGATCAGGGCCGGATCAGCATTTTTGACCACCGCGCGAACGAAGGATTCCCCCAGGCTTGGAGAGTCGATGGACAGCTGGGAGTGGGCCCGGTTCGTGCTCGCACCGGAGATTGGCAGATTGCCAAAGGGAAAGAAGAGGTCATCAAACATCGCATCGTCGTTTCCACCGGCGATCTCGCTGCCGAGGCCTTGACCAAGCAATGGCGGGAGTATTCAGAGCAGAGCCTCGATCATCGGCTCTGGGGAAAAGCACAGCAGGAAGGCCGCGCTGCCAAGTTTCTCAGTCCAAAAGAAGCGGTTAACCAGATGACAGTTCGTGACGGCTATGAAGTCAACGTCTTCGCCTCGGAACCGATGATCACCCAGCCCATGGCATTTTGTTGGGATGACCGGGGCCGGATGTGGATTGCCGAGAATCGTGATTACGAAAGCCGGGGCCACGGGTTTTCCAAATTCGGAGATAGCCGAATTCTTATTCTGGAAGATACCGATCGTGATGGCGTCGCGGATACCAAGAAGGTCTTCCTCGAAGGGATTCCCTTTCCGGCGGGGATCGCGGTCGGCTTCGACGGAGTCTGGCTCGGGGCGCCGCCCAACTTACTTTTTGTCCCCGACCGTGACGGCGACGACCGCGCTGACATGGATGACATTGAGGTCCGCCTGACGGGCTGGGGCATTCGCGACCGCCATGAAACCTTGAACAGTTTTCACTGGGGACCGGATGGTTGGCTCTACGGATGCCAGGGATTTGCAACCCCCTCCTTGGTGGGAAAACCGAAAGGCGACGGGAAGCTCTCCAAAAAGAACGAGCCCTTCCCCAAAGACATTCCACTGGAAGGTGCCGGCACACCCATCAATGGCGGAGTCTGGCGATATCATCCCACCAAGGATCTCTTCGAAGTCGTGGCCCATGGGTTCTCCAATCCCTGGGGCATCGACTTCGACGCCAAGGGGCAATGCTTCATCACGGCCTGTGTCATTCCGCACATGTGGCACGTCATCCCGGGTGGCATTTATCACCGGCAAGGTGGTCGTCATTATAATCCCTACATCTATCGCGATATTCGCACGATCGTGGACCACGCCCATCAATCGGCACACGGCGGAGCACGGGTCTATCTTTCGGACGCCTTTCCCCCGGACCAACACGGCCGACTTTTCATGGCCAACATTCACGAGCACGCGGTCCTGACGGATGTCCTGACACGAAAAGGCTCCGGGTTTGTCGCATCACACGGGGAGGATTTTCTCCGCGCCAACAATGCCCAGTGGATCGGATTCAGCATGGAGATTGGCCCCGGCGGGAATGTCTATGTTCTCGATTGGCATGATGCCGACATCTGCGGAAAGGAAGTGCTCAACAAGGAAACGGGACGAGTCTTTCGGATCGCACCGGAGAAATCTCTGGCCGTGAATTGGAAGAATCGCTACGCCGATCTCAACACCCTTCCCGATGCTGAATTGGTAGATCTTCAGACCAGCGCCAGCGCCTGGCATGCCCGGCGCGCCCGCGGGATCCTCCAAAAGCGCGCGCATCAAGGGAAGCTGTCCCAAGGGGCTCATGGCCAACTCCGTGACCTTCTTGAAAAGAACCCCAACTCGGATTGGAAACTCCGCGCGCTTTGGACTCTCCACGTGACGGGCGGACTGACAGAGGAGTCCCTCTTCAAATTACTCGATCACAAAGATGAATATCTCCGGGCCTGGGCGGTGCAATTACTGACTGAAGATCAAAAGGCCTCTTCGGAGACGGTCGCAAAGTTTGTGACCATGGCCTCAGAGGATGACTCACCCACCGTTCGCCTGTATCTCGCAGCCGCGATGCAGCGCCTCCCGATTGCCCAGCGTTGGGAACTGGTGGAAGCCTTGACCCTGCGAGGAGAGGATAAAGACGATCACAATATCCCCAAGATGATTTGGTTTGGCTTGGAGCCGATGGTCTCTCTTGATCCAGCTCGTGCCCTTAAAATCGCACACCGCTCCGGTCTTCCCATCCTCACGCAATGGGTCGCCCGTCGCGCCGCAGAAGGTGATCAAAAGATGCTTGGTGCCGCAATGATTTCGCTTGGATCGCCTGAGGGCTCGAAGGCCACTCAACGCGACCTCTTGCAGGGCATACGGGATGGCCTTGGGACTCGCCAGAATCTCAAAGCCACTCCGGAGTGGCTGGTGCAATTGCATCGTTTCAATCGGGACGACGAAGACCCTAAAATCAAAGGCCTCGCTCTCGAACTGAGTCAGCTCTTTGGAAATGTCGATGCCGAGAAGGCCATGTTGACCACCGTGAGCAACGAAAACGCTTCGCTGCCAGGAAGGAAAACGGCTCTCGCCCAACTCGCTGATCAAAAAAACCCCTCTCTCCAAAAGCTGATTCCTGATCTTCTCAACGACGACAAGCTGCGGACCGACACCATCAGAGCCCTTGCTTCCTATGAAGACGAGAACCTCACGAGCCACTTGCTGAAGCGCTACCCCAAGTTGTCTGAAAGCGACAAACTCGAGGCTCTCCGTACCCTGGCTTCCCGCCCGAAGTCAGGGTGGGCCTTGACCCAGGCCATTCAGAACAAAAGCATTCCTAAAAAAGAGGTGCCCGCCTACGTGGCCCGCCAACTCCGTCGGGTCGTCGGGAATGGTTTCGTGGAAATCTGGGGGCCCATCGACCTTCTTCCCGCCGACAAACAAAAGGCGCTGAAGAAGTACGAGAAACTTCTGAGTGAGGCCACTTTGACCGCCGCCGACCAGGTCAAAGGAAAAGTCGTCTTCAGCAAAACCTGTAGCGCCTGTCATAAGCTCAACGGAGAAGGAGGCATGATTGGGCCCGACCTCACCGGATCAAATCGAGCCGACCTCAGCTACCTCCTCGATAATATCCTCAACCCCAGCGCCGTAATTCAGGATGACTATAAGCTCAAGATCATCACCACGCGGGACGGCCGAACTTTAACCGGAAATATTGCCAGGGAGAACGACCGTCAGTTGACTCTTCGAATGGTTGGCCAAGATACCGTCATCGACAAATCGACGATTCAATCCCGCGAGACCGTTCCCGTCTCCATGATGCCGGAAGGGCTACTGGAGACTCTGACCGAAAAAGAAGTGATCGACCTCGTGGCCTACCTTCGGACGATGGAGAACGTGAAAAAGTAAGGGAACCGTTACTTCCCCGGAGCCGCGACGGTTGGCACGACCAACTTGCGCGCCCAGATGTTGCGGTAGCGAACCGGGTTGCCGTGATCCTGAAGTTGAAGCCCACCGGAAGATTGCTTACCCCCTTCTTGAACCGCGAACTGCGTCACGATACCGTTGTGTAGAACCGTGATCGATCCAGGCTGAATGACCTTGCCATCCGCTCCCTTTTTCTCCCGGATACAAATGATGTCATAGGTTTGCCATTGGCCCGGCCCACGGCTGGCATTCACCAAGGCCACACTTTTCTGGTAGAGCGAGGAAGCCTGCCCGTCGGGATAGGTATCGTTTTGAAATGAATCGAGGACCTGCACTTCAGGATAGCCCCCGATGAAGACGCCGCTATTTCCGCGCCCCTGGCTGTTTCCCTTCACCTCAGCAGGGGTGCACCACTCGATGTGCCATTGGCAATCCCCTTCCACTTGATCGCGAGTCTGGATCACGCCGGTCCCTCTCTGAACTTCCATGTGCCCCTCCTTTACAAGCCACTTCGCGGCATCGTTTCCTTCTTTCCCCCTCCCCTTCCATTTCGAAAGATCGGTGCCGTCAAAAAAGACAATGGCATCAGAGGGCGCTGCGCCAGGCTTGGCGGCGGTGGTATGACCCGGAGGCGTCACAACCGCCGGACGCTCGGATTGAACCCGCTCCTTACTCCATCGACCGGCATCGGAAACCGAAGCTGGATCTTCGGCGTGAAGCGGGGCAAGACTGACAAAAAGGGTGGCGGTAAAGAGTGGACGGTAGTTCATCGTTGTAGAGCAGTGGTGAATTTAAAAAGAAAGGTCTCAAGGACAGTTACTCACTACGTCCGGATTTGTCCTCGCTTTTCAGTGAAAGCGTATTGTGGTCATCAATCTTCCCTCGGTATCCCGCTCCCAAACGCGACTCCTCCGCGCGCTCAAGCAAATCAATGCGCCAGAGGCCCCAACTTCTCGAGAGACTTCCACTTGGCATACGTTGGGTTCCATCCTTTCAGCGAGGCATCCTTGCTGCCGCAGAACGCAATCGCCGGAGGCGCACCTGGCTTCAGATGCTGGATGAAATCGACCTCAGAATCGTTGGCCTCAGCAGCACTAAGCGCCAGGTTAAAGAGCACGATGGCCGCGACGGAAGTATCGAAACCCTCCGGATCATCAGGATGATTCAAGCCGGGACTACTCGTCGCGATGAGACCGATGTGCCCTCCTGCCGATCCCCCGCTGACAATGAAGCGGTACGGATCGACTCCCAACCCATCGGCATGTTGCTTTACCCAGCGGATCGCACTCTTGGCGTCAGGGATGCATAAGCGCTTATGATTTTCCAGCAGGACCGAAGTCATTGATCATTACGATGGCCTTCTCGTCGGGGGCTTTTTCTTTCCAAGCAATGACGAAGATCGTGCCGTTCATGACAGGCACTTAGAGATTGCGGTCCCATGTTGAATCCTCATTTCCGAAGCCGCCCTTATCAAGGAGGTAGGTTTTCCGGCATTCAATCGGCTCCAGCGGTGAAACGGAGTCCGAAATGTCTCCCGCTTCGTCCGCGTATCATCTTCGAATCTCGGAAAAGAACATGAAACAACTGATCACCCTCACCCTTCTCCTTTTGGCGCGTCTGGATGGAGCTGAGCCCAGCGGAGAAAATCCATCCCGGCCCAATATCATTCTCTTGATGGGAGATGATCACGGTTGGGAAGAAGTCGGCTACAATGGTCATCCCTATCTCAAAACGCCTTTTCTCGATGAAATGGCGGCATCCGGTCTGCGCCTCGACAACTTCTATGCGCAGCCGGTTTGTTCACCCACCCGGGGCAATGTCCTGACCGGGCGGCATCCCAATCGCTATGGGACATTTACTCCCGGCCGCTCGCTTCGTCCGGAGGAAATTACCGTCGCTCATCTTCTCCGCGATGCCGGATACGCGACAGGGCATTTTGGAAAGTGGCATGTCGGACCAGTCAAGAAAGGCTCGCCAACCAACCCCGGTGCGATGGGCTTTGATGAATGGCTGTCTCACGACAACTTCTTCGAAATGGATCCGGTCCTTTCTCGAAACGGTGGGGCCCCAAAAAAATTCTACGGCGAAAGTTCCGAAATTCTCATCGATGAAGCGATCAACTATATCGAAAAGAAGAAAGAAGCGGATGCTCCTTTCTTTACCGTCATCTGGTTTGGCTCTCCACACGAACCGTATAGCGGGATGGAAACCGACTTGGCGCTCTATCGCGATCTGCCGAAAGAGTATGCCCCGGGAGAAGTGAGTTTGACCTCCAATGAAACCGGAGCGCGTATCAAGAGGCCGCAGCGCGAGGTTTTGATCGAACGCTATGCCGAGATCACGGCTATGGATCGCTCGATCGGGAAACTGCGCAATGCGCTAAGAACACTCGGTCTAAAGGACAACACCTTGCTCTGGTATTGCGGGGATAATGGCACCCCTCCAAGCGGCTTAACGAAATCCCGCTTTCGTGGTGTGAAGGGAAAGGTGTATGAGAATGGCATCCGCGTTCCTGGAGTGATCGAGTGGCCCAATGGAATCCCCAAGCCTCGGAGCTCGACGGTGAATGCCGTCACCTCCGATATCCTGCCAACCTTGTGCGCGCTGGCCGGTGCCCAAACGCCGGAGGTTCCTTTGGATGGGATCGACCTCGTTCCACTTCTAAATGGAGAAATGACGAAACGCGGAGAAGCCATTGAGTTCTGGAATTTCCGGGGGAGACGGCCTGATAAGGGATCGCCAAAGCCCTACATCGAACCGGAACTTCAGAAAGGCACCACTCCCTTGGTAAAAAAAATGGGCGGTCTTTTCACACGCAATTTTCAGAACAACCATCACCCTGAAATCAGGGAGATGGATTTCCTGGGACCGCGGGCAATCCTGACCGATGACTACAAGTTGGTCATCGATGGAGACAAGGGCACCGGGATTGAACTCTTCGACCTGGAGAAAGACCTCGGCGAGAAGAACAATATTGCCAAGACTCATCCTGACATCGTTGAGCAGTTGTCGAAGCAATTACGCGACTGGCAAGGGGGCGTGATGAACAGCCTGATGGGGCGGGATTACAAAGAGTAATCCCTGCTCTTCTTCCCGAAGAGGGCTTCGGGGTGTGGGCAAAGTTGCGCATCTCGATCTTGCCTGAGGCGAAGGAGAGAGTGATGAAGTTTTTCTCAAGCTTGAGAGCGGCATGTTTGATTGTGGTTTTAAAATCTCCGAGGGTAAAATCGGATCCCCATGAGAACAGGGATCGCCTTGCCTCGTCGGCAACGATTGGCCAAGAAAGGAGAACTCGCTTTCGCGTCCCCAACAATTTTCTTTACTCGGAAATTCATTGTTAGATTCCCTAACAAAGAAAGGTGCCGGATATTACCGCGTTGTGGCCTGATATTTCTTAGCCGGACAGTCAGGATCATTAAGCCCCGCGGAGTTGGGCTTGCTTGCGGGGGAAGTAATCTCGGAACTCTCTCACCTTTATGAAGCTTTCGAATCTCTTCTTCCTTATCCTCGCCTTCGCCCCCTCGCTGCTTGCGGCGCAGCAGCCCAACATCCTTTTCATCGCGATTGATGACCTCCGCCCCGAGCTTGGATGCTATGGCCCCAAGCTCGCCGTCACTCCGAATATCGACAAGCTCACCTCGCGGCTCGCCTTTTCGAGCGGCTTCCCGCTATGCCTAGCCTACCTTTTGTAAGGAAAACCCACCTTTTTGTAAAAAAGAGAAAAGTATGCCGGGCATACCGCAAGAGGCATCCCTCAAGTACTTATCCACAAGGGTTATTGATGGTTTGGACCCAGAGGAATTGGAGCTGAAATGGGGGGGAGGGGCCGTGGGGCAAACAGGGCCACTCAAGTCGTCTTGTTTTATCGGTCCTTGTGCTACGCGATAAGATCGTGGACGACGTTGCCGTGGACGTCGGTGAGGCGGTAGTCCCGGCCGGAGTAGCGGTAGGTGAGCTTCTTGTGGTCGAGGCCCATCAGGTGGAGGATGGTGGCGTTCATGTCGTGGACGTGGACGCGGTTCTCGACGGCTGAGAGTCCGAACTCGTCGGTGGCTCCGTAGCTGAATCCTTTCTTGACCCCGCCGCCGGCCATCCAGGTGGTGTAGCCGTAGTGGTCGTGGTCGCGACCTTTCTGGCCCTCGGAGGTGGGGGCGCGGCCAAATTCGCCGCCCCAGACGACGAGTGTTTCGTCGAGGAGTCCGCGTCCTTCGAGATCTTTTAAGAGCGCGGCGATTCCTTGGTCGCAGGCTTTGGCCAATTTGGCGTGCCCGCCCTCGATGTCGCCGTGCCCGGTGTCCCAGGCAATGTCGTAGCCGTCGATGGAATGCGACAGCTGCACGACGCGCACCCCTTCCTCGACCAAGCGCCGGGCGATCAGGCAGCCTTTGGCGAACTCGCTCTCGCCGTAAAGCTTGCGGGTTTCTTCGCTTTCTTTCGAAACGTCGAAGACCTCGGGCACCGAAAACTGCATCCGGAAGGCCATCTCCATCGCCTGGATGCCAGCCTCGAGATTTTGGTCTTGTTCGAGGCGTTCCAGGTGGAGTTTGTTGATTTGTGCCAAGAGATCGGCTTGCTTGCGTTGCTCCTTACGCGAGAGGTTGGAGTTCTTCAGATCGCGAATGACGGCGTCCGCTTTCATGTTCTGGATGTTGACGTAGGAACCGGCGTAGGCGCCGGGGAGGAAGGAGTTCCCCCAGTTGGCGAGCTTACCACGCGGCTGGGCGCGCGGGGACATCGCGACAAAGCCCGGGAGGTTTTCGGTTTCGGCACCGAGCCCGTAGGTCAACCATGAGCCCAGGCTCGGGCGGTTCGGTTGCAGCGCTCCGAGGTTCGTCATGAGGATGCCGCCGGCGTGTTCGGGGATGTCGGTATGCATCGAGTGGACAAAGGTGATGTCGTCGACGCACTTCGCGACCTCCGGGAAAATGTCGCTGACCCACTTGCCGCATTCACCGTATTGTTTGAAACCGAAGGGCGAGGGCATCAGGCCCATCTTGGTGTTGCGGAGCGATTTGCGATCGACGCTGTCCGGACGTTTGCCGGCGTGTTTTGCGATCATCGGCTTGTAGTCAAAGGTGTCGACCTGCGATGGCCCACCGGGCATGAAGAGCTGGATGAGTCGCTTCGCCTTCGGCGCAAAGTGCGGGGCCTTTGGAGCGAGCGGATTTGCGGGGTTGATGTCGGACGCGAGGGCTTTGCCGCCGAACATGCTGGCCAAGCCGATGCTCCCGATTCCGGCTCCCATCTTTGCAAGGGCCTCGCGGCGGGTGACCTGTGCGTGCATCGCCTGGCGGTAGGCGAGTTCGTGTTCGAGGAATTTCATGGGGACTACTGGATTTGGATGAGTTCGTGAGCGCTGAGTAAGACCTGGGCATACTGATGCCAGGTCTCGGGAGTGGGCTTGTCGCCGAGCCATTGCGTGCCCAGCTCGGTCTCGGCGGGATCCGGTGAGCGGGAGTAGAGTTGCTGGTAGGCTTTGTTGATTCGGTTTTGTTGGGGCTCCTGTAAGCCATGGAAATAGTTGCCGAGGGTCTTCGCGCGCTCGGTCATGAAGGAGCTGTTCAACATGAAGAGATACTGCTGGGGGACGGTGCTGGTCGGGCGGGAGGCGCTCGTCGCGACCGCTGCCGGAAAATCAAACAAGCGCAGGAAGGCGTCGGATTCAAACTTATCGCCAGTGCGGCTGATGGTGGCGTAGAGGGTGCGGCGCTTGCTTTGCAGGATCTCCCGATCGGGCTTGCCGCCGATGGTGGCATCGAGTTCGCCGGTGACTGCGAGCAAGGAATCGCGCCAGACCTCGGCTTCGAGCCGACGCGAGTTCATTCGCCAGAGCAGTTTGTTATCACCGTCGATCGCAAATTTCTCTTTCTCAAAACGGCTGCTCATTTGCCAGGTGGAGGTCAGCATGATCTGGCGATGCAGGCGTTTGAGCGACCAGCCGTGTTCAATAAAATCGGTCGCGAGCCAATCGAGTAATTGTGGATGGGTGGGTTCCTCGCCGAGGATGCCGAAGTTGCTTGGGGTGCGCACGAGCGCTTTGCCGAAATGCCAATGCCAGACCCGGTTTACGATGACGCGTGCGGTGAGCGGATTGTCGGGCGCCGTGACCGATTGGGCCAACTCACGTCGGCCGCTCCCGTGGGTGTAAAGCGGCGGCGTTTCTCCGGCGAGAATCTGGATGAAGCGGCGCGGGACCAACTCGCCCTTCTTGCGCAGGTCACCGCGTAGGGCGACGTGCATATCATTTTTCCCGGCATCTTGAAGGACGTGAGCGATCTCGTATTTTTTCGGAGCGGATTTTTTCAGTCGCTCCAATTCGGCGCGCATTTCGACGACCTTCTTTTTAGGCCCTTCTTCTAACGTTTTCTCGACCTCATTGCGCTTGACCTTGAGCCGCTTGGTTTCGTCGTCCAGGAATCGGTTTACTGCGTTATTTTGATCTCTGATGGCCTCCTGTCCTTTCGTGAAGGCATCGACAACAGCTTGGGGAACCAGCGGGTGCTCGCCGTTGCGGGTGTTCTTAAAAATCCCGGCGATGGCGTAGTAATCTTGCGTCGTGATGGGATCGAATTTGTGATCGTGACACCTGGCACATGCGGCTGTCAGGCCGAGGAAAGCCCGCGAAAAGGTATCGACGCGATCGGAAAGAGTCTCGGCTTCAGCCTGCGCTTTTGCTTCCGGATCGCCGCCGTCGGAGGTGTAACTTGGGCCGACGACAAAGAATCCGGTCGCGATCGGATCGGGATCTTTTTCGAGGACATCGCCGGCGATCTGGCGGGCCACGAACTCGTCGTAGGCCATGTCGGAGTTCAGGGCATTGACGACCCAATCGCGATATCGCCAGGCATCGGGCAGCGCTTTGTTATCGCCGAATCCGCCGAGGCCATCGCTGTAGCGGGCGACGTCGAGCCAGTGGCGCGCCCAGCGTTCGCCGTAGTGCTCGGAGCTTAACAATCCGTCCACGACCTTCGCGAAGGCATTGGATTCGGAATCGTTGAGGAAGGCTTCGACTTGTTCCGTCGTCGGGGGCAGGCCGATGAGATCAAGATAGGCGCGGCGGATGAGAGTGCGTTTCTCGGCGGCATCGTTTGGCTGAAGCCCCGCGGCTTCGAGTTTCGCGAGCGTGAAGTGATCGATAGGGGAGCGCGGCCAAGAAGCGTCCGTCACGTTCGGCGGATCAGCTTTCACCATCGCTTTGAAGGACCAATGTTCCCGGCGGAAGCGATCCCAATCGTAGGCTTGCTCGGGTTTGTTCTGATCGATCGCAGTGGCGGTGTCAGCTCCGGGCCAGGGCGCGCCCATTTGCACCCAGTCAGTGAGGATCTTGATTTGCGCGTCGTTCAGCTTTCCCTTCGGGGGCATCTCCATGTCTTCGTTGCGGTAATTGACCGCTTCGACAAGGAAGCTTTTTGCGGGATCGCCGGGTGTCAGCGCCGATCCGGAATCGCCACCCTTCAGAAGTCCGGAAAGCGAATCGAGATGCAGGCCCGCTTTGAGTTTGCCTTTCTCCTCCGCCTTGGCCGAGTGGCAGCGATAGCACTTGTCGGCTAGCAAAGGGCGCACTTTGTTTTCGAAAAACTCAAGTTGCCCGGCGGTCGGAGGTGCCGGAACGTCGGTAGCCGCGAAGGAGACTCCGCAAAGATTGGCGAATAGGGCGATGGCGCACAACTTTAGCATAAAAGAATGGGATGAGTTTTATACGTGTTCTCTAAGAGATTTTTTCATCATCCAAAGTTTAGGCCATAATTTCGTGAACCACGTTTCCAAATACGTCCGTCAGTCTCACCTCGCGGCTATTGTGTCGAAATGTAAGTCGCTTGTGGTCCAGACCTAAGAGATGCAGGATTGTCGCGTGGAAATCGTGGTAGCTGACCGGATTCTCCTCCGCATGCATCCCGAGCTGATCGGTAGCCCCGTAGCTCAAACCGCCCTTCACGCCACCGCCAGCCATCCAGAGGGTGAATCCTTTGTGATGATGACCGCGGCCGATCTTCTTTTCCTTGTTGGCCTCCTCGAAGGGAGTGCGACCGAATTCTGTCGCCCAGACAACGAGCGTTTCGTCGAGCAGACCGCGCGACTTTAGATCCTTAATCAGCGCGGTGATGCCCTGATCGGTGCGCGCGGCGTTTTTGCGATGGTTGTCGATCAAGCCACCTCGGTTTCCATGGGCGTCCCATTTTCGTCCGGTTGCCCCATCGAGGATTTCGACAAAACGGACCCCATTCTCGACCAGTCGGCGCGCCGTTAGGCAGTGTCGCGAGAATTGATTGTCCCCATAGAGTTCGAGAGTGCTGCGCGACTCCTTCGATAGGTCGAAAACTTGCGGGGCCGTTTTTTGGAGATCGAAGGCCATCTCGAGCGTCTCGATGCGACCATCAAGATCCGGCTGCCCAAGGTGGCGATCGCGGTGCAACCGATTCAGTCGGTTGATCGCCGCCAGGTGCTCGGTTTGCTGCGCGTCACTCATTCCTTTTCTCGGGCTGAGGTGCGGGAACGATGATTTCCCATGCTCCACTCGTGCGATCGCAGCCTGATGACGTCCAGGCAACATCCCTTGCTGGAAAACGCCATCGCCTGCCGTGGAGACCCCATCTTTCATCACGACGTAGGCTGGGAGATTGTGGCGTTCGCTCCCCAGTCCGTAGGTCACCCATGAGCCGAGGCTCGGGAACCCAGGCCGGCCGTGGCCGGTGTGCATCAGCTGTTCGCCGACCGAATGGATCGCGGAATCAGTGTGCACTGATTTTAGAAAACAAATCTCATCCACCACTTCGGTGAGCTTTGGATAAATCTCGCTGACCCAGGCTCCTGATTGGCCGTGCTGCGCAAAATCGAAAACCGAGGGCAGGATCTGCGAGCCCTCGAAGCTCTTTTCCGGATTGAATCCAGCCAATTCCTTCGCGCTAAAAACTTCGGAAGCCTTTTTTCCCGCGAAGCGTTTCAGGGTAGGCTTGTGGTCGAAAGTCTCCAGGTGGCTGGCACCGCCGCACATAAACAGGAAGATTACGTTCTTCGCCCGTGGACGAATGTGGGGGCTCATCGGGGCCAGCACGCCTTGCTGACTTTCGGCGAATAGGAGTGAGTTGAGCGCGATGCTACTCAGGCCGAATTGGTGCAAGAATTGGCGGCGGTCGATGTAGCTAGTGGACATAGATAAATTCATTCAAGCCGAGGAGGACATGGCAAAAATCAGTCAGCGTCCCGTTCTGGATTACTGTTACGCAGAAGTCGAATTCATCCTCTCGCGGTGGACGGGACAAGGCGAGCTGATACGCCCGCCTGACCTGCGCGGTCGGATCATCACCGACCTCACTCTGGACACGCTGCGCAAAGTGTCCGGCAAGATCCCACACAAGCGGGGAATTGAGTGCGAACAGAGCACCCTCCGGCGAGGTACCCGTGTTGCGACTCCCAGTGCTGCGTTCGCTATCGGGAGGATCAAAGAGGCTCAATGTCGGGTGCCGCACGGTGCGATGGGTTTGAAGATAAACCGAGCGCCGCCACTTGTCCGGGGTGTCCTCAACAGGCTTCTTGTAAGCTCCAATTGAGAGGCTCGGGCCGAACATTTTCGGCTTCAAAACACCGGCGACGCTTAGGAGTCGATCGCGGATGATTTCGGCTTCCAATCTCAGCGGCCGACGCTGCCACAGCCACTGGTTGTCAGCATCGAGAGCGAGGGCTGCCGGATCTGTCGCGGCGCCCTGCCGATAGGTCGCGCTGGTCAGAATCAAGCGGTGGATGTGCTTCAGATGCCAACCGTTATTGATCAACTCCTCGGCAAGCCAGTTGAGTAACTTCGGATGGGACGGCCGCACGCCAAGCTCACCGAAATCGTTCGGAGTAGCGACGATTCCGCGGCCGAAGTGGTGGTGCCAGAGACGGTTCACAATCACCCGTGCGAGTTGCTTTCCGGCACCGTGTTCGACGTCAGTGATCCAACTTGCCAGCGCGTCGAGCTTCGAGGGCGCATCCTTTTGCCAATAGTCGGCAGGCTTCCTCATCATGATCCGGAGATACCCGGGTGCGACTGTTTCACCCGGGGTGAGCCAGCTCCCTTTTTTCAACACCTGTGGCTCGGTGATGCGCAGCGCAATGCGCTTCTTCGACGCCTTCGCCTCCTGTTTAAACTGATCAAAAAAGATGGCCGTGAACTGATAGTATTCTTTGGTCGTCATCGGATCGACTGGATGATCGTGACAGCGCGCGCAACCGAAAGTGGTCGCCAGAAAGGCACTGCCAGTGGTCGCCACCATGTCATCGAGACGGTGGAACATCTTATCGTTCGGGTCGGCGTTGTTCTGCAGTTGCGTCCCCAGATGGATGAACTGTTTCAGAGCCTGGTAGTCCGGATCCGAGCCCCCACTCAGCTGGTAGCGCACAAACTGATCGAAGGGCAAATCTGCATTGACGGCGCGGATGATCGCATCCCGGTACTTCCAGGCCTCCCCGCGCACTTTGTCCTCATTTACGGTGAGGATTCCATCACTCTCGCCAAATCGTGCGACATCGAGCCAGTGACGACCCCAGCGTTCGCCGAAACGAGGATCGTCGAGTAGGCGATCCACCGATTTTTGGTAAGCGTCTGGACTTTCGTCAGCGAAGAAGGCCTCCATCTCTTCGATACCCGGCGGCAAGCCGGTGAGATCAGCTGACAGCCGCCGCAGAAGCGTGAAGCGATCTGCCTCGGGTTGTCGTTCGAGGCCGTTCTCGTGTAATTTGACCGCCACGAAGTTGTCGATTGACGCGGCCCCACTTGTAGCGAGGGAGACGATGCCACAAACCAGAATCGTTAGGGGGCCAAGAGGCATCCAAGATTCAATCCTTATCCACTTTTGAAGTCAATTTCCTTTATTGCGCATTCTGGAGTCGAGCCCCACGATTGCACGACGACTTACTTGGCCGAGTGGCCGCGATCACACTTGTCGACCAGCAAAGGTCCTACTTTGATCTCGAAGGACTTAAGTTGCTTTAAAGGATTTTTATTGGTCCAAGGGTTAGGAAACATGTGCCATTTAGGTTCTAGCCACGCCATGGATCGCCGATTACAAATCGGTTGGCATTTGTGATCGGAGCGGCTCTTAGTGATGGGATTAGTGAATCTCAGGAATCTTTATGGAGATCACTCACTCCTCTAGTCTCACTTGGGTTTACTGACACCAAAATTGGAATACAAGCGAGGGATAGACTGAAGAAATGAGAACATCGAAAGTGATTCATGTCGTGGGTTGCCACGCGGAAGGTGAAGTAGGCGACGTGATTGTCGGCGGAGTGGCACCGCCGCCCGGTGAGACAATCTGGGAGCAGCGCTGTTTCCTTGAGAAGGATGATCGCCTGCGTCAATTTATGCTTCACGAGCCACGCGGGGGCGTGTTCCGGCATGTCAATCTGCTGGTCCCGCCCAAGAACCCGGAGGCGCAGGTGGGCTGGATCATCCTCGAGCCCGCTGATCTGCCTCCGATGTCGGGGTCGAACTCAATCTGTGTGGCGACCGTGGTGCTTGACACCGGAATCGTCCCCATGACCGAGCCGGAAACGAAGTTGGTGATGGAAGCGCCGGGAGGCTTGGTTAGGGCGCGGGCCTTCTGTCGCAATGGCAAGGCGGAGCGCATCACGATCACCAACGTGCCCTCCTTTGCTGATAAGCTGGCGGTTCCGCTGGAAGTCGCGGAGCTCGGGACCCTCACGGTCGACACCGCTTACGGCGGCGACAGCTTCGTCATCGTCGATGCGCAAGCGCTGGGATTTAAAATCGTGCCGGACGAAGCCGCCGAGCTGGTTGCGATTGGGATGAAGATCACGGCTGCGGCCAACGAGCAACTTGGATTCCAGCACCCGGTCCTGACCGAGTGGAACCACATTTCATTCTGCCAATTCGCAGGTCCCCTTGCCGGGGAGAACGGTGAGTTGGTGGGGTCGAACGCGGTGTGTATCCGTCCTGGCAAGATCGACCGTTCGCCGACCGGCACCGGGTGTTCGGCGCGAATGGCGGTGCTGCATGCCCAGGGCTGGATGCAGGTTGGGGACAAATACCGGGCGCGCTCGATCATCGGGTCCGAATTTGTCTGCGGAATTGATTCGCTGGTTTCCCTCGGGGAGACCAAGGCAATTATGCCGACCGTGACGGGGCGGGCGTGGATCACGGGAACGCATCAACTCATGCTCGATCCGGACGATCCGTGGCCCGTAGGATACCGGGTGGCCGACACGTGGCCGGGCATTTAAAATAGAACTTCTCCTATCCGCAATCCGCTAAAGCGGGCGTCATCCCGGCGTTATTGAGAGGCCTTTCTTGTATAGCGGGTGTCGCGGTGCGAGGACCGCCCCACCTTATGTCTTCACGCGGACGCCATCAAAGCACCTCTAAGGAGTGCCGTGTCTTGATTCGCCGAATCGAGGCCATGGATGGGGTCGTGGGAGTGATTATCGGATACTCCTACGGTGGCAAGTCACTCGCAAGAAGTAGCAGGACCGGAGCGATCCGGATTCAACGGACGGTTGCGAGAGGATTGAAGGCCGTCACACAGTCCGCCAAGCGCCTGCAGGAACTCTTCATCCGCACTGAACCCGGTAAGGAAGCTGAGATCGCAGCGAGCGTCCTGGAACTCGGGTGAGCAATCGTTCTCCCGGAAAGATCGGCCGCAAAAGCTCACTCCATCGGGCCGGTGCGATAGTTGAAAGTATTTCCATGATTCGTGATACCAAGGCCCGGGTAGATGCGTTTCAAGGGAGGCGTCGAAGGCTCCCGCTTTCCGCGCCATCCCATCTCAAGACAAACCATGAAAAGTTTCAAATCAAGCTCATCCCGCATACGCAACATGATGTGGGGAGTTGCGGTGCTTCTCCTCTCTTGGAGCAATGCTTCGGCACAATACGACGATTGGAAGAATTCAGGATCGATCTACATCCTGACTACGCCCGAGGGCGCGGACCTTCCGGCCTCAGCCTCGCTGATCGACTTCCCTTTGCTTGTCCGCTTGCACCGCGATCACTTTCCCTTTTCCGGGGTAGCGGCCGATGGAAATGACATCCGGTTTTCCGCCGCTGGGAAGCCACTCTCTTTCGAGATCGAGCAGTGGGATGCCGAAGCCGGGGTGGCCAGCATCTGGGTGAAAATCCCCTTGATTCGGGGGAACGAACAGCAGGAACTCAAGATTCATTGGGGCAAGGCTGGCGTCCCGGGCGAATCGAGCGGCAAGGCCGTGTTTCATGCTTCGAATGGCTACGTCGGGGTGTGGCACCTTGGGAGCGAGGTGCGTGACGTGGTGGGGAGTTTGCAGTCCGAGGACAAGGGGACGACGGAGTCGGCAGGCATGATCGGTGGCGCGCGACACTTTTCGGGAAAGGCCGGCGTGTTTTGCGGGGAGAAGATCGAAACGCTGCCGTCGGCCGACGAGCCCCACAGCACGCAGGCTTGGTTCCGGTCGGAGGCGGCCAATGGGCGGATCGTTTGCTGGGGCAACGAGAAGCGAGCCGGAAAGGTGCAGCTGACCTACCAAAGCCCGGCGCAGATCCGGGTCGATTGCTATTTTTCGGCAGGCAATGTCATGGCGGAAATTCCGGGCGAAGCGGGGGGATGGAACCACGCCGTTCACACCTACGAGGACGGCCAGGCAGTCCTTTATATTAACGGGGAGAAATGCGGAACAGGCAACCCCCGGGGCGGTGCGATGGCCCTTGAACGTCCGTCCCGGATGTGGATTGGCGGTTAGTACAACCGCTACGATTTCACCGGGGATATCGACGAAGTGCGAGTCTCCAAGGTGGCCCGCACGGCCGACTGGGTGCGCCTCGAGGATGAAAACCAGAAGCCGAGGCAGACCCTGGTGGGCTTGGTGGTCCAGAAGGGGAGTGCGTTCTCCGTATCGCCGGAGAGCGTGACGATGAAGGAAGGCGAAGTGGTGGAGTTTGCCGCCCAGGCGGGTGGAGCACAGAAGGTTTCTTGGTCTTTGGTTCACGGAGATGAGGAAACGGTGATCGCGACAGATCGCTTCCGCATCCCTCTGGACGCGGGACGGGTCAGTGGGGACCGGGCCTTCAAGATTCGCTTCGAAGCGGTTTACCCGGACGGGGTCCGGTCGATCGAAGTGCCGGTAACCGTCAAGGAGGCGCTGCCCGAGCCCAAATTTGTTCTTAAGGCCCCGGCAAATTGGGATGGGCGCGAGACGATCGAAATTCAGCCTGAGATCAGCAATCTGGAAGCGCTGCGGAAAGCCGACGTCGATGCGCTGGACTACCGCTGGGAGGTATCCGGACTGGCGACGATCAAGGACGAGGCTCCCGGAAAGCTGGTTTTTAGCCGCGCGCAAAACAGCGGCACGATGACGGTGAAGCTCTTCGTGGCCAACGGTGGTGACGCGGTCATGGCCTCGACGAAGGTCATCGTTCGGGAACCGGAAATGGACGCTTGGGTTCCCTGGGTTCCCGGCGACAATGAGATGCCCTTGGAGGGTCAATTTTACGCCCGCAACGATCGCGGCCAAGGCACCCTTCATTGCAAAGGAGTGTTAAAGGAGCGCGCTGAGAAGGTGTTCTTGCGGGTCTTTGCGGATGACAAGAAGTACGGCGAAGATCGTAGTTCACCGGGGAAGGACGGATCCTACGCCTTCGCGATCAAACTCGATGCGGCCTTGGTCAAATACCGTGTCGAATTCGGAACCCGGACTGGAGACAAAGAGACCAGCCTGTGATCTGGGACGACGCGATGTTGGCCGCACAATTCTACCTCGACGACCTTGATGGCGCCGTCGTGCGTGGCGAGGTGAAGGGCAAGCTCCTGACCCTGACCTTGAATAAGCCGGCCCACTTCAAGAAGATCACCTATTTGAAAGAGATGGCGTGGAAGCAGGCTTCCATCTTGAAGGGAGCCAATGGTCTCGCCGCCCTGACCTTCTGCAATGTCCCGATCCTTCCTCCCGCTCCGCCGGTCAAGGACTGAACCACCCAAGCTTATCCGATGCTGGGTAAGCCGTCGCCATGGTATGTCGGGCCGTGGCATCAACTTCCCGAGGGGAAAGAGTCACTCGATATGACCGATTTCAAGGGCAAGGTGATCCTCTCCCATCGCCTTGGCCCGGAGAGCCGCATCGCATCCTGAAACATTGACCATCTATTTTATCAGAGGTCTAGGATCTAGCTCCGCATTCTTTTCATTGTGGAAAGTTATTGGAAGGACCCGATTAAGGTAGGAACGTCAGTTGCCTGACGTCCCCCTCGCAGATCCCGGCGTGCGGTTTTCCCGCACAGGGCTCCTCAGGATGACGCACGGTCCGGTTTCTTGATCTTGCTGACTTCATTGGTGGTTCACTTTCGTTTCTTGGCTTCACTTCTATCTCTGGATCGAGACTCAGGCAAGGGGCATTTCGCTTTGGATCGATCGGCCTTTCCCCCACTGCTCCACCACTCGTGGACGCGGGATTTGCCAATCGCCTTGCCAGCGGCGTAGGAATTTTACCCAGGTGTAGCTTTTACGCTGACTCCGGCGATTGAGCCATTTGAAGACGAGCTCCGTCACGGACATCATATATCGCGAGGTCATTTTATCGTTCGCTATCACACAGTAGTAATTCCAATACCCTCTCAGTCGCCGTTTCAGCCTGCTCAAGATCATCTTGAGCGGCCAGCTCCGGGCGGACTTGAGCCAGTCTTTCATCGCTCGCAACGAGGTCCGGTATTTCTTCTAGTTCGTTTTACGTTTGACGACCCAGTAGCTCGGATTCTTGAGAGTGGGCGACCAATGGAAGTCAAAGTCTAGGAAATGGAATAAGCTTACCGTTATCAAACAATCTGCACAAGCTGTTTCGCCTACAAGTAATAGCGTTCGTTAAGGTCGTCTTTGGTGTTCGTAGTCGTAAGGCTGCGGGCGAACGGGCTTAGTGTCGCTGTCCGGCAATTCGACCGCGGCGGCAGCTGATGCGAGTCTACAAGATCCGGGGCACCCCGTGGGCCTTGATTGTCGACAAGGAAGACGTTATTCCCACGGTGGGTTCACCTCGCGCCCGAGGCCGCGACCAAGTTGATCGAGGAGCTCAAGACGCGCTGAAGACTGTGCTGTGTCGCCGCCCTTACTCGCTTACGAGATCACTGATGGCGGCATCCATCTTTAGTTCCGATTTGCCAAATTTTCCGTCTTTGATCTTCAGTGGTGTTTCACGGACGAACTTGCCCTTGGAATCATACCTGCGGATGGCGCATTCGTGGAGCTTGCCGGAGGCATTGCTCCCGTCGGCCCGGCTGAGCTGGATGAAGAGTCGGCCTTTGCCGTCCTTGTTGGGGTCCAAGCCTTTCAGGAGAGAAGTGAGATCGATCCCGACTTCGAGCGGGGTGTCATCATCCGGACCTGCCATGGGAACGTGGCCGGCATTACCTCCGCCGAAGAGGGGCCAGCCGTTGAAGGCTTCCGGGGCGACCTCGTGCTCGGGTGCGACATCCTTCTCACCGGTAATGCCGTGCCCGAATCCGCTTGGACCCCAGCGGGTCCAGATGTCTTCGCCTGC
>JBLHUR010000100.1:0-22560 GCA_047629805.1 Akkermansiaceae bacterium | reverse complement strand
CACTCCCCTGAGGAGTCCTTCGGAACCAAAAATCGACGCGGTTTCTTCAAGACCAAGCCTCCCTACGCAGCCAAGAATCCCCCGACAAGAACTAATCCTGCAAATCGTCTGACACTTTTTACTCGCGTTCAAATCGTCTGACACTTTTTACTCGTTCCCACCTGTCATCCGCAACGGTCGTCGCTCCTTTCCGAGCAAGGAAACGACCGAGGGGCTCAACGAATGGAACCCACTACTTCATCCGGGCCATCGATGGCGAAGTGCGCCTCTGGGCTCGCCTGGTTTCGGCGAGTCGAAAAAGGACGGTGGCGGCGTGGGCGCGTTGCTGGCGATGGGCCATCACGATTTTTTCGTATTGCGCGGCGGCAGCTTCGGGATCACGGGTGACTTCCTCGGTGTAGAGCGCTTCAGCGAGGGCTTCCTTTTGATCCCCGGCCAGTTGTGAAAAACAGGGAAGCTGAGAGAACAGAAAGATCAGGAGGAGGGAGAGCGTTTTCATGATGTAGGAATGAAAGGCGATTTTCGGGAGATGAATGTCACGCGAGTCTCATCGATCTCAGAATTTTTGACAGGTTTCCCGTTTGGAACCGGGCCTGCCTCTCAAAACCGTCATCATTCCCCTGATATTTGAACAGGTCTCAACCATCTCCTTGTCAGCACGCTACAAGTAAGCAAACCTACCAACCTAACGATGATAAACCTTTGGCATTTCCTAATCCCGGCCCTCGCGATGATGCGGCTGTCTGCAATGACTCTCGAAAACGGCGACACCGTGGTCCTCCTCGGCAACACCGTGATCGAGCGAGCGCAAAAATACGGACACCTTGAAACCGCGCTCACTCTTGCCTCCGGGAAAGCGGATCTCAAGTTCCGTAACCTCGGCTGGAGTGGCGACACCGTCTTCGGCACCGCGCGCAGCTACTTCGGACCACCGCAAGAGGGCTTTGACCGCCTCAAGGCCGACCTAGGTGAATTAAAACCAAATGTCGTCATCGTTTGCTATGGAGCTGGAGCCGCCTTCGACGGCGAAGCGGGCCTCGCAAAATTCATTGCCGGTTACGAACGCCTCCTCGGTATGATTAAGGTCGCCGCAGAGCCGCGCGAGATCGTCATCGTTTCGCCACCTCCCGCCGAAAGCCTCGGCGCGCCCATGCCTGACATGGCCGACCACAACCAACGACTTGCCCTCTATTCAAGAGCTCTCTCAGATATCGCAAAAAAACACCAGCTCCACTTTGCTGATCTCTACACCACAATCGGGAAGAGCCGCGGTCTCACCGACAACGGGCTCCACTTCACCGAAAAAGGCTACGAGACCGTCGCTCCAAAATTCGTGCGCTCTCTCGGTCTCACCGGAGCTACCGGCAACCAACTCCAAAGCGAACCCGCCTCGCTCCTGCGCGAAAAGATCATCACTAAAAACAAGCTCTTCTTCTTTCGTTGGCGGCCTGCCAACGAGACCTACCTCCGCCTTTTCCGCAAACATGAGCAAGGAAACAATGCCAAGGAACTCCCTATGTTCGACCCCATCATCGCAGAACGGGAAACGGAAATCGAAACCCTCAAACAAGCCGTTCTGGCCATTAAATAATGATCACCCGACTCCTCCTCCTCGCCACTCTTACCGCCTCCGCCCAGCGCGGATTGAAGGACATTCCTGATCCCGATACTGAAAAACAACGGGCCGCCTTCAACCTCCCGGAAGGGATGGAGATCAACCTCTTCGCCTCCGATCCCGTCATCGCGAAGCCGGTGCAAATGAACTTCGATCCCCAAGGTCGTCTCTGGCTCGTCTCCAGCGGAATGTATCCCCACATTGTCCCCGGAGCGGAAGAAAATGACCGTGTTCTCATCCTCGAAGACACCGACGGCGATGGCCATGCCGATAAGCGTACCGTCTTCGCCGATAACCTCCACATCCCCACCGCCGTCATGCCTGCGGATGGCGGGGCCTATGTCGCGAACTCGACCGAACTCCTCTTCCTTAAAGATACCGATGGTGATGGCCGCGCCGATGAACGGCAGGTCGTCCTCTCCGGTTTTGGAACCGAGGACACCCACCACCTCGTCCACACTTTTGAACAAGGCCCCGATGGCATGATCTACTTCTTGCAGTCCATCTACATTCACAGCCATCTCGAAACTCCTCACGGAGTCCGTCGCCTGATGGGTGGTGGCATCTGGCATCTCCGCCCCGAGACCGGCAAGGCCGAGGTCCTTTCAAAAGGACTCGTCAATCCCTGGGGCTTCGTCTTCGACGACTACGGCCAAACCTTCGCCACCGATGGCGCGGGCGGCGCCGGGATCAACTTCATCTTCCCCCGCTCCGTTTTTGTGACTTCACCGGGAGCAGAACGAATCCTCCCCGGACTCAATCCCGGGCAACCGAAACTCTGCGGGCTCGAAATCCTCTCTGGTTCCCACGTCCCCGAAAAGCTCCGCGATGTTATGATCGCGCCCGACTTCCGCGGCCACCGCATCAATGCCTACCGCCTTTCCCCAAACGGCAGCACATACACCTCCACCCGCATCGATGACTTCCTGAGCTCCTCCCACCGCGCCTTCCGACCCATCGATGTCAAAATGGGACCCGATGGTGCCGTCTATATTGCCGATTGGTATAATCCCATCATCCAACACGGCGAAGTTGACTTCCGCGACAAGCGCCGCGACCAAACGCGCGGCCGCATCTGGCGGGTTACTTTTAAAGATCGCCCGCTCGTTAAAAAGCATGATTTTTCAAAAGCCTCCATTGATGAACTCTTAAAAGCGATCACCTCTGGAGAACGCGTTCATCGCGACCTCGCACGCAATGAACTGCGAACCCGAAACGGTCCCGAACTCCTTTTGAAACTGGAAGCCGCAACGAGCGGATTTACGCAGGACTTTGACCGCCTCCAAGCGATGTGGACCTTCCAGGCCCTCAATGAAACGAATGTTGAATTAGTCAAAGCTCTCGCTGCTTCCCAAGATCCCCGCTACCGCGCCGCCGCCCTCCGCTTGCTCTACCATCGCCAGGATGAAGTGCCCGGAAGCGACGAAATCATCAGGAAATCAATTGATGATGAGAACGCCCAAGTACGGCTTTGGGCCATCAGTTGTCTCGCCCAAAAACCCGGACCGAACTCCGTTCCGACCGCCTTGCGAGCCCTCGATCATCCCATCGACAAACCCCTCGACTTCGCCCTCTGGTCCATCGTCCGCGAACACGCCGACCATTGGGCACCGGCCTTCGAATCGGGGAAGTCCATCTTCGGAGGAAAGCTCTCTCATCTCATCTTCGCGATGAAGGCCTATGGAAAACCGCTTTCGCTGGCCTCGATTTTCAAGAACTTGGAAAACAACTCGCTCACACCCGGGCAAATCGCCGAGGCCACCTCGGTGATCGCACAAGTTGGTTCAGCCGATGATCTGACCCGCCTTCTAAAACGACTACCCGAACATCCCGAAATTCTCGACCAACTCATCACCGCCAAGGAGATCCGTAAAATCCAACCGAAAAAAGACCTCGACAAAATCATCCCCTATCTCGACGGGAACGACCTCGCGCTCTTCAAAAAAGCGGCCCGCCTCGCCGGGCTCTGGAAGCTGGCCCCGGCACGTGAAAAACTCATCGCAGCCTTCTCCGCTTCTCCTGAAAAACGCCAAGCTGCCGCAGAAGGAATTCGACTCTTCGGAGGCAAGGAAGCCATCACCCTTTTCGAAAAACTGATCAGCGAAGCTCCGAACGAAGAGGTGCGCATTCCGGCGATTCAAGCCTTGGCATCTCTCTCTCCCGAGAAAGCGGCATCCTTCGCCACCGAACTCCTAGCTAAGGACACCGAAGGCAAGGACCCACACGGATTATTCTCCCTCTTTCTCAAGAGCCCGAAAAGTGCAACCGCACTCGCGAAAGCACTCGTAGGAAAAGCACTCCCGGCCAAGATCGCCAGTCTTGGAATGCAACGCGCGGGCACCTCCGGCAAGCCGCCGGAGGATTTGATGAAGGCCTTGCAATCCGCCGGAAAGCTCAAGCCGATGTCACAAGCTCTCTCGGCCACCGACATGGCCAAGTTGATCAACCGCGTCGCAAAAGACGGCGACCCTCATCGCGGAGAAACAATTTACCGTCGCGTGAATCTCCAGTGCCTCGCCTGCCATGCGATTGGTGGAGTCGGGAGCCCCATCGGCCCCGACCTCGTCAGTATCGGCTCCAGTGCGCCCGTCGATTACCTCATCACCTCTCTTCTTAATCCCAATGACAAGATTAAGGAAGGCTACCACACCACCCTCGTCACTGAGAAAAATGGCAATACCCACACCGGCGGACTCGTCAGCGAAAGCGACACCGAAGTGGTCCTCCGCGACTACGTCGGCCAGATGAACCGCATCGCCCGCGCCGATGTCAAAACCATCACCATCAGCCCCGTCTCAATGATGCCCCCCGGCCTCACCGCAAGCCTCCGCGAAGATGAGTTCATCGATTTAGTACGCTTTCTCTCCGAGTTGGGCAAAGAAGGTGATTTTAAAGTCAGCGCCAAGCCCATCATCCGCGATTGGATGGTCCTGCAACCCCACGCACGCACCAGCGACGGGATAGGCCACTACGGCCCCGCGATTTTTGCGGAAAAATTCGAGGGATATCAATGGCAACCCTACGCGGGTAAGGTGAATGGCGAACTCCTTCCCGCCGAACTCCCAAAAGTAAAAGGCCGCGGACGGAGCCGCTGGGGCGTCGCGCGCTTTGGCATCGATCAGAAAGGCACGATCAAACTTAAGATCAACGATACTCATCTCATGCACCTCTTCAGTGGGAAGAAGGAAATCAAACTCCCCAAGAAAGGCCCCACAATCGTAGAACTCACCGGCCACCAAGATCTGCAGCATTTCACTCTCGCCGTGAACTCGGCCTCCCGCTCCGCCCCCGTCCTCCTCGAAATCATCCATCAATAAAGACGCGGAATAAAAAGAGACTTGGCTGGGTCACCAAAAAAAAAAAGCGCTCATGGGAAGATTAATCATCGGGAGCAAGCCTTAGGTCTGCCCCACAATCCACTTCTTACTTCTTAATAGGATGCTAAAAAAGTATGAATAGGCTTGCCGAAGGTATCCAGAGTTATCTAACCTTGGGGTCCAATCGATCTGGATACTAATGAAACATAAAAAAATAATCTTAATCTCTCTCCTGGCCCTCACGGCGACCCCGGCTTCGGCATTGGTCGTGATGATCTCAGATCTTTCGCCAGCCGGCGCTCCGATCGAGGACTTCTTCAGCAACAACTTCTCGAACGTTACTGAAATCCGTCACGGAGACTTCGCAAACTTCAGCAACAGCCAGGATGCACTAAACGGAACTGGTGCTTTCGCCGGAATGGGGGCTGCGGACGTCTTTGTCATCGGTCGATCTCTTTCAAGTGGCGGCTACGATGCGGGTGATGCAGATGGATATAACGGCATCTCAATCCCCTTCATCAACATGACAAGTTACACCGCTCGCGAAGCGGGAAACCGTCTTGGCTGGCACACTGGTAGCGCCGGAAACACTGGTTCCCGTGACGGAGCTGAAACTACATTGACTTTGGCAGGCGCAGCGCTTCTCGGCGCTCCGGTTGGAACCTATGATCTGTGGACAGATGATCCCAACTTCAATGGAATCGGCACAAGTACTGATGTTGGAACAGGTGACATCCTTGCAACGCTCGGTGGCAATATTCTCGCCGCTCATTGGGATATCGGAGACGCACCAGGTAACGTGACTAACGCAGGTGTGGCAACTTTTCCCGGGGTTCGCCTTTTGCTGAACATCGATAACGAGCCGAACGCAGGCAATAGTGGAGCCAATGACTTCACCGGACTCACTCCGGAAGGTCTTTCGGCTTATGCCGGAGTGATTGGGGCTACCACCCCACTCACACCGGTCCCTGAGCCTTCTACCGGCATCCTCGGTTTGCTTGGCGCCGGCTTGATGCTCCGCCGTCGTCGTTAGTTCGGAAATCAGACAAATAACCTTTCAAAAATAGCCGCTCCTTCTGGGAGCGGCCATTTTTTTTGGGAGCTTGGCATTACCTGAAGTCGGCTATTCTTGGTTGCCCGGAACCTGCTTTTGCGGGCTGTCACTTCCCTTACTAATGCATGTAGAGTTTCAAAAGAACGGAATGCCGGAGTGATTTCTTGAGATGACAAGGGATGATGAAGGCGTGGTCCGGGGACCATAACAGAGGAAGAACGCCGCTCTCAAGAAAGCGCCCGGCTTCTAAACAAATCGCGAAGCGCTGGCTCAAAAGAAACCCAATAATCAGATTCTGCTCTTTTGGAATTCGGAGAGGCCTATCGGAGTAGTATTCTGGGGGGGGGAATTAAGGCTGGAGAAACCGAAATGGGCGCTGGGGCTGCTGATCTCAGGGGGGAAGGCTCTTCTCGCTGCGAAAACCAAGAACTGATGTTTTGGAGTAGTCTTACGAGATCATTACCCTCTAAACTCCGATACTTCTCTCATGAACCTCTTCAGTGGTATGAAAGAAATCCAACTCCCAAAAAAGGGCCTCGCCATCGTTGAACTCACCGGCCACAAAGATCTGCAACATTTCACTCTCGCCGTAAGCTCGGCCTCCCGCCCCGCCCCTGTCCTCCTCGAAATCGTCACCGAATGAAACTCATCCATCTCACTGTCCCCCTCGGCCTCATCGCCCTCGTCATCGCCGCCCGCGAATCCGACAAGTCATCCCACTCCCGCCAAATCCTCGACCCCGGCGTCTACACCGAAGGGGCCTCCTTCGGTGACGTCAATGGCGACGGAAAGATCGATCTCCTCGCGGGACCACTTTGGTGGGAAGGACCTTCTTTTGAAAAAAAGCACCGCTACCGTGCCGGCGAAGCCGTCCCCGCAAAGGGTTACGCTCACAACTCCTTCCAAAGCTGGGTCATCGACATCAATGGAGATGGCCGTTCCGACATTTTTCAAATCGCACACGATGGCGTCTTCCACCTCGACCTCTATCTCCAACCAAAGGAAGCCTCGGAGACCTGGCCCAAACATCGCGTCGCCGCCAAAATCGGTAACGAATCTCCCGAAATGACCGACCTGACCGGCGACGGCAAGATGGAACTCGTCGCAATGCAAGCCGGACGCTTCGGCTTCTTCACGCCCGACTTTAAAAACGTCACGAAGCCGTGGACCTTCCACCCCATCTCTCCCGAGCGGACCAAATCACCCTACTACCACGGCCTCGGTTTCGGCGATCTCAATGGCGATGGCAAAACCGACGTCCTCGAAAAAGAAGGCTGGTATGAATCCCCCGCCGACCCCCTCAAAGCGGGTGACTGGAACTTCCACCGCTTCCAGTTCTCCAAAAAAGGCGGCGCCCAAATGCTCGTCTTTGACATCGATGGCGATGGCGACAACGACGTTGTCTCCAGCACCGCGGCCCACGCCTGGGGACTCGCTTGGTTCGAAAATGAAAAGAGCGAGGGACGCATTCACTTCAAAAAGCACGTCCTCATCCCCGAGGACAAATCACCCGGCCTTGGCGGGGTAACGTTCACCCAGGCTCACGCTCTCATCGAAGGGGACTTCAACGGCGACGGCCTCCCCGACTTCGCCACCGGCAAAAGATACTTCGCCCACAATGGCAGCGACCCCGATTCCGAAAAACCCGCCGTCCTCTATTGGTATGAACTCGTCCGCGATGACAAAGGAGCACGCTTTGTCCCCCATCTCCTGGATTCCGATTCCGGCGCAGGAACTCAACTCGCCGCTGCCGATGTCAACGGCGACGGCCTTACCGACCTCGGTATCGGCAACAAAAAAGGCGTCTTCCTTTTCAAGAGCGTGAAGTAACTCTCACACACACCCCCCAATTATTTCCTGTAACCTTTTCCCGCTTTCTATCGTAGTTTGAGGAAGGGCTAAAGTTCCCCCCCTCACTAAAATTATGAAAACTAAATTCACGATCCTCGCCCTCTGGGTATGCTCGCTCGCTATCCTGCCTGCTCAAACCGCCGCACCTGAAAAACCTGCTCCTGAAAAACCTGCTCCTGAAAAACCTGCTGAAGAGCCCAAAGCCGAGACTCCCGTCGAGAAGCAAGCTTTCAGGATCTTTGACATCATCGGAACCCTCCCTGACATCGTCGGATCGATCAAAGACGACGCCAGCTTGACCGCCGCCAGCACCAAGCTCGACGAGATGTTCGAGAAGCTCGCGGTCGAGGAGACTGCCCTCAAAAAGCTGGAAGTTCCCGATAACGAGGCCCGCAAAAAGCTCAGCACCAAACTCGAGACCAAGCAAAAGGGCATGGAGAAGAAGATGGGACCTGTCATGATGGCCTTGCAAACTCTCCCACTCGAAACCGCCCAGAAGCTCGGACCTCTTATGGAGAAATTCAGCAGCAAAATGGACAAATTGGAGCCGACGATGAACAAATACTTCCAAACCGACGAGGAGAAGGAAGACGAATAAGTCATTTCCAGATTTACCAAAGATCTAACCCCGCAGAGGCCATCTCTGCGGGGTTTTTTTCTGATTTTCTTTTCCCATGAAGCCCCTTCTTTTTCTCCTCTCCGTCTCAGTCACAACCGCTGAGATCATCACATCATCATCGACTGCTCTCGTTACGGGCACGCAATTCTATCCAGCCGCGAACGTCAGCAACGGGTCCGGACTTTCCGCAACACCCACCGCAGAAAACTACCAAAGCGTCACCCATTTCGCCGCCAACGGATCAAGCGCTTGGACCACCGAGGCCCCCGGAGGTGGTTCGGCAGACTACTACAATTTTGGCCCCGCTCCGATCTTCCTCTTCAGCTTTAATGACACCCACCACTTCTCCGATCTCGTCTATTGGGGCTACCACTTCGGCAATCCCAACGGGAACGAAGGAAAATCATTCCGCCTTGAATTCTCAGTTGATGGCGGATCTTCCTTCGGTGCGCCTGTCGATGTGACCTCCCCTGCCATTTCCACTTCTTCATCAACGACGCTTTCTCTCGGAGGAATCTTTTCCGGAAATGCCATCCGCCTCACGATCACTGATAATTGGTTTGAAGATTTTGGTGGCGGAGACCGAGTGGGAATTGGCGAATTTCGCTTCTTGGGAGAAATCCCTATCAATCCAGCCCCTGTTATTGAAGTAAACCGCCTTCTCGATTTTGGAGTGGACCCCGAAACCACCGCCCTCCCCCTCCTCATTGAAAATCGCGGAGTCGTCGAGTCCCTCGTTCTCACTCCTTCTCTTGAGTCGGGACTTCGATTCTCGGCACCCACCGCTGCCATTACCATTCCTGCCGGAAGCTTCTCCAACCTCTCCATCATCTTCGACGTGGTCGGGGATGGATGCTTCAGCGACACTCTCACTCTCGTTACCAATGACCCACTCAATCCTGAGTTAAGAATCACTCTTTTAGCAGGAGTTAACTGTCCTTTCCCCGCCCCGAAGAAAGCGGACTTTTCAGAAGAAGAAGGGGTCTTTAGCGACCCCTTCAAGCTCACTCTCACCAACCGCGATGGAGCCACCATCCTCTACACTCTCGACGGCTCCATCCCGGGAGTGGCAGGCGGATTGGTATACCATGGACCGATCTCGGTCGAGGCAACCGTGCAAGTAAGGTCTGCTTCGTACTTACCCGGACATCGGCCAGCAATCAGGACCCGTTCCTACCTGAAACTCTCTTCCGATGTGGCCTCCTACTCTTCCGACCTTCCGATTATGGTCGTGGAAAACTTCAACGGCGGTAGCATTCCCAACAAAGGCTGGAGCACCAGCACCCAAACCGGAGGAGGTTTACAACAAGTGGCCCGCCAGCCAGCCTTTCTCGGCGTCTATGCTCGTGACCCGATCAGTGATTCCGCCAATTTTTCAAACGATCCCTCACAAACCTCCCGTATCGGCATTCGCGTCAGAGGAGCTTTTTCCTCCACCTGGAATCCAAAACCATACTCATTGGAAACGTGGAAAACTGATGCCGACCTAGACCGGCCCGTCAAGATCCTCGGTATGGCGTCAGACTCTGACTGGATCCTCTACTATCCAAACGCCAGTTACGACCGGTCGATGCTCTACAACACATTTATCTGGGCCTTGAGCGGCCAAACCGGTCGCTGGGCTCCCGGATTTCGCTTCGTCGATCTCTTCGTAAACGAGAATGGTGGTGACCTGACCATGGCAGATCGCAAAGGAGTTTACGTCTTCCTCGAGAAGCCCAAAAGAAGCAGCAAGCGCATCGAATACGACAAGCTGTCAGAAGACGGTAGCAGTGGAGGCTGGCTCAACAGCATCAACCGCATGGACGCCATTCCGGTTGGCGGCTACCCTGCTGAAAACGGAGCAACCTCTCCGCAATTCTTCCACACCGCCGGCCCAAACCGGGTCCAATCCACCCCGCCCAATGTCTCAGGATCAGGCGATGACATCCCCCGCCAATACAACGCTTTCATCAACTTTGAGGACCCCAACGGCTACCGCATCACCCCGCTCCAACGTTCCTCGATGGAAGACTGGTTCCGTGAATTCGAAGACGTCCTCTACGACGATGACATCTGGAGAGACCCTGAGATCGGATATCGCAAGTATCTCAACACGACCGACTTCATCGACTACATGCAAATGCTCACCCTCGCCAAACAAGGCGACGGCCTTCTCCTCAGCATGTTTCCCTGGGTTTCCTCAGGCGACCGCAAGCTCCACATGGGCCCAATGTGGGACTTCAACAATGGAGCTTACGGTGGCTCGACAACAGGCACCCTCTCCTTTCGTTCAGACCGCCTTTGGTATGATCGCCTTTTTGACGACCCTGATTTTCAGCGTGAATACGAGGATCGTTGGTTTGAACTCCGAGAGGGGCCACTTGCCAATGCCAACATGGCCTCGATCATCAATTCCCAAGTCGCAAAAATCACGATCGGCCTGGCCGATGTTCAGCCTGGACTCAGCGCGAGCTCCTGGACCAGCAGGACCAATTCCATGAAATCATGGCTCCAATCGCGAGCCAACTGGATCGATTCGAATTTCATTCCCCCACCCTCCTTCAGCTCATCCGGAGGCATCGTTGCCAATGGTTTCCAACTCACAATTACCAACACCACCGGAAAAAACGGCACCATCTACTACTCGCGCGATGGCAGCGATCCGATCGACTCCCTCACCGTCTACTCCGGCCCGGTCACCCCGACCGAGTCGTTAGAAATCAAAGCCCGTGTTCTCACCAGTGGCGGTAATTGGTCCGCCATTCGCCGCGCAATTTTTGTGGTCGGGGCCCCGGCCAACCGATCAAACCTGACCGTCAGCGAACTCAATTATCACCCCTCAGATGACAGCCCCTCGACCGAATTTATCGAGTTACTAAACATCTCGCCGACCGAAGTCATCGACCTCACCAAGGTCTCTTTCACCACTGGCATCACCTTCACCTTCCCGCCCAATACCACCCTCGCCCCGGGAGAACGAATCGTAGTTGTTGAAAACGAATCAGCCTTCGTTTCACAGCATGGCAACATGATCAGCATCGCCGGTGAGTTCGAAAGTCTCACCAAGTTCGCTAACTCTGGCGAGCAAATCATCCTCACCGGAGCAGACGGAGCCGCCATCTTCGAATTCGAATTCAACGACAAAGACCCTTGGCCGGAATTCGCCGATGGCGACGGCTGCACCCTCACCCTGATCCAGCCGGAGGCCAAACCCGACCTCTCTCTTGGCCGCAATTGGCGATGCAGCGTTTCTCCGGATGGCTCACCAGGAACCGATGACTCCCTCTCATTCACGGGCTCCGAAAACGAGCTCGCGGCATTTGTCTTGGGCAAATCGCAGCCCCTGCTGATTCAATCTGAAACTAACTCTGTCTTTGAATTTCAGCTCATGATTAGAGCCGATCAATTCATCGTGACTCCACAACAGTCAAACGATCTCCTCACGTGGGGAGACCTGGCACTCCCTTCGCAACCACTGGGGCTCATTGGCGACGGATCAGCGAAATACCAGGTCCCCCTCGACGCCGAAATCCCGCGGAAGTTCCTGAGATTAAAAATCACACCCCGTCCTTGATCTCAGCGAGGCACTTCTTCACCGCGAGCGGGTAGATACGATGCTCCTCCACCTGAATCCGGGCATGGAGTGACTCCGGCGTATCATCCGGAAGCACCGGCACCTTCGCCTGTAAAATCACCTCGCCCGTGTCCATCCCGGCATCGACGTAGTGTACCGTACATCCCGACTCAGTCGCCCCATCGACCACCGCCTGGCCCCAGGCACCCAGCCCCGGATACTGCGGCAACAAAGATGGATGAATATTTAGAATCCTTCCCTCAAACGCCCCCAGTAGCGGCTCCTTCACCAACCTCATAAACCCCGCCAGACAGACCAAATCCACCCCTTCCAAATGCCCTAAAATTCGCGCACAAAGATCCTTCCCTCCTTTCTCAACCACCACCGGAACCCCCACCCGCTCCGCCTTCTCCAAAATACCCGCTCCCAGCTGATCAGAAATCACTAAAACAATCTCCTCCCCCAACTCATCATAAAGAGCCTGAAAATTCGATCCCGTCCCCGATCCCAAAACTGCAATGCGCGCCATCTCCCGCATCTTACCGAGGCAGCCCCCTAAAAATCACGCCTTAAACACGTTATAACATTCGTTATAATTTCGCCATGGCCATTCGCGAAGATCCCTCCACCACTAAAAGTCTCCCCACGACCAAGCTCAAAATCACCGCCATCGGTAACTCCGCCGGCGTCATCCTGCCCAAGGAACTCCTCGAAAAGCTCCGCGTCTCCAAAGGCGACACCCTCACCGTCACCGAATCAGCCAATGGTCTCAACCTCACAGCCTACGACGACCAAGTCGACCGCCAGATGGAAATCGCAAACCGCATCATGCGCGAGAACCGCAACCTCCTCAAAAAACTTGCTGAATAATGAACCACGACGAAATCGAGTGGGTTCTCCCTGAGCTCGTCCACATGGTCCATGCCGCCCAACTCGCCCAACTCGCCCAACTCGCCGAACACGGAGGCGGCGAAGGAATCCGCGACACCGGAAGGTTAGACTCCGCCCTCAACCGCCCAAAACAATTCTGCGAATACGGCGGAGGGAACGTCGACCTTTGCCAGCTCGCCGCAGCCTACGCCTTTGGCCTCGCAAAAAATCACCCCTTCATCGACCGCAATAAAAGGACAGCCGTTATCACCTGCGAACTGTTTCTAAACCTCAACGGGCTCGTCTTCAACATCACCGAAACTGAAAAATACCCCCACTACCTCTCCCTCGCCGCCGGGGAACACAGCGAAGAATCCTTCACCGCCTGGCTCCGAACCGTCACCGAAGACACCTAAATTTTCACGTGCCATCTACGCCCTTTCGGCTACCTTACGCCCATGAGCACGCAGGCCCCTACTGTCCCAGACGCCACCGGTCACTTCGGTCAATTTGGCGGATGTTTCGCACCCGAAACCCTCATGACTCCGCTCGATGATCTCAGCGCAGCCTACGAAGAAGCCAAGGCGGACCCCGCCTTCCAGGCCGAACTCGACGACCTCCTCCATAACTACTGCGGCCGCCCCACCCCTCTCTACTTCGCCGAACGCTGGACCGAAAAACTCGGCGGAGCCAAAGTCTATCTCAAACGCGAGGACCTCCTCCACACCGGCGCGCATAAAATTAACAACGCCATCGGCCAAATCCTTCTCGCCAAACGCCTTGGCAAGAAACGCATCATCGCCGAAACCGGAGCTGGCCAACACGGCGTCGCCACCGCCACCGTCTGCGCCCGCTTCGGCATGGACTGCACCGTTTATATGGGCGCGGTCGATATGGAACGCCAAGCCCTCAACGTCACTCGCATGCGACTCATGGGCGCCAAAGTCGTCCCCGTGACCGCCGGCCAGGCCACTTTAAAAGAAGCCGTCAACGAATCGATGCGCGACTGGGTCACTACCGTCGAAGATACCCACTACATCCTCGGCTCCGCCCTCGGCCCGCATCCCTTCCCCATGATGGTCCGCGATTTCCACCGAGTCATCGGCCTTGAAGCCCGCGAACAAATCCTCCAAAAAGAAGGCCGCCTTCCCGATCTCCTCGTTGCCTGCGTAGGCGGGGGATCAAATGCCATGGGCCTCTTCCACCCCTTCGTCAACGACCCCGACACCCGCATGATGGGCGTCGAAGCCGGAGGCGATGGCATCATCCCGGAACGCCATGCCGCCCGCTTCCAAGGCGGAAAACTTGGCGTCCTCCAAGGCTCCAAAACCTGGCTCCTCGCAAATGACGACGGCCAGATCGAACTCACCCACTCCGTCTCCGCCGGCCTCGACTACGCCGCCGTAGGCCCCGAGCACGCCTACCTCAAAGACATCGGACGCGCTGAATACACCTACGCCACCGACGACGAAGCCCTCGCCGCCTTCCGCGAACTCGCCCACACCGAGGGCATCATCCCCGCCCTCGAAAGCGCCCACGCCATGGCCTACGTCTCAAAAATCGCCGGCTCTATGAGCAAGGATGACATCATCATCGTAAACCTCTCCGGCCGCGGCGACAAAGACGTCGAGCAAGCCTCCAAGTTTCTTCTCCCCGCAGAGGACGGGAAATGAAATCCCGCCGCTACTTTCTACTCACCGCCATCAGCGGAATAATCGGCATGATTTCCCTCATCGCCACCAACCTCTTTAAGTCCTGGATCGAAAATACTACCATTACCCAGCTCTCGGACAAAGGGGTCGATCAACTTCACTTCTTGGCCAGTGGCGTCCTAGTCTCCCTCATCATCAGCCAAATCGCCGTCGCGGCCTTTGTCGTCTTCCTCATCCTCTACATCATCTCAAAGAACCAAGCCCCTCCCCGCGCCTAGGTCCCTGCGAGAACTTTTTAGAAAAAATCCCACGATGGGTTGACAAGCCCTTTCCTCCAGCTAGTCTCCGCGTCCCGCTCCAGTAGGGGGCGATTTTTTAACCACTTTATCTTTTTATACGGCCATGAAAATGACTTACCAGCCTTCCAAGCGCACTCGCAAGAAGCAACACGGTTTCCGTGCCCGCATGTCTAACAAGGCTGGACGCGGTATCATCAAGAATCGCCGTCGCAAGGGTCGCCAGCGTCTCCTTCCAAAAGGAGCCGAGATTCACTTCAAGCGCCACACGGTGCAGAACAACACCAAGTAATTCGGTGTCGCTTTCTCGCGACCCTCTTTACTCTGGTTTCCACACGCGGTCATGGACCTGACTCGTCAAAGGCGCATGCGCCAATGGGGCGAGTTTCAGATCGTTCGCCAAAGAGGCCAATCGGCCGCTGGAAAATTTCTCGTGCTGGGTAGCTTGCACGATCCATCGCTCGATGATCGGAACTTCGGCCTCATCACCTCGAAAAAGGCCGGAAAAGCCGTCACTCGAAACCTCTTGCGACGACGTTTTCGCGAAATCATCCGCAAGTGGGGCGACCACCTCCCCGAAAAACAGCGCGTTGTCACCATCGCCCGCTGGCGCGCCTCCCAGGCCACTTTCCATGAACTCGAAGCCGACTGGATCAAAACCGCCAAGCGGCTCAAGATCTGGAGCGACCAACCCCTCGATCCCTCATGAAGATCTTCATTCGGCTCGGCATCAGGGGCTATCAAATTTTCATTCGCCCCGTCCTCCACGCCGTCGGCGGACCGCACTCCGGGTGTCGCTACACCCCCTCCTGTTCCTCTTATTTTCTCGAATCAGTCGAAGCCCACGGCTCACTCAAAGGCAGTTACTTCGGCATTCGCCGGATTTTACGCTGTCATCCTTGGGGTGGCTGCGGTTATGACCCCGTCCCATCAACCGGAGACGACGAAAGATCGCCTTCCTCCACTAAAAATTCTCCCACTCACTAAATACTGATCATGGATCGTAAAGCTTGGATCGTCGTCACCCTCTGCGGAATATTACTTGCCGCCAGCCTCTATCAATCCTCCCAAAACGCCCAAGCGTTACAGGAGCAACGAGCTGCCGAGGACAAAAAGAAAGCCTCGGAACAAGTCATCGACATCACCGAGGGCAAACCTGCCGAACTCACCGTCGAAAAACTCCCCATCCCCGAGGAACTCGGCACCGAGGAAAGCCGCGAAATCAGCACTCGCACCAACCTCTTCACCCTTTCCTCGCTCGAAGGTGGGATTGTCAAAACCGAACTCTTCGAAGAAAAAGCTGTCATTGGAGAAACCAACGTCACCATGAACGACCTTGGGCGGAACCGGATCGGTGCCCTCACCCGCCTCTCCGGCGAGTCCCTCGAAAAAGGCTACTACGACCTCACGGAAGGCGAAGGCGGCTCCGTCATCTTCACCGGAAAGACCCAGAACAATCTGGACGTCACCAAAACATGGGCCCCCGTTACCGCTGGCGCCGGAAAAGATCACCGCCTCACCTTCACCCTCAAGCTCACCAACCCCACCGACGGTGAAATTTCCCTCGGTGACGTCGCCATCTTCAGTGGCTCCGCCGCCCCCGTCCACCGCGACGAACGGTCAAACTACCTGAACTTCTTCTGGAACGAGAACGGTGACTTCGACCACGAAACCAACGGCTACTTCAACAGCTTCTTCGGAGCCGATGCCACTGAGTTCCGCCAACTCCTCGGGGCAGGGGTCAACTTCGCCGGAGTCGAAAACCAATTCTTCGCCATCATCATCAGCCCAAAGGAGGCCTACCCCGCCACCTTCCGTGCTGTCCAAAAAGACGTCGAACTCCCCGCCGCGCGCGGCAACGAAACCGCAAACTCCTTCAACACCAACCTCTCCCTGCGTGACGAAGCCATCCCCGCCGGCGAATCCCGTAGCTACACCTTCGACATTTTCATGGGGCCTAAAAATAACGCCCTCATCCGCAGCCTCGAAGGCGACAAGGGCGACGTCATGAACTACGGATCGTGGTTCGGCTGGATCAGCCGTCCGCTCAACTGGACCCTCAACGCCCTTTCAAATCTCTTCGGCGGCCAAGGCTGGTCCTGGGGATGGGCCATCGTCGTCCTCACCCTCATCATCCGCACCATCATGTGGCCGCTGCACGCCAAATCCACCCGCACCATGAAGCGGATGTCCAAGCTCCAGCCCAAGATCAAAGCGCTGAAGGAAAAGTATCCTGAGGATCCTAACAAGATGAATCAGGAGATGATGAAGCTCTACAAACAGTATGGCGTCAACCCCATGGGCGGCTGCCTTCCCATGCTCTTCCAAATTCCCGTCTTCTTCGGCTTCTACAACATGCTTCAATATGCCGTTGAACTCCGCAACCAGCCCTTCCTCGGTTGGGTTGACGACCTCTCCCAGCCCGACACCATCGACTACGTGATGGGCCTCCCCATCAATATTCTTCCCATCCTCATGGCCGTCACGATGGTCATTCAGATGCAAATCACGCCAAAGACCGGCGACAAAATGCAGCAGCGCATCTTCATGCTCATGCCGCTCGTCTTCTTCTTCTTCTGTTACAACTTCGCCTCCGCCCTCGCCCTCTATTGGACCACCCAAAACATCTTCTCCATCGGCCAGACCTGGCTCATGCAAAAGATGCCCGAGCCTGAGCTCAAGACCTCCAAAAACGCCGGCAAGAAAACCTGGATGCAGAAAATGGCCGACCGCGCCGAAGAAGCCCAAAAACAACGCAGTGGTCAGAAAAAAGGCGGCAAGCGCCCCGGCCAGAAACAAGCCAAGACCAAGAAGCCCCGCGGACCAAAGACCGGCGGATAGGGAAGCGAGGACTCGCACTCCTCTCCCGATTGCTCTAGGAATTGGGAAATGAAAATTCTCGTTGCCCTCCTTCTCCTCACCGGATTCCTCACGGCTCAAGAAGAAACCGGTGGTCCCATCATCGAAAAGCTCACACTCTCCGAGAGTGACACGGTAGGCGAAGCAATCGCTCTCGTTCGCACTGCGGCTCTCAAAAAAGACAAATTTTTCGCGCTCTCCGTTAATTTGGAAGAGCATGAACTTGCGGCCAAATTTTCAGGCCGACTTTCGCTGAAAAAAGTCCCGGCTCTCATCGCCCTCAAATACCTCTGTCTTGGCTCGGCTCTTGATCTCACAAACGATCAAGGCCTCTGGAAAATCGAAGCACGATCCAACGAGGAAGGGCCTGACGAAATCCAAATCATACTCGAAGGAATCTCTCCTGATGAATTCCTCGCCCTTGGACTCACAACCAAAAAAGGGATAGGCTTGATCACTGATGACGGGAAAAAGTGGCCCTCCGGTGAGTTTGAGCGATCGCACAGGCTGGATGGCAAGCTCATCTTACGAGCTTCACTCCAGAAAGTTGAGAATCTCAAGGCACTCTTAAAACTCCTACGCGCTGGCTACAAGATCCCCAAGATCAACGGGAACCAACAGTAGCCACTCTATTTAATCAACGATACGACAACCTCAGTCACTTCCTCGGGAGACAACGATCCGCTATAATCGTGATCGACCATGAACTGCTTCCAATCATCTTTGGATGCTAGCTTAGGAAATTTTTCATCCTCTTTCTTCAGGATGACATACTGAGACTCCACGAGTGGACAAGACAAAATGTCCAGCAACGAGCGACACCTAATCCGAGAAATATGACTTGGACAACCTGAACAAAAATATCTATTGATTTTGAGGAGCTTTCTTTAAGCCCCCCACCGAGACCCGGTAGATCCCACCCCATGAAACGCCTCGCATCACTCGCCCTGCTTCTAGTTGTCCCCGTGTTCGCTCAGGAAAAACCCCTGAGCGACATCGACCGGGAACTCCTCCTCGAAAAACTCAAGACCATCCAGGAAACCTCCGATAGCACCGTGCAAGGACGCTTTGGAGTCGCCCTCGCTGCTTTCAAAAAAGCGCGAGAAAGCGACACCGAAGCCCACGCACTTTACCTCAACTGCATCGAAAAAATCCGCTTCGAAGATGAGGCCAAGAAAGCCAGCGAGTTCCGCGAGTGGAAAAAACGCCACAAGGACCGCACCGACAGCTCCGGCTTCCGGCTCGCTCTCCGCCACCAACTCAACTGGCTCGTCCTGAGCCTCGAAGCCGCGCAAACCAAAAACATCACCTCGATGTCCTCCAAAGGCCTTAGCGTTTTAGAAGCCATCCTTCGTGATGCCGATAAGCTCAAAGGACAGGAACAACTCCTTAAAAGCCCCGTGATGAGCAGTATTTTCGCCCAAGCTTATGACGTTGGAAACGTCCTAACTTCCGCCTGGCCCGAGTCTCCCCTCGAGATCGCCGCCATCTACGAGAACATCGTCCTCCCATCCCTCCGGACTCCTGATACGACAGCGGCCCTCCGTCAAGGCTGGCTCAAGCGTATCGAACAGGAGGGCCTCCTTCTCGAAAAATGGACCGAGGAAGGAAGCTCCGACAAGGACCGCAAACCAGCCTTCGACAAATGGCTCTTGGAAGGTCGCAAAGACCTAACCTGGGCCATGGAAGTTGATCTATTTAGCAACGGCGACCAGCGCAACTCCGCCCTTCGCATGCTCGAGCATCTCAAAGTCAATCTCACCCATAAATCCGCCCCAAAGTGGATCGTGCAATTCACCCGCTTGGTCGAAGGAAAGACCGCCGATCCTGAAATCGAAGGGGAGTTTGAGTGAATGAAAGCTTTCATCGCCATCCTCACCCTGGGTTTTCTTTCCGCCCAGGAAGTCGCTCTGGTCGAACCCACGACCGAAAAGGAAGTCCCACCGAGACCCACCCCGGCCGTCGTTGAAGAGCCCGAAGAACCGGCCGAGCCGAAACTCTCCCCTGCTGAGGATCCGGAGAAGCTCTTCCAAAAAGGTTTCGATCTCGGACGTGTCGGAGACCGCCCCACCGGCTCCTACCGTCGCCTCATTCAGCGCACTGTCATGATCAGCGAGCCCCAACAATCTCACGGAGCCATCCTCACCTTTGACGACCAAATCCTCCCCACTGACCGCGGGCACTCCAGCGCGATGGACATCGCCAAAGATCTCCAAACCCGCGGCGTGCGCGCCTTCTTCTTTGCCAACGTCCCAGCCGTCTCCGAGAAGTCGCTCAATGTCATCCTCAGACGCAGCTCGAACCGCGTTAAACAGAAGGAACAAGTCCTCAAACTCCTCAACTCGCAACGCTTCGCTTTCATCAAAGGAATCCGCGACCTCCTCAAACTCAAAAAAGGAGATCAATATATTTGCGAAGTCTTCAACCACACCGCCTTCCACCAAAACATGTCGCGCTTTAAAAAAGACAGCTCACGGATGGAGATGTGCTTTGTCGGAATTCGCTTCATCGAAGAATGCCTCGCAGAAGCCTACGCCGCCGAACGCCCCGGCATCACACGCATGCGCTACTTCCGATTCCCCTTCCTCGCAGAGCCTCGCGATAAGGTTGCAAAGGCCAAACTCGACAAACTCTTCACCGAGTTCGGACTCCTCTCGCTTGGGGAGACCCAAGATTCCAAGGACTTCGACAATGGCAGTTCCACCCATGCCTACAAATCCCTCGATGCCGCCCAAAAAGGCAAACGCTACGACGTCCGAAAAGGAGCCTACGGCATCGCCGAGCAACCCATCGCCCTCTTCCACACCAAGACCTGGTCCAAGATCAAAAAAGGCGTCCTAAAGTTCCTCGACGAGCATCCTACGACAGCGACTGCTCCAGTAGATCCTGAACTTAAAAGTCCCCACCCCATAAATCCGCCTTCCACAAAGCGCGGAGCTTGATCAGACGATGGGAGCCAATCTCCTCGAGATCAGTGGGATCCGTCAATTGGCGGGAGCCCTTATTTTTCCGTAACTCTTACACTCTGGTGATTTCCACCTCCTCGCCTTAAATTCTCCCATGCCCGATTTAGAAACTTTCCTACACGATTCACTCAAAGACTTCTCCCTAAGTCGCTCCGAAAAAAAGGAACTCAAAACCCACCTCGCCGAAATGCAAGGTAACCCCGTCGAGCAGGCCAAGGCTCGGCAACTGGCCTTCAAATTGAGCCAGGAAGCCATCAATGAATTTGGCCAAATCACCGCGCTCGATTGGCTCCAAGGGGTCATCAAGCTCCTCTACGCCAGCGAAAACAAGGTCAAAGCCGCGGCCTACTTCAGCCCCGGCGACGATTGCCTGCACCGCATTCAACGACTGGTTGGCGAAGCTCAAAAGACTCTCGATCTCTGTGTCTTTACCATCACCGACAATCGCATCGTGCGGAAACTTGAAGAGGCCAAATCACGTGGCGTCGCAATTCGGGTGATCTCCGATAACGACAAATCGATGGACCTCGGTTCCGACCTCGATCACCTCATCCGGTCCGGAATCGATTGCCGCTTTGATCGCACGTCCGCTCACATGCATCACAAATTTGCCCTTGCGGACAACGACCTTCTCCTCACCGGCAGCTACAACTGGACCCGTTCTGCGGCATCCAGTAATGATGAGAACATCCTCGTCACCAACAACCCGAAAATCGTCCGCAGCTTTGGCGGAAAATTTGAAGAGATGTGGCGAAAGCTAGGCTAAAATCCCCTTCACGACCTTCCCATCAGTCGTTGGTCCAATGAGACGTTGGTCGAGCCCTTGATACGCGAAGCTGAAGCGCTGCGGATCAAGGCCCAGAAGATGAAGAATGGTGGCTTGCAGATCGCGAATCCCCACCGGATTCTCGCCAATGTAGTAGCCAATGTCATCGGTCTGACCATACGCCCCTGGCTTGATACCCGCCCCGGCCATCCACATCGTGAAGGCATGCGGATGGTGATCTCGCCCGTAGAAGCCGGGCTTCAAAGTGGCGTTCACGTTGTTCTGCATCATGGGCGTGCGGCCAAATTCGCCGCCCCATACGATGAGGGTTTCTTCAAAAAGCCCCCGTTGTTTGAGATCCTTAATGAGGCCCGCGATGGCCTTGTCGATTTGCTGGCACTTGATGGGCAAGGTCTCGTCGATGGACTCGCCCGGTGACGAGCCGTGGTGGTCCCAACCCCAGTCATACAGCTGCACAAAGCGGACGCCATTTTCAACAAGACGACGCGCGAGCACGCAGTTATTGGCGAAGGTAGGATCGTCGCCTTTGTAAAGTCGGCGGGGATCGGCCGCGGTTTCAATGTTGGAGACATGGCCCGGACTAGCTCCGTAGAGATCGAGGATATGTTGCGGTTCCTTGCTGATGTCCATAACCTCGGGGACCGTCATTTGCATGCGGTAAGCGAGCTCGTATTGCGAAATTCGCGTGAGCGTTTCGGGGTCGCCGACATGTTGGTGTTGGTATTCGTTGAGATCCCTCAGAGCATCGAGCGTCTTGCGCCGAGCCTCGCGGTTCATCCCTTTCGGATCAGAAAGATAGAGAATGGGATCACCCCCATCGGTGCGGCATTGCACGCCTTGGTAAAGAGTCGGGAGAAAGCCTGATCCCCAAAGCGACTTCCCCGCACTCGGAGTTTTGCCACCCGAAGCCAGCACCACAAAACCGGGGAGATTCTTGTTCTCACTTCCAAGTCCGTAGTTCACCCACGATCCCATCGAGGGATAGCCCAGGAGAGGATTCCCAGTCTGCAAAAGAAGCTGTGCTGGAGAGTGATTGAACTGATCCGTGTTCATCGAACGAATGACGCAGACATCATCGATCACCGAGCTCAAGCCCGGCAGCAAATCGCTGATCCACT
>JBLHUR010000099.1:0-22691 GCA_047629805.1 Akkermansiaceae bacterium | reverse complement strand
AGCGAGGGAGCGAGGGGCGAGGGAGCGAGGGAGCGAGGGAGCGAGGGAGCGAGGGCGAGGAGCGAGGGGCGAGGGGACCGGACGGGCCCGACTCTCGGTTACTCGACCTCTCCTAGCAATTTAATTGGAGCTACCGGGGGAGGAACGAGCCGGAGCCACCGGATCCCCGTGTTCGGCTTTCTTCTGCCAGACATTGGCGCGGGACAAGCCGTCATTGGTGCTAACTTTTCTTTCACCGCCACAGATATGCGGGACCACTCCAGTGTCACCAATCCAAACCTCGATTTCTATGCCCTTAACACCGTGAATCCGGAAACCACTGGCACTGATTTTTTCCGCCAAGACAACACGCCGGGGGCCAATGAGCTTTTCGTGGGCACTTTTTCAGTAACTCGGAAGAATACCACTGGCGCTCAAGAATCGATCGCATCGCCCAATGGCGACGTTTCCGAGGGCTTGACCGGCCCGGCTCTCACCTACCTTCAGTCTCTTTACAATCCAGACGGCACACCGACACAGAGCGAAATCTTCTTCCGCCTCAATATCGATTCAAACCAGGGAGTGGCTCAGTTGGACCGCTACGTCATCAATGTAACAAGTCCAGCACTGGCAATCGAGGCCATTCCAGAGCCATCCAGTATCCTTCTCGGCAGCTTAGCCTGTATGGGAGGTCTGCTGCGTCGCCGCCGGATGAGCTAGAGCATCCCGTTTTTTTCTAGAATGGAGGCCCACAACGGCCTCCATTTTTGTGCCCTGGCACAAAGCTCCACCTGCGAATTTATTCTGTTGAGTATCCTCTCCCGGAATTTCAGAAATTAAGGAGACCCCCTTCATTTCCCCATGACAAAATATTTCTAACAACTAGCCTCAACTCATGCTCCTCCTCACCCTCATGGACGACATTGTCCACATGAACTACTACCTCGGCAGCGGCGGAAAAATCGCCTACGTTCCCACCTGCGGAAATCCCGAACAAGACGAGCCCGGCCTCGCCGTCATCCGCAAACTCCACCCCAAAGTCATCCCCATCAAATCCGTGGCCATCGCAAAAGCCGGAGGAGGCATCCACGGCTACACCCAGCAAATCCCTGCCACCAAATAACATGCCCCTCTTCACCCCCCTCCAAATTGGAGCCGAAACCTTCGCCCTCATGGACCTCAACCACCCCCGCGTGGAAAAGGAAATTATCGAAGAAATGAAAGCAGGCATCGCCGTCTACTACGATCAACGCTGGGAAGCCACCGGCATCCTCACCGACTGGTTCGCCGAAAACCTCGACCTCTTCCTCAACAAGCGCGTTCTCATCCTCGGCGCCGGAGTCGGAGCTGAAACTCTCATCCTCGGCCGTCACGCCTCCCACATCTGGATCAACGACCTCGCACCCACCGCCCTCAAACTCTGCACCGAGCAACTCGCCGAAAACGAGATCACCACCGTCACTTCCCTCGTCGGAAGATACGACCAAATCCCCCTCCCCGAAATCGACCTAGTCGTCGCCAGCTTCCTCGTCTACAACGACGACACCTACCGCGCCATGAGCCACTTCATGGACCAGCACCAAGGCGACCTCATTCTAGTCAACGAACGCCTCGCCCCCTTCCCAAAACTCCTCACCGAACGCCCCCACCAAATTCTCTTCGAAAAAGAAGCAGCCCTCGGCGTCCTCTTCCAGTGAATATAATTCACACGGTCAGCTCACCTTTCGGTATTGAAATTTTCCACTTCACCAAAGAACAATTCCGAGACTTTCGGCTCTTTCCACAAGAGCCCCGCAAGCTGGGTTCTCCCCATCAATTTTTCAGACGAAGGAAGCTTCCAGATCAAGTATGTGCCCTGTTTATTTAGAGAGCGATTTAAGGCCTTATCTTTGGCGTGAATTCGAAAGTATTTTGAAGCCTGATACCAACTGATTCCGTCGAACATCCTCTCCTTCCCCAGAGTTTTCCGGACTTCCCAAATTGTTCGCTTTTTATCCCTCACCTCCTTAATCGCAACAACCAGCTCCAGATCAAGAGGATGAATCCCATCTCCCTTCTGTTCCAGCTCAGCGCCTTTCTCACCCTTCTTAAATTCGAACCTCCCCGGTTTCCAATACCCTTCCGCCCAACGAATCCCCTGTGGCGGAATGCGATCGCGAACTTCCTTCCCCTCGCTCAACTGAAAGACCTGCCCCATCGGAGTCTTCCCGGGCCGTGCACCCCAAGTGAATTCCCCATGCCCCCAATGCTTACCAATCACCAAGAGATCAAACTTCACCAACTTCCCCCTCTCAACCGCCAAGCGACCTTGAAACTCACCCTCATAACCCAGCTTCCCATCCGCTGAATCGATCAAAAAATCTCCGCTCATTTTTCCTTTTCCATCTACTTTCAAAGACCACTTTTTAATCTCCGCATTCTTCCAATCCCGAGGCTCACCCCGCGTATTGTCTCGCAGGTGAAACCGCGCAATCCGCAGCCCAAGCCACTCAGGAACCTCTCCCCCACCCTCCGCGATCAACTTCCCCAACTTTTCCACCTCGGCCTGCTGAAACCACAGATGATCCACCGCCGCCTGGTTCCCCACCTTATCTGCCGCCAGCTTTTGCAAACGTCCCTCGCGCGCTTCAAGGCATCTCGTGAAAACCTTCACAATCTGTCCACCCTCCGGCAGTTCATGGTGATAGCGCTCATCACTCTTTCCCTTCTCGGGAACCTCCACCGTCTTCTCCACTTCCGGCAAAGCCTCCCACTTTTTGAGAGCTTCCTTCATCATCGCCAAGCGCTTCTCCGGCCCGCGGTTATTATTAAACCCAAGTAAGGTGCCCTTCGCCGTAAAGACATAATGCCCCTGCTGCGTCTGGTTCGGATCCCGCGGCCCCTGGCTCGCCACCTTGCGGAAAAACTTCCCAACCTCATCCTTCCGCCGCCGTTGATACCAATCATCCGCCGCCACCGCGACGAACTCCTCCTTCAGCAACTTCTGCACCTCCTCATTCGCAAAGACCAACAACCTGTCAGCCACTCCATTGTTTCAGACGCAGCCCAAGGGATGCCCATCCATCTCCCAAAGGTAAATCGGCTTCCCCGTCCGCGCCGCCTCTTTTCTAGCCGCCCAAAGATCCGTCTTCCAAGCAATCTTCTGCCAGGCTGACTCCTCCACGCTTGGCAAAATCTCGGTCACCACCGCTTCCTCTGAAAACCCAACTTGAAACGACATCAACCAAATTCCAACAAGGAAGTTCTTCACCTTAAAGTTCATACGATAACCCTAGCTAGATTTGCTCAGGCCAACAGTCCTAATTTCCCCTCTGGCTTGCAAGATTCCCCAAGTCCACTCAAGGTCTTCGCATGTCCAATCTCAACGTCCTCGGTGAACCACTGGCCTCCTGCTCCACCGATCCCATGACGGGATTTTTTCGCGATGGCTCCTGCCGCACCGGTGCCGGCGACCGGGGCCTCCATTGTGTCTGTGCCGTTTTGACCGCAGATTTTTTGATCTTCAGTAAGAATCAAGGAAACGACCTCATGACGCCCCATCCCGAGTTCTCCTTCCCCGGTCTCAAGCCGGGTGACCACTGGTGCCTCTGCGTCCTCCGCTGGAAGGAAGCCTTTGACCACGGATGCGCTCCCAAAGTTGACCTTAATGCCACCTCCGTCGTCTCGCTGGAATTCGTCGACCTTGAAGATCTAAAATCACACTCTCACGTAAAATGACCCTCTTGAATTTTGGCCGACTTCAGCAATCCTGATCAACTCACTATGAGAGAAGCATACCGCCAAACCTCCTTTGTTACCGATCAAACTCTGCCTAAAACGTTCGATATCAACACCGCACACACCCCCTTCGGCGGACCTGCCACTGCTGCTGAAAATGAGAATGACGAAGTCCGCCTTGTCGACGGCAAGGGTCTTGAAGGCGGCGACGCCATCGGTGCCTGGTCTGCTCTCCAAGCCCCCGTTTCATGAGCTCCAAGCAACTCATCAAAGCGGCCAACGACCTTCGTAAGGAACTGCACGGACTCACCTTCCCCGATCCCGTCGCCTGCACTTACAATCCACTCGTATACGCCTGGGAGAGACACTGTGACTACCTCACCCGCTTTGGCGACGGCAAAAAAAAGGCCCTCTTCCTCGGCATGAACCCCGGTCCCTACGGCATGGCCCAAACCGGCGTTCCCTTTGGTGAAATCTCCCACGTCCGTAATTGGATGGGGATCTCAGGCCCAGTCAATAAGCCCAACCCCGAGCATAAAAAACGCCCCATCACCGGATTCGCTTGCGAACGCTCGGAGGTCTCAGGCCGCCGCCTCTGGGGACTCTTCTCCGAACTCTTCGACTCCGCCGATCACTTTTTCGAGAACCATTTTATCGCCAACTTTTGCCCCCTCGTTTGGATGAAGGATACTGGTGCTAACCTCACTCCCGACAAGCTCCCGCGCGACTGCATGGAGCCTGTCGAAAAAGCCTGCTTCAAACACCTCCACCGTATTATCGAAATCCTCCAACCCGATAAGCTCATCGGCGTCGGAGCCTTCGCCGAAAAGCAACTCGCCGCCGTCAAAAACGAGAGCCACGAACTCGGGAAAATTCTCCACCCCTCCCCAGCCTCCCCCGCCGCCAATCGCGACTTCGCCGGCACCGCAACACGGCAACTCGGGCAGCTGGGCCTGCTATAGCTTTCAGTTCTCTTCACGAGTTCTCACCCTCTGAGGATCACGCTCATAGCCAGTCCATACTGGGGTCTACCTTAGATCTCCTTTTTGAGGTTAATGAAGTTACTCAAATTTATCTGTGAAATTTACGAATCTCTCCCAACACTGGAACTGCGGCCGAGAGGAAGAGCTCATTCAGGCCGGGGTGGATGTAAATCAGGTTCAACAACTCACGGACATCGTTCTTCAGATGCATCAGCATGAGAACCTGGTGCATCAGCGTCGAGGACTCCGGCCCAATCAGATGACAGCCTAGAATTGAGTAATCGTGAGGAGAGACGAGAAGCTTGATTCGCGGGTAATCAACCCGGCTCGACATCGCACGCGCGCTCGCCAACCAGTCTTGATGGACAGAGACGTAATCCGTCCCAGCCGCCTTCAAGTCCTCTTCCGTGAATCCCACCGAAGCCACTTCAGGATGCGAAAAGATGGCATGAGCAATCGTCCGTTCATCAATGGGCCCTTCATTCCCTTTTACAAGCGCCTCACGAAGATACTGAACCTCGTAGGAAGCTGCATGCTGGAGCATGTAGCGCCCATTAACATCGCCCGCCGCATAGATCCCCGCGACCGAAGTTTCAAGGGAATCATTGACGGGAAGAAAGCCGCGCTCATTGGTCGATAAACCAGTCTTCTCCAAATTAAGATTACCCGTATTGGGACGACGCCCGATCGCAAAGAGAACACGATCTGCGGTGAAAGTTTCCTCTGATCCGGCAATCTCGAAAGTCGCGGTAAAACGAGATCCATCGTATTTCAAATTCTTAAGTGAAGCTTTCGAATGGGTCTCCACTTCTTTGCTGAATTCCTTGGCGAAGGTTTCTTCAATATCTGCATCAGCGCGCCCAAGCAGCTTTTCTCCCCGGGCAAAAAGTTTCGTTTCTACTCCGATTCCCGAGAAGAAGGAACTCATCTCGGTCCCGATGAAACCACTCCCGATTACGATGATGCTTTTCGGCGGCTCCTCCGTCATCGGAAAAAGATTGTCACTCGTCCAAACCGGCAATTCCGCAAAGGGTGGCGGAGTCGGATACGAACCCGTCGCCACCACGATCTTCTCTGCCATGAGCGTGCGCCCACCTGCTTCGATGGTCTTTCTGCCCACAAAGCGACCCTCACCCCGAATGAGCGTGACCCCTGATCCTTCAACGCGCCCTTCATAGCGCCCGTCCACTCCGGAGATCCATTCGTTCACGCTTTCGAAGACCGCTTTAGCATCCGTTCCGTGATAGGTCGCCCTCGTGAAATGACGATCGGCATGGCGCACATTCCTCGCGACCTCCGCAAAGCCGATTAACAACTTCGAAGGCACACAACCACGATTCGGGCAGGCCCCGCCAAGCTTATCACGTTCCACCAAGGCCACTTTTTGGCCAGCTTTCGCCGCAGCGATCGCAAGCGCGGAAGCCCGACCACCGCCGAGAACAATAAGGTCAAATTTTTCAATCATGCTTGGAAAGGAGGTGCTGAAAGGTTTTACGGAACTTGGCCAGCTTGGGAGAAATGACAGCCTGACAATAACCCTGCTCCGAGTTGTCATTGTAGTAATTATTGTGATCCTCAGGGGCTGGGTAAAAAACCTCAAACCGCTTCAAATCAGTCACGATGTCAGAATCGAAAACATCCGACAGTTCCTCAAACAGCTCTTCGGCAATACGTCGCTCCTCATCGGTCCGATAAAGAATGGTGCTACGATACTGCGTGCCAAAGTCCGCTCCTTGAGCATTCAAGGTCGTCGGATCATGCGTTCCCATGTGGACCCGCAAAAGATTTTCGTATGAAATCACCTCCGGATCATAAGTCACTTCGATGACCTCGGCGTGCCCGGTTTCTCCGTTGCAAACATCCCGATACGATGGGGCAATCTCCGCGCCATCGCTGAAGCCACTCTCGATGGAAATGACTCCCTTAAGATTCTGAAAAACGGCCTCAGTACACCAGTAGCAACCACCGCCAAAAGTCGCAACCGCCTCTTTCTCCTCCACTTTTTTCAAAGCGACTGCATTCATACAATAACGTAATCCACTGGGCTCCGGCCCATCCGGAAAAACGTGACCGAGATGAGCTTCGCAGGTATTGCAAAGCGTTTCGATCCTCGAGGAAGCGAGCGAATCGTCTCCATGATAAGAGATGGCATTCGCCTTCACCGGCTGGGTGAACGAAGGCCAACCAGAACCGCTATCGAACTTCTCGCCCGCATCAAAAAGCAGAGTTTCGCAGCACACGCAGGCATATTTCCCGGGCTCAAAAAGTTCGCACATCCCGGAGCTAAAAGGACGCTCGGTCCCGTGCTGGCGGGCGACATGAAACTGCTCCCCGGTGAGTTGCTCGCGCCATTTCTCCTCCGTCTTGCTGACCTCACGGTCCGGCTCGGGGTTTCCTTCGGCTGCAAACTTTATAATCGTGTTCCAATCAAGCATAGTCATTTAGATAGAGGTTGGTTCTCAAGGTTTATTCCCGCCTCTTAGCGACCACGTCTTGCCAGTAAAATACAATGGCGCGACCTCTTCGATTTTTCATGCGGTTTAGAGGCAAACTCTTCCACTTGAAGTCCCGCTTTGATCAAGAGCTTTTTGAACTTCGGGGCCGGTTCGGAGAGCCAGTAAGCGATGCATCCTTGCGGCGTGATGACATTGCGCAACTTGTCCAGAAAGCTCGGAGAATAGAGACGGGAGTTCCCCGAGGTGATGAGATCGTCCGGAGTATTGTCGATATCAAGAAGGAGCGAATCGTAGGATCCCGGCCTCGCATCCGAGACAATGTTGTAGAGATCCCCTTGGATAATTTTCGTCCGGGGATCATCAAGAAGCGGGCCATTGTGCTCCACCAAAAAAGTCTTATTCCACTCGATCAAGGGAGGCATCAATTCCGCGACATCGACACTCGCGGGGCTCCCCACCAGCTCCAAAGTTCTCTTCAGCGTGAATCCCAAGCCCAAACCCCCGATGAGAATCTTGGGATGAGCAGGACGAGATCCCTTGCCCTCTTTTAAGGCCTGACACCCGACGTCCGCGAGCATCTGCTCCGAGAACGTGAGCGCGGTGCTCATGAGCTCAAAGCCATTATATTTGAGGTAAATTTTACCGTCATGTTCATGGAGCGAATAATGCGTGCCATCAGGCATCGTTGACTCTGCCAGTTTCAAGTAGGGTTTCATGCCCCCGACCATTGCCAAATCGAGACGATCAACAAGAAGATATCCAAGCGCCAACACCGCCACCTTTGGCCAGCTTAAATTCTCTTACCAAGTGATCGGTTGAATGGGGAAGGCGTCCTGGATCATCCTATCGCCATTGCTTTCCACGACCTCACGCAGTTGCGAACCCCAGCGGCCGACCTCACGTCGTTGGACGCCATAGTAAGTAAACTTCTGTAAATCAAGATAGCTGATCTCCGACTTCTCCAGATCAGAAAAAGCAAAAAGGGTCTGCCCGGTGCGGGCGTCCACAAGACGCCCTTCAATTCCGATTGATGGGCGATTAAGAAAGCCCGCAAACGGGAAGAAAACTTTGAGCACCTGAGCCGCCGGTTTCCCGGGAACGAGTTCAACAAGATTCGTCTCAAGAATGGCCAGCCCCTTGCTATTCGCAGATCCTACCCGATTCGATTTGAGAGAGGCCGAGATCCCTTCGCTCTTGTCGATTTGCTTTTGGAATTCATTCGTCGCAAAAGCGGCCATTTTATCAGCATCCTTTTGAGCCGTATCACCAATATTCCTTTCACTCGTGGCCGCTAGGCCCCGACCCAATGAGCGGAGACGATCCTTCCTCACGGAAGCAACCGCGACCCGCGAATATTGGCTCAGATCGACATCAGGATTCTTCCAGGAACGACTGAAAGGGAGCCTTGGATTTTCCGATAGATGAGCGTCATCCTTCCCAAGAAATCCAGATGGCGGCAGCGAGCTACTGCAGGAGACAAAAAGAAGAGCCAAGGGAGCAATGAGCAGAAAGCGGAGAAGATCCATCGGGGGGGAAGCTAGATGAAATCCGGGCTTACGCAAGGCGTTGAATCAGGCTTTCCCAGCTCTTTCATCTCTCATTTCTCCTCCGCACTTTCCCCAATCTTCTCAAGCATTCCCCGTCCGAGCGCATCACCCACCAGAAAGTAACTCTCGGCATTCCCAAACCAGTGGTGTCCATGACCAAGGTTTGGTGAGAGCTCCTTCGGCCGCGCGAATCCATGCGTTTCGACAAATTCAGCTCCTTCGATTCTAGCCGCCCCCCTCTTCTGGGCAGCCCGAAACTTCGCCATCCCCGATCCCTCAGGAACAGCACCACCATTCCCCAGCTCACCGATCATCACAGGTAAATTCGGGATCCGAAACTCGGCCCGGACGTCTTTGATCAAATTCACCAGATTCGCCTCATACTCTGTGGTGGCCTCAGCCGAAACCATATCATTCCAACCCTGCATCCAAACAAATCCCGCAATCTCAAACTCTCCTGCCTCAAGTCCGGCAAGTGCTTCCCGAACCTCCTCAATCATCTTCAAATAATACTCACCTGTCTCACCACCCGAAGTCGGAGATCGAAAATCCACCTGCAAACTCTTCCCGCCCCACGCCGTCTTAATCACCAAAACCGGTTCCTCAAAGTGATCCCCAACCACGTGACCAAATTGCAATTCCGGCCCGATGTGACTCCTTCCCCCATATCCGGTGTAACCAATCGTCAGGGGTCCGCTGCGATTCTTCTCCTTCGCTTTGAAGAAAATTTCAACATCATCACGCTTTACCCAATTCCCCTTTTCATCGCGAAGGTGCTTCATCTTATCCCGACTCTGCGAGTGCTCCATCGACCAAACTAGATTCCCCTTCCCTCCATTATAATGGTCTTCGTGGGCCATCGAAACCACCCCCTGACCTTCCATATTTGACTGCCCCGCCAAAATAAAGACCTTCACCTTCTTTCTCTTCAATTCCCCCGCCAACCATGGCGCGACTTTTTCCGCCCAGACCAAGCCATGCGCCCGTAATCCCGGCCCGCTGAAATGAACCCCTTTGCCTCCATTGTCTCGATTGGCTCCATCCAAGGCATCCGAATCCGGCCCCGCGAAGGCCACGCCCGCTTCCCAAACTGCTTTCTGCGCCGCCCGAATCTCCGGCGAGCCCGGGTCACTTGGAATATGGTAGCTCGCCTGCGCCACAAACCATGGAGCCTCCCAACCAATCTCGCTCTGTGAAGAAGTAATGACCTTCGTTAGGTATTCCTGATAAAGCCCGCCCGGTAGGGTGCGCGAGGAATCACTTTGATTCGCATCCGACTCCCCCTGATGCCAAAGCACGGCCCGAAAGCCATTTCTTCCCAGTGACTTCATCCGCAAAATAAAATGAGCGTAAGTCCCGCCCTTACTTTCCCACTTCCCGTCGGCCCGTTTCGAAACCTTATTAAGAATCGTCGGCGGATTCGGAAACGTCACTCCTTTCGGCAGCCATTCCCGTACACTCGTCGCACCCACCCCGGTCGAAACAATCCCCACTGGGACTTCGAATCGCTTCGCAATCTCATCCGCAAAAGGCGGGATAAAACTTCCGCCTCCACCACTCGCTCCCGGCTGCGGATCGTGCGCAATCCGCCACGCTTTCCCATCAAAAGTCGAGACCAACCCGCTCATCACCTTTTGCTTTTCCTCCCCGTGATTCGCCGAGTTCGATTGCCCCGCGATCACAAAAACCTCACCAACTCCCACCCGTTCCACACTCCCCTTCGCCAGAATCTCTTTTCCCGCACGCAGTCTCACTTCAAGCGTTTTCCAAGCTCCCGCAAGCCCCCGCAATCTTCCCGCAAAGAAAGGCTCTTCCGCCCCTACTTTGGCCACTTCCTGCCAACCGCCCACCCCCAATCTCGCTTCGATCACTCCTGCTTCCGTGGCGGGTTCCGACAACTCACCAGCCACCTTGATCCAGCCACTTTCCCGCGTCTCCCGCTGAACCACCTGGTCGTTGACTGGAGAGATCAGCGTCAACACAGGCAAGGCCAAAACCTGACCAACCAGCACAAACGAACAGACGAAAAAAATGAAACCATTCATAGACATGCTCCACTCTCACAAGGTTTCCATCTCAAATCAAATCAACTTCCTCGGCAAATCTCCTCTCGACTGCTATGGATCGCCTTCATGAAAACCTTGGCTCCTCTCATCCCAATCATCGCCCTGCTACTTACTTGTCCCGGCGCGGCAAAAGAAAAGATGAACGTCCTCTTCATCATCTCCGATGACCTCACCGCCACCGCGCTCTCATGCTACGGCAATGAAGTCTGCAAAACACCGAACATCGACCGCCTCGCCACCCAAGGAACCCGTTTCACTAAAGCCTACTGTCAGGGCACCTACTGCGGTCCCTCGCGCGCCTCCTTCATGAGCGGCTACTACCCCCACGCCATTAAGATGCTCGGATACGGATCACCCCGCCCCGCTATTGGTGACCGCGCAACGTGGGCCCAGCACTTCAAAAACTCAGGATACTACACTGCCCGCGTTTCTAAAATTTTCCACATGGGCGTCCCGATCGGAATTGAGAAAGGAACCGATGGCGCCGACGATCCCCTCTCCTGGACCGAACGCTTCAATTCCCAAGGTCCCGAATGGCGCGCCCCTGGCGACGGCGAAACCTTGGAAAGTAACCCCGATGGTAAAAAGCCAGGTCCGGTCGGAGGCAACACTTTCGTAGTCGTGGAAGCCGATGGCGATGACCTTGTCCACTCCGACGGCAAGACCGCTGCGAAAGCTGCCGAGCTTATTGAGAAACACAAGGATAGCGCAAAGCCCTTCTTTCTCGGAGTGGGGTTTGTCCGTCCTCACGTCCCCTTCGTTGCCCCTCGCAAAGATTACAAAAACTTCCTCCCCTACCACAAAATGGAACTTCCAGAAAAGGTCGACGGCGATTGGGACGACATTCCTAAAATGGGCATCAACTACAAGACGAGCAAAAACATGAAGATGGATGTCCGCCGCCAAAAAAAAGCGGTCGGCGGTTACTACGCTTCAGTCGTCTACATGGACCGCATGGTCGGCCAAGTCCTCGACGCCCTCACTAAGGCCGGCCTCGATGACAACACCATCGTCATCTTCACCAGCGACCACGGCTACCACCTTGGTGAGCACGACTTCTGGGCCAAGGTCAGCCTCCACGATGAATCGGCCGCCGTTCCGCTGATCGTGCGCATCCCCGGTAAAAAGCCAGCGGTGTGCAACTCCCTCATCGAACTTCTCGATCTCTATCCCACGCTCTCAAATCTCTGTGGCCTTAAAATTCCCGACCGCCTTCAGGGGCAAAACTTCTCGCCCGTCTTTGACAATCCCAAGCACGAAGTCCGCGATGCCGCTTTTAGTGTAAACGGAAAAGGCTACCTGCTCCGCGAGCACGACTGGGCCTACATTCAATACGGAAAAGCTGGTAACAAAGGAGAGGAACTCTTCGACATGAGGAAGGACCCCAAGCAATACACCAACCTCGCTAGCGATCCCAACCACGCCGCAGTGATCGCTCGCCTTCGTAACAAAATGAAAGCCAAACTCGCGGAGATTTACACCAACGACCTTGGCCTAAAATACTAGGAACTTGAGAAAGAGAACGCTCCGCTTACTGAGCCAAGACCACGTATATTTTGTCCAAACCACTCCGCAGCACCCAAGCCCTCTGGGCATCGCCCTCGATTTTGGAAGTCTGTTCGAGTAATTCACGGAGTGCCTTGGCAATTTTAGGATCAATATTCTCATCCTTGGCAATGGCCACCAGACAGTCGCGATAGATCTGCGCGCACTCGCCGTGGTCTCCGCGATTGAAAACCGGAACCCCGCGGTCAATCGCTGACTCGATTCGCCCGGCGGGACTCGTCACTTTTCTATCGGCTCCTTGAGCCCCTTCCTTTTTCGGGGGAAGAATGACGGCATCGATGACATGGATCACTCCGTTGTCGCATTCGATATCAGTCTTGACCACCGTCACGCCATTCACCTGAAAAACCCCATTCACAATCTCGAACTTCAGCTCACCTCCGCTCACGGTCTTCGCTTTCCTGGCATTCAAGGCATCCCCTGCAGAAACTTTTCCAGCAACCGCGTGGAGACTCAAAATCTCCTTCAGCTGCTCTAAGTTTTCCGGCTTCAACAAGCTCTCAACCGTTCCTTTCGGAAGTGCTTTGAAGGCCTCATCAGTTGGCGCAAAAACCGTAATCGGCCCATCGCTCGCAAGAACCCCGGAGAGACCTGCCGCATCAATCGCGGCCAAAAGCGTTCCAAAACTTCCGGCCCGTTTCGCCACACTTCCAATATCATTGGCAGGCTTCGGCGGAAGCAGAACAGAATCGATCACGTGAATCACCCCGTTGGAACAAACAACATTCGCTTCCAGGAGCGCAGCCCCATTTACTTTTACCTGACCGTTTGTAAAACCAATCTGAAGGGCTTCGCCTTGAACCGTCTTCGCTTCTTTGGCACTCAGGGCACCCGCAAGATCTACCGAACCGGCGAGAACGTGATATTTCAAAATAGCCTGTAATTGCTCCAAATTTTCCGGCTTCAAAAGATTCTCAACCGTTCCTTCCGGCAATCCCGCAAAAGCCTTGTCGGTCGGAGCAAAGACCGTGAAAGGCCCCTTCCCCTGTAAGGTTTCCACCAACTTGGCATTCGTCAGAGCCTTAGCGAGGGTGCCAAAGCGCCCATCAGCGAGAGCTACTGAGACAACATCTGACGAGGCCGAGTCAGCCCCGAAGGTGCGAATCCAATCTACCTCGAGTTCAAACGGTCCTGGCTTTTTGTCACCAAGAATCAGACCCACCCTACGGATCTTGCCGGGATTAAAACTCTCGTCCTTCAATTTCATTCCCCGAAAACTCCCGCTAAACTTCTCGAAGGGAACTTTCACCTCGATCCACTTCCCCTTCTCCGTCACCAGATCAGCCGAAAAAGAGACTTCCATGCCACGGAAACGAGCCTCTGTCCCAAAACGCATTTGATAGGTCCGTCCATCACCCCTCACCCTCGCGACCACCCCCTCCGCCGCGCTGAGATCCAACTCCACCCCACCGGTTCGGAGGGAAGAAAATCCGCCATTGTTCTTCAGCGATAAATCTCCATTAAACTTCAAGATCCCCTCTTTAGAAATTTGGATCTTCCCCTTTGAGAGTCCACCCATCACCCCGTCATCCACGACACGCCAACCCAGCGATTCCGCCTCTTTTGGATCGAATTCCGCCACCGAGTTCTCGGCTGCGAAAGCAGGACTGTAAAGCAGTGCGGAGCACACCGCTAAGATAGAAGGTAACGGACGTAGTTTTTTCATAACTTTTCAAGAAGCCATCGGAATCCCGAATTACAAACGATTATTTATGAGCACCTCGGATCATTCAGCCATCGCCTCGCGGAAGGCCTCCACCACCGAAACGATCTCTTCTCGGCAAATTCCAAGGTGCGTCACCAGCCGGATTTGCGAACCGGTATATCCACCAATTTTGACACCACTCTGACCAAGTTTCTTCACCATAACCGACGGGGTCTTTTCAGGAGCATCGACAAAAACCATATTCGTCTGCACCGGCTCAACATCTAATCCATTGATCCCCGCCAATCCCTCCCCGAGAAGGCGGGCATGCTCGTGATCGTCAGCCAACCGCTCCACCTGATTTTCCAATGCATGGATTCCTGCTGCAGCTAAAATACCCGATTGCCGCATCCCTCCACCGAGCATCTTGCGCCAACGCTTCGCTCCCTGAATGAAGGACTTCGAAGCGACCAGAACAGACCCCACCGGCGCACCCAGACCTTTCGACAAACACACGGACACCGAATCAAAATATCCGGCAATTTCAGCGGCGCTCTTTCCCGAGGCGATCACGGCATTAAAAATTCTCGCGCCATCCAGGTGAAGCGACAAGCCCCTCTCATCTCCAAAGTCCCGCGCCTCCGCGAGATACTCGAAGGGCAGGACCTTCCCCCAAGTTGTGTTCTCCAGACACAACAACCGCGTCCGCGCGAAGTGAAAATCATCTGGCTTCACCAAGGCGACCAGCTTCTCTAGATCCAAAGTCCCATCCTCTTCTTGCTCCAAAGGTTGCGGTTGAATCCCTCCTAGGGCCGCTCCTCCGCCTCCCTCAAAAAGGTAAGTATGCGCGGTCTGACCGACGAGGTATTCATCTCCTCTCCCGCAATGGCCCAGCAAGGCACAGAGATTACTCTGGGTCCCGCTGGGCAAGAACATCCCTGCGTCCTTCCCCAAAAGCCCCGCCACCATTTCCTCTAAACGAGCCACCGTAGGGTCGTCGCCAAAGACGTCATCGCCTACCTCAGCCCGCGCCATCGCCTCGCGCATCGACGCGGTCGGGCGGGTCACCGTGTCACTTCGCAGATCAATCATAGTGCTATGCGAGGGGTGAAAATTTCAAAGCAATTCCTCCCGGCTGCACCTCCATCGAATTCAAAAAACGCGTCGCCAATGAGGGCTCCAAAGTATGGATAGGGCGTTGGTCGAGAAACTGCGGGCCAAAGAGATTTACGATCTGCTGCAAGGGTTGTGTTAAAGTCGACGAAAGACGGTCGAACTCAAAGCGCTCAATCGCAGGTTCCTTGAGATAGAGGCCCCTCGACTTGGAATCGTAGCGAAGCCCGCATGCCAGTTGGCACGTCCCGGACGTCCCCTGACCTGCGATTCTCCCGAGCGCCGGAATCCCGGTCAGCTCTCCCAATCCCGACGCCGCTACGATATGTGAGGTCAGGCCGACACGCACCTTATTCAAATCAGGAGCCATCGTAAAAACAGGATCGGAAAGGCTCAACTGCCCTACTCCCGAATAATTTTGCTGAAACGGGAAAAAGGGAAGAAGTTGCGCCAAAATTTGATCCGTCCGGATCAAATACTGTTGGCGCAGCGCAAGGTCCGCAACCGTGCTGCATGCCGGAAAGGCAATGGCAGGTGAAAGAATTGACGCTTTGCGGAGGATTTCTCTTCGATTCATCGCCTCGTGTCTTACATCGCTCCATCGACCTTTGAAAAGAACGAATCCTGGGATCGATCGTCGATTTCATCAGCCCAGCTCATGGCGGGTGCCCACAGTTGAGACCTCACCGGACGGAGTTTTTCGATCGGTGTTTTTTGCTTCGGGACTTCCTTTTCGTTCGCTTCTTTTGACATGATCTATTTTGAGTTGAGCAAACAGAAGAGACGGTTGCCTACCACCGCCACCCTGAGAGATGGACGCCTTCTCAAAAAATGCGGCCCGCAATTCCCAACTCGTTTCCTGAATCCCCAACAGTTATCGAGGCTTCTTCAGAAGACCAACAATCTCCGCCTGCCTCTTTTCCACTTCCTTTTCGGTATCACCCAGAGCTTGGGGTTTCACCAGCTTCTCGCGATTGTAACCGATATGCTTCATCCATTCCTTGCTTCGATAGGCGCGCAAACCGTTAATTTTTTCGAAAAGAGGATCCTTTTGAACCGTCGCAAGATCCTCCGCCGGCACCTCAACCCCCAGCCCCTTCAAAATCGAAGTCGCCATGAAGAGGTGCCCTTCTTTTCCCGGATGCACTCGGTCCCTCGAGAAAACCTCGCTACGGGAGTCGCGCGCCTTGCGCATCTGTGAATGGAGGTCGATGACCTTTACTCCCTCGCCTTTGACTGACATTTCCCAAGCGGCATAGGCCGTCATGACACTGTCATAATTAAACTCACCCGCCTTCACTGTGACGTCATAAATGGGCGGAGTCACAATGATCACCTGCTCCACACCCGCCGCTTTGCAATCTTTGATGAGCCTTGCCACCCCGGCTTTAAATGCCGCAAAGCGCTCATCATCGAGCGGCTTATAAATCCCACAATTGATCCCATAACAGGCCACGACGACCTCCGGCTTCACCTTCTCCATCAAACGTCCCAAGCGCTCAAAGAGGCAGGGCCGCGGAAATCGACCACCCGCATGCCCCTTCTCACTAAGACCGGAGAGAGTTTCACTGGAGAGACCCAGCGAAAATATATCGAATTTCTTCTCAGGATGAAGACGCTGAAGATAATACGAAGTAAAACTCACATACCCCCCCGCCTGGGTAATGCTGTCACCAAGGAATACCGTCCTCTTCCCCGCAATTGAATTCACCAAGGAACCCGCCCAAGCCAGCGGACAGGCCAAGAAAATAAGAAGGATAGAAAGGAGCTTTGATTTCATAATGAATAGACATTACGGAGCTCCCATTGACTAAAATTTCACCTTTGTTCTCCGACAGCCTCCCACAATCCAAGTAAAGGGCTCAGCCAACTCCGGCTTTCCACGCTCCGTCCAATATGAAGGTCGAATCGGTATCACTGAATGAGAAAAATTCTTCCGCTACTGATTCGTGTAGGTCGGCTTCTTGTGCTGCGTGAAGAAATCCTGCGTGAGTGCCATCATACCATCTGGATTACCGGGAAGGGGGGTTGAGTCAGGAGGACGGAGAACGTTGCGCCCGATCGTGGCATCCTCAGCTTGAGTCCCTGAAATATTCACTGGCGTCCCGACACTCACGAGGCGATAGAACTTGGGAGCGACATTCTTGTGCATGCGCAGGCAGCCGCCCGAGGCAGGAAATGGCTTCATCCAACCGGTATGAAATCCATAAGCTGACTTGAACTCACTCCAGTATGGCATGGGAGTTCCCTTAAATTCCCAACCCGCTGGTTTATTTTTTAGGTGGACTCCGCGAACGGTGTCGCCTTTGATTGCGTAACCATGGGTGTTGGCACGGTAGTAGTGATTCTTTGTCCGGATCCGAAAGGTTCCGCTTGGAGTCGGGGACGAGCTTTTCCCAACGGTCACCGGCATAACAAGGAGCGGCTTATTCCCCTCCATCACGTAGACCATGCGATTCGCGAGCGAAACTTTCACACGGACATTGGAAGGATTACCGGGTAGAGTGGCGGGTACATCATAGGCCTCATAGGCATGTATCGCGGAACTCATCGAGTCCGATCCGGGAATACTCGAGTCTGAGCAAGAGCTGCAAAAAAGACTACCGGAGCAGGCCGCGACAAAAAAGGGGAAGAACGGAAAGGGGAAGAACGCTCGGTTCTTGAATCGTTGAATCATTCTAGTTGGGGGTTGTGTCTCTTTGGTGAGATGCCTAAATCTTTGGGCCAGCACTCTGCTTACGTCAAGGAGCAAGACATCATGGCAGCGCACCCTTCTTTTATTTCCCGCCCCCCTTGAAACGATCTCCCGGCTCGTTATTAGGATATCGACCTATCTCTAAAAGGGCATCTGCGCAAAGTTTCTTTCTATGACTTCGGAACCTTTTTCGAGAGGATGCTTGGTCGTATTATCTATGCCATCGATTGGAGCCGCTTCCCCGGTGATTTAGATCGAAAATGAATTCTCATGGGCTACGATCGACTGTCCCTTTGGGGCTGAGACCGCACGACCTCGTGGCTAGAATCCCTGACCTTGCTACGACAAACCTACGAGAAATTTAAGGCCTGATTTACAAACACCGATGACGCATAATCTGAACCTTAGGGTCCCACCGCGGGACGCGAACGTGTCGGCGTGTGGCGGCACCAGCGTACTTGCTCGTGCCACTTTACAAGCGGTCTACGCCCACTGCGGCGGTGATTCCGTCCCAGAGCGCGAGGCGCTGCTCAAGGACCCGCACCGCCGCCTCACGCGCTTCTTCCCAGCGAAGGGGATCGTTGCCGCACAGGCTCGCCACCATCTGCCGCCCCAGCTCGCCGTGCTCGTCGCCATCGAGTTCGATGTGTCGCTCCAAGTAATAGCGCAACGTCTCCACCTTGCCGGGGAATTGCGTGTTGAGGCTGCCCACCAGTTCGCCAAACATCGACGGAATCAAATCTTCGCGTCCGTAGGTAAACGCCGCCGCCACGGCATGTATTTTCCCTTCGCGGATGACCTGAAAGGTCCCCGCCAAAAAGTCCCGCACGCACTCCGGGGCTCGCACCGCCGCCAGTGCCGCTTCCACCTCCACCCCGTCGCCCAGCAGGCTAATAAATTCGTCCATAGCCGTCGTCGCCGCACCCGCCTCGTGCATCGCTTCTAGGTAGAGTTCGAAATGGCTGCTGGACCGTCCGTCAGGGCTACGGTCGCTTTCCTCGCCGAGGACGATCTGGTTGATCAGCGCGCGGACCGCAGGATCCCCTTGCGGCACCCAGGGCACGTTCACGCAGGTCAGCCGCCGTTGCAGCGTTTTCAGCAGCGACATGAAATCCCAAACCGCGAACACGTGGTGCTCCATAAAAACCTGAAGATTCTCCAGCGTTTGTAAACGGGGGTAGAGGGGATGCTCTCGCAACCTCGCGCGGAGCGGTTCGATGGCACTGGAGATAGGATCGGGAAAAGCGTCTGTGTTCATTTTGTTGAAAAATTATACCCCACTCGTAGGGAACTGCTACTGCTAGAAATTTGCTTTTGGCGGGAGGGCTTTGAAACCGCCCTTGGAGCGGGGTGAAAGGGGGTTGCGGACGAAAGAGGGGCAGAGTTGGTGGTTTGGTGTGGCGGTTGTGTGGATTTCGGCAGAAAAAGGCCCTGATCCACGCCCTATTTTACTGGAACCTAGAGATTTCAGCACGATTTTCTCTGCAGGAGCAGCAGTAGATTCCCAGCCCGCATTGCCAAGTTCTTTTTTGACAGCGGTTTTTTTAGCTCACAAAGCTTCTTGCATGGCAGCTATTCTCGAGGACGAAAATCCGGCCGTCGTCGAGCGGGATTTCTTTGGGCTGCCAGGCGGGGCTTTGGTCAAAGCACTCAGGCTCATTCCCGGTGGGGTCCCTTTTCTGCTTGTCTCTCGAATTCCCCACATCGGCACTCAGTAACATCAGGCTGCAGATCCCGCCGCGCCCAAATTTCACCTGCCATTTCTCCGAGAGCCCCGCCCGGCAATGAGCTCCTCCGCCTCCGCGATCCCGGCCCGCCACGCTCACGCAATATCCCTGCGAATAGAGCCCTCCCAATCGCCGCAAAAGCTCATCGTTCGTGAGCCCCAGGGATCCACCCTTCTCACATCCTTCCGGAACATCCAAAAGAACGTGAAGATGATTTCACCTCAGCGTTGCCTCCCCCTTCCCGAGACCGGCTTCCGCCAACTCCCGTTCCGTTGGCACCAACAAACCACGTCGTTTGACCGAATCACCTTCATGAACGGACCTCAGCCAGCCGTGAGGCTCGAAGCAACAAGGTTACCTGTTAATTGTCTGACTTTTGTAATGCGTATGTGCGTGTGCTTACGTAATGTGGTTATTGAAGCTTGATGGCCTTTTCCGGCCCAGATGCGTGAGGACGGCGTGCCCCGAATGGGTATTCGTGGCAAAATTTTCCTATCTTGATCGCCCTGCCGAAGAGCCCTTAAGTTAAAGGTTGGTAATAATGACAAGGCGTGCTTAAATAAAATCAATAAAAATATGAAATTTCCCATTTTAAAAAACCTTGCCGTAGGCCTCTTACTTTTCACCCTCTCGTCATGTGGTGGTGGAGTTGCTCCCTCTGAAGCCGGTCCTCCGCAACCCGCTTCGGGCGATGGAGGCATGTCCCTCGAACGGCAAATGGCAGCGCTTATCCGGGGTCACTCGAAGCAAAAAAGAACGAGCCTAGTGTGGGACTCCCGCCTTGCTTCTGCCGCCCGCGCCCGGGCTACCGACATGGGACGCCGAAAATATTTTAATCACGTCGATCCCGATGGCTTCGGCCCGAATTACCACGTCACAAAAGCCGGATATCGCCTCCCTATCAAATGGACCGCATTCGACGGATCAAACCAAGTCGAGTCCATCCTCGCCGGCCACTCCAGCGCCTATGTCGCCTTTAAGAAGTGGATGGGATCTAAAAGGCACGCAGACCATATTCTCGCGCTCAAGCCTTTTTATGGCAACCAAACCCGCTTTGGCGTCGGCTTCGCCTACGTGTCCGACTCTCCCTACAAGCACTACTGGGTCTTTCTCAGCGCTCCGCCGGAAGAGTAATCACCTCAGGTGTGCTGACCGCCAACGCTGAAGTTTACTACTGAACTGCTAGGAGTTTGCTTTTGACGAGAGGGCTTTGAATAAATCTTTTGACCGGAGCGGAGGGCTTTCCTTTTTCCACGTGGGGTCCACGGGGGCTGCCTTGGATTTGCGTTTTGAGTTCAACATCCGGTCTCGTTTGGGAAGTTTCAGGACCTGTCGTAGGCGAGGATCATTTTTAAAAATAGCGAATGGATCATCTTCCCACTGGGTGATCGCTTGGTCGCTGTCGGGAATGACTTCGGGACGATTCACTCCGAACCCCTGCTCCCAGTCCCAGCGCCCACGGGTCTGGAATTGATCGATCCGTCGCATCTTTGAGGCACAGGTCTCGCCAATCCTCCAATGGCGTCTGGAATTTTCCGAAACCATGATTGAGGGAGACTGGCGATCGGTGACGGCAGCAGACCCTTATCTATTTTGAAAGACCACAACCGAGAGTGAGCGCGGGTTTTACCGCTTGCAGGATCGCCTTTTGCTGGATCGCTAAGATTTTTTCTGCCGATTATTAATCTGACCTCGTCTCTCGGACCTACAACAATTTGACCGGTTCCTGCAAGCGTGACTCGTTCCGTGAGCGGTGCTTTTTTGAATAACCTCTTGACCCGCAGGATTTAGGTCACATCTTGCCCGCGCTCCGCGCGCACCTCACATGTCCAAGGCCCTCACTCTATCCAAAGTCGACCGACTTCTCCCATCTGTTCAAGAGTGGAAAAAGATCGTTGCCCCGCACACCAAGCCTTCCTCCGCGAAAGCAACTTGGCAAGTCATCAACTCACTGGGATCCTACGTCGCACTCTGGGCTGCCATGTATTTCACTCTTTCTGTCTCCTACTGGCTGACCTTTGGCATCGCGCTGCTCGCCGGGGCCATCTTGGTTCGGGTTTTCATCATCTTCCATGACTGCGGCCACGGTTCATTTTACAAATCTCGGGGCGCCAACAACCTCATCGGATTCATTTCCGGCATCTTCACCTTCACCCCTTACAGCCATTGGAAATGGGAACATTCCGTCCACCACAGCGCTTCGGGTGACCTCGACCGCCGCGGGACCGGCGATGTCTGGACCATGACGGTCGATGAATACCTCGGCTCTTCCCGCGGGACGCGCTTCGTCTATCGTACGATGAGAAATCCTTTCGTCCTCTTCGTTGTCGCCCCCCTTTACCTCTTCGTCATTCGGGAACGCTTCGCCACCCCCGGCGCAAAGCCACACTGCCGGAAATCGGTCTGGTGGATGAACCTCGCCATCGGCCTCTTCGCCGTCGCCCTAATCTCGATCTACGGATGGCTCCCTTACCTCCTCATTCAATTCACCACGATTTGCGTCGCTTCAGTTTCCGGAGTCTGGCTTTTCTACGTTCAACACCAATTCGAAGGCGTCTACTGGGAAAGGAAGGACGACTGGAATTTCACAAGTGCCGCTCTCGAAGGAAGTTCTTTTTATAAACTCCCCAAAGTTCTCCAATGGTTCTCTGGAAACATCGGTTTCCATCACATTCACCATCTTAGCTCGCGAATCCCCAACTACAACCTCGAGGCCTGTCACAATTCCCACCAAATCTTTCAAGACGTCGAACCCCTGACTTTCATGAAAGGTTTCAAGTCCCTGACCTTCCGCCTGTGGGATGAAAAGGAACAAGAACTCGTCGGCTTCAAACGTGTCAAAGGGCACGTCCGCTCTAAGGCCACCTCCTGATAGAGGCCTCTTTTCCTGCCCCTTCAAGGGCGAATCAGCACCTTACTTTCGAAGGTCAAGACTCTCCTTGCCGCGCTTCTCACCGGGAAGCGTCCAGCGGTCCCCCCTCCTCCGCAACCGAGTACTCGTCGCCTCTTCAGGCGATTCGCATGTCTATCGGAGGCGGTCTGTCCCGTTAAAAAAATTTGGGATATTTCCCCCCAATGTAGGGTCACGGCCTATCCGAAGACCCAAGGCCCCTTTTTTTTGTTCCTTCAGGAATCTTGGTGGCTATATTGACTGCCCTCGCGACTGCTGCTGTCCTTCTCCGCCGCCGCCGCTAAGA
>JBLHUR010000098.1:0-22925 GCA_047629805.1 Akkermansiaceae bacterium | reverse complement strand
ATGTCAGAGGACGAGGTATTGTTGCCCAAGCGTTTTCCAGTGAGTTCATCGATATAGGCATTGGCGATGGCATCCGCCAATTTCTGGGCGATCTCCGGTGAGCGGTGCTGAATCGTGATGTCGAGAAGACGGGTATTTCGACGAACGCTGACTTCCATCCATTTTGCAATGGTGGCGCCCAGTTCGGCAGAAGTTAGCGGCTTCCCACCCGCTTCTGCGCCGGATCCCCCGAGCCAGTCCTGGGACCAGTCCGGAAACCAATTCGTAGGCTCGGGGATGAGGCCATCAAGTCCCTTGATTTCAGGGAGCTGGGCCACCAAAGTGAGCAGGTCCAAACGCTTGACCCGTTCGGCGACGGTATTGACGGCATCATCTGAACGAAGATCCATATCTTCCGTCTGATTCCCGGGGATCATGGTCGCGGCCCCTTGCTTCACGAGGAGAGAGGAAGTCGCCTGATAGACATTCGGGGCCTTTGCGAGATAGTAGAGGGCCCCAAGGACCCCGAGGACGAGGCCGAGGGCGATCCAGTGCCAACGTCCGAGGAGATCACGAATCAGCTGTTGGAGGCGCTCGCGAGATGAATTTGTCTCGGTGTCAAGATATTCTTCGTCGTCAAAGGGATCGAGTTCAGCCTCTTTAGGACGTGATTGTTTGCGGCGGGCCATCTATGGGTTGGGGATAGCCTTCAGAGAGAGGTTTTGGCAAAGAAAAAACTTCTTCATCTTGAAAATAGGCACGGGCTTGGACATCTCGTTAAAACAAAGATTGATCGTTGAGTTACTCTTATCAATTCAGTTGCGATTAATACCACCGCTCAGGGATATTAATAACATCGTTCGGTCTGAGTTTGACGGCGGCAAGCCCGTCTCCGCCGGATTTCCGGACATCATAGAGGATCCGGCGCTGACCCCGGGTCACGCTCACCTTTTTAAGATCGGCCAGCTCGGTGGCCCCGCCAGCCATCGCGATCGCGGTCAAGAGATTAAATTCGCCATTGAGAGGGAAGGCGATGGCTCCGGCATTTTTAACCTGTCCGAGAATGGTGATGGTGGTGTTGAAGAAAGGGCTTTTAGGAACCATGACGCTGTCTCCGCCTCTCAAGATCAGCTGTCCGGCCTGGCCGGTTTGGATCGCGGCGTAGGGATAGCTTCTGGTTTTACCCGAGATGGTGACATCAATTTTTAAAACATCAGCTTCGGGAGCAAGCCCCCCAGCAGAGGCAAGAGCGGCGGCGAGATTCATCTGGCCGCTTGTTTTGGAGACAAGAAAGCGACCGGGCTTTTGTACGACCCCGATCACGGCAACCGAGTCGCGGGCAAATTTGTTTTCGTTTACAATGAGTTTGTCCCCAGACTTCATTTCGATGCGTCCGGAGTCCCCCTGAATGGCGGCGTAGGTGAGAACGCGAGTCTGACCCGCGGCGGTGATCAACTGAATATTCAAGGGATCAGCGGTTTCAGAAATCCCGCCAACGGTGGCGAGAGCCGCTCCGACATCAATCCCGTCATCCGGGATGGGAACCTTGCCATTCCCGGGCTCCTTAACCTGTCCGATCACAGAAACATGTTCCTTGGCATAATCAACGACGGTTAAGGTCACCTTAGGATAGCGGATGTAATCAGCCTCATATCGCATGCGAATTTCCTCGGAGGCATCAATTAAGCTGAGCCCTCCGATTTCGACTGATTCGATGAGATGGAAAACCGCTTGTCCGGACTTAAGAATTTTGACCTCCGCAGCAAGGTCCGGCTCCTCGTAAACGGAGACCTTCACGACATCATCAGCGCGCAAGATGTAGGTCGAGCGTAGATCTGCCTTGGCCTGAGCCTGGCTAAGGTTTGGAAAGATCAAAAGCCCTAAGAGGAGGGATAAATAACGAGTCGATTTTATGGGGTTCATTTCTTTTTTTGGGGGGGAGAATGTTTGAGTCAGTTGGTCGTTTCACAATCAGAAACGCCATTGGACTCCTAAGCCAGTTTGAAGTCCATCCCATGACTGGCTCCGGTCTGAAGTGGATTGATCTTTCCAGATCATATTGAGAGTCAGGTCAGCTTGATCTTTGTAGAGCGGGAAGGTGAGGGCGGCAGAGAAAGTCAAATAATTTGAATCCCTGATGCCGGCAACGGTTGGTTGAGAATCGGTGGGGCTACGATCCTCATAGGAAACCCCCAACTCGGCCCGTGCTCTGCGGACCTTACGCCAGTAGCTGAAACGATAGGATGAAATCTCATCAAAGCCCCCTCCCTGGGAATAGGTCGCGCGGGTGTCCCGAATCATTTTCAAATCAAAACCCCAGAGAGCGGAAGCCCGATAGTTGAGAGAGGCCGCCCAATTCCAAAGAGTATCTTCGCCCGTGAAAGGAGAGTCGGTAAAATCAACCCCGATCGAGGAGCGCAATTTGATTTTCGTGGAAAGCTGGTAATCGACCCGCAAAGTAGGACCGATCACGGTAAACTCTTCGTTATCTACCCCGGTTCTCGTTCCGTATCGGAATCCGGGGCCGAGACTGATCAGGGGGGTGGCATTCCAGAGAGCAGAGAGGCCGGTGGTGAGCGAAGAGGTGTCCCCAAACCCGCTTGTTTGACTTTCGGTCGTCCGCTGCTTCCAAGAAGCGAGAAGAGAAGTTTTACCCGTGAAACGGTAGCTTGCGAGGAGACCGCTATGGTAGGAAAATTGTTCGGTAAAACCATTCGTCGAACGGTTGAAGCCCGAAGTTGAAGAAATTCCGGAAGTGAACGAAGCGACCACCTTCTTGGATTTATACCCTCCGAACGCCTTCCCAGAATAATTGGTGGCGTTAAACTCATCAAGCTCCTGGTATAAATCACGCTCAAGGCCTACGCGGGCTCCAAGCTGCCATAAGCTGTTTCTGAGGAGATAGGATGCTTGCAAACTCGGTGTGATGAGCCATTCTGAGACGACGTTATCGGTCCCGTTGCCCGAGGCATGTGTGATGTTTGAGTCGTAGAGATTGCTCAGCCTCAAAGTCACATCAAGTCCCCCGCGATCCTTGTCCTGAGCCTTAGCGGCATTTACAGTTGAGTAACCGGACGGCAAAGAGGGCATCTCTGCGACGACATCTCTTCCAAAAGCATTGAAAGATAATAAGCCGACGAGAATCAAGCCTCTGGGTTTTGCAATTACTAAAAACAATGATCTCATTGGGGGCAATAAGCGGCTACTGACCCAAATGAATGCAGGAGATCATTTGATCCACTGCACTCATTCAGAAAATTAAGGAACTCCAGAACCTAGGATCGGCGTCGACCTAAGAGCCCGAGAGACCCAAGGAGTAAGAGCGCGACCCCAGATGGCTCGGGAATGGAAGCTTGCACATTGTCGAAGGTAAGGGTGTTAGCCGAGGTGCCAACTGGAGCAAGAGGGTTGTGGATGATCTCAATCGTTCCAAAGTCAGTCACGGCAAGAGCCGCTGAGGTCAAGAAAACGGTATTAGGAATCACTCCTCCTGATCCAGCAAGAGAGAAAGAGGTCTCAGAAGCACCAAAATTAATATTAAACAGGTATCCCTGGCCCGCCTGAGCCTTGAGAGCAGTCGCTGATGACGAACCGCTAATTCCAGCTGAAATATCCCAAAATTGCTCAACTCCGGAAGTTGGGGTGAAGTCAATCTCCGCCATGACGGCACCAGCACCCGACTTCACCACCACACTAAAAGCATCGCGGCCTGCGAAGACATCCCCAGGATTATCAATAATAGCGAGATTCAGATTGACCTGAGGAATATCAGTTGGACCGACGATTCCCGACAAACCCAATACGCCTGTGAGAGTGGTCGATGCGTTATCAGGAGTATTCGCTCTCTGCGTCCCAAGGTGGCCAGCATTCGTAGGAACGCCGGAGAAATTCGACGACGCGATGTATCCGAGCGGAAAGGTCGTCCCGAAGGCAACCAGATTGGGTTGATCCTGGGTCCAACCAGCGACATCACCAGCGAACAGGTCGCCATCGCTCTGCGACTCAAAGTTGTAGGTGATTGAAGTTGCCCCCTGAGCTGAGAAGCTAAGGAGAGCGGAAATGCCAACTAACGGGAGGGCTTGAAATTGGGTTTTCATTGAATTAATGGGGAGAAGTTTTTCTAAATGAGGGGCAAATTAAGAAATCAGGCAGCACTCCTATTAAGCAGGGCTAATGCCAGGAGCGACAAACTCATCGTCGACTGGGTAGAACTCAGTGGAAGGAGGAAGATCAAGATCATCGAAATCCACGACTGGATCCGTGGAAGTGGTCGCAGCCGTCGTAGTGGTGCCCTCAACCATCATGTCGTCGAGCGGAGTCGTCAACACCTCGCTCGAAGTAGTCACAGTATAACTTGTGCCAGAAGTGAGGGTTGCTACCGTCTCATCCTGAGTCACCGTCTTCACGAAACCACCTGAGCCATCTGGAACGACTACCTCGGTCTGTTTTTTCACGGTGATGGTGCCGTCAATGGCAGTCTCAGTAATAGTGGCGACCGCTTGGGTAACGACGTTACCGTCGACCGTAACTTGGGTGAAAACCACTTTCACGTTAGGACCTAAGTCAATAAAGGCGGCGTTGGTGCCGAGAAGAGAACCAGCTAAAATACTAGTGGTGAGAAAGAGGATTTTCAATTTCATGAGGTCGCTTTCTATTCCTATAGAGAGCGACGGTCAATCCCTTTCTTGAATAAAACTAATGAAAGGTAAAATAAGAAGACACGACCCCGAATTTAAAGCTCGGGTTGCGATTGAGGCTCTGAAAAAGCTCAGGACAGCCTCAGAACCCCCCAAAGAATTCCAGATTCATCCCGCTCAGATTTCCGATTGGAAGAAGCAGATGCTCGATGCTGCCACCGACTTCTTTGGGGCCGGGAAAAAGAAGTCCAATGAAGCGATCCAGCTCGTCAACTCCTGGCCGGACCTCTCACTCGACGAATCCCTCAATCACAGACCTCGGCCTGAACGACTTCCGCATGGACCCCGCCCGCACCGCCAGCAAGGGCCGCTCCGAACCCATGCCAGGCTCTGCCAGCAGTTCAACCCCGCCACGCAAGGTGGCCGCAGGATGGACCACGGCCCTGACCTCCTCGTCGACCTCTCTTCACTCCCTCTATTCCTTGTCGTGCATTTTCAACGCTCAAATCAGCTTGTCTCTCACTTCGCGGGTTTTCTGAAAAACAAATTTGTTTGCGGTGCATCCATGGACCACAAAAACCATGGCGTCTCATTTCCCTCGAAATATTGACACCAAAAATATTTTAGACCTAAATAACCTCACAAATGAGCAGCAAAGAGTTAGATCTCAAAGGGGCAGTTTCCTACCATTCCGGGCAATTTCCTCCTGACCAGCTGGACTATTCCGCCCTCATGGAACCTCTCCTCAAGGCCACTGATTCTCTTGCTCGCTATGATCAGATGCTCAAGGGGATGCACAACAGCGAGATCCTCCTAGCTCCTCTGCGCAACCAGGAGGCCGTCATCTCCTCACGGATGGAAGGCACCATCAGCACCATGGATGAGATCCTCCAGTATCAAGCCGAGAACGAGGAGGGAGAACGCCCCCCCCAATGAGGTCCGATCAGAGGTCATCGAAACCATCCTCTACCGCCGCGCCCTCAATTCGGCCCAGAATCAACTGGAGCAGGGTTACCCACTCAGCCCCTCACTCCTGAAGAGCATCCACGGCCAACTCCTTTCGTGGGGCCGCGGAGCCACCAAGTCACCCGGAGCCTTTAAGAAAGAGCAGAACTACGTCGGCGAGCAAAACTCTCGCGTGATCCGCTTCATCCCCATCAGCCCCGAGCAGCTTCCTGGTGGAATCGAGACCCTCTTTTCCTTCCTCGCATCGGACACCTTCCCCTTGTTGGTGCGCACCGCTCTCGCTCACCTTGAGTTCGAGGCCCTGCACCCCTTTGAGGACGGGAACGGGCGCGTCGGACGGATGCTCGTCACCCTCATCCTGTGGAACTCCGGCGTCATTGCCGCTCCCCATTTCTACATCAGCCGCTTTTTTGAAGATCATAAGGACGAATACATCCACCTCATGCGCAAGACCTCCCGCACCGGCTCATGGGAAGAGTGGTGCCGATTTTTCCTTACCGCCGTGGAGAAACAAGCTCAGGACAATCTCGCCGTCGCCGAGTCCATCCGCAGTCTCTACGAGGAAATGAAATCCCACTTCTCCTCCGTCCTCTCCTCCAAATGGTCGGTGGTGGCCCTCGATTACCTCTTTGCCAATCCGATCTTCCGCAACAGCAGCTTCACTCAAAAAAGTGGCATCCCGGCCGCCACCGCCGCCCGCTTCACCCGCATCCTACTGGATCAAGGAATGCTTCAAACGATCCGCGCCTCCTCAGGCCGTCGCCCCGCCACCTACCGCTTCGAACCCCTCATGACCCGCGTCCGCGTCTAAATCACTCCCCCCTTTCATCCCATGGACAAACGCAAGCGCCACTCCAAGGACCTCACCGCCCTCAAAGAAAACCTCTCCCTTCTCACCGAGGCACGCCTCGTTCTATTTCCCGCACTAAGAGCAAAGGACGTTTCAACCACGTTGAAAGTCCTCCCCCAAGCTGTTCGGTGGCTCAAAGCGTTTTGCCAGAAAGACGAGCCTCCCGCTGGTCGGTCGAATTGTCAGAGCGAGCGGTCTGTCACGCCTCCAGCATCGATGGCCATTTGACTCCGGCTTCGCCTCGCCCTGCGGGCCCTCCTGCGGAGTGTCCATCTCCGTTCCGCTTCGATTCACAACATCCGTAATCCGGCGCCGTGCCTGATCGGGTCGCGGCCTTCCCCAAAGGGGACCTCTTCGGACTTTGAACTTGAGGTGGAGTTTGGCGGCGCGGTTCTCGTCATTGAGCCAAAGGGCACAGTGCATTCGAGGCAGGGCGGGAATGAGAGAACCATCAATCAGGGTCAATTAAGCAGCCCGAAGAGCATGAGGCTGAAGTCGTCCTCTTCCAGAAGCTTGCGCTTCGGGTCGACATCTCTGGGCGACGGTCCGGAAGCCTCATCACGTTGTGCCTGAACCTTGGTTAGGCGCTGGCGGAATTTGTGCAGGATCTTCCAATTGGAAAGATTCACCGCTTCCACTCATGGACCGCCATCGAAGTAGGGGACATCCTGCACCGACTGGGAAGCCAACGGGCGCAGTGGGCACCCTCTCATATCAAACAAAGATGGATAATCGCAGGCTTCCAAGCAAAGGAAAAACCCTACCACATCAAGAGAAGAAATACCGGCGATGGGAATCGAACCCATACTTCCGAAGAAACGCGATTTTGAATCGCGCGCGTCTACCAATTCCGCCACGCCGGCTGCTTCTCTTGGAAAGCGGACGGAGTCTTCATTTTTCCCAGCACCCTGTCAAGCCAACCTGTGCCAAGAAGTCAGGAAAATCCTACGACCGTGATTTTGCCCTCCCGGCATTTGCTCTCAATTTCCTCTCGGCCCAGAAAAAGAGTCTTCCCTGCTTCCACCGCGATCGTTCCCACTCCGGCCTCGCGACAACTGTCGATCGTCTTGGGCCCGATCACGGGAACATCGAATCTCATGTCCTGATTGGGCTTCGAGACTTTGACCAAGGTGACATCGGTCCCCTTCCCCAGCTTTCCTCCACGCCGAATGCATTCATCCGTTCCTTCGAAAGCCTCCACCGCTAAAACAGTTCCGCGTCTCACGACAATACTTTGTCCAATATCGAGGGCACTGGTTTGCTTCACGATCTTGTCGCCAAAACGAATGTCCTCCCAATCCCGCTCTCCCGGCACCGGCCCAAAGAGATGTCCCTCGCCCGCCATCTGATCCTCCAGAAAAGTAGTGGCCGGGAGAAGAGTGATCCCGTCCTTCTGCAACTCGGCCGCGATTGCGCCAAAAAGCGACTCGGCATTACGCTCCTTCACTGCGTGAAGAACCTTCAGGGTTCTTAAATCAGGCCAGAGATCGAAGAGATTCCGAGGAGCAATCTGCCCCACCATGATTGCCTCGGTCACCCCGTGCTTGCGGAAAAACTTAATCACTCCTCCTAACTGGCCCACGCGAAACCACTTCAATTCATCGACCGTTTCCGCAAATTCTTCCTTCGTCTCCCCTTTAAAGGCCGCGGCGATGAGCCGGGCCCCTTCCCGGCGGGCCGCCCGCACGAAGGTTTCGGGATAAATTCCGTTTCCTGCAATCACCCCGATGGTCCTTAACTCCTTGCTCACGCCTTTGACCATTATTTTTCAATCAGCAAAACTCAAACTTCAAATTGCATGATCCGCCGAACCGTATAAGCTCAATTTATGTTAGCAGCAATCGAAATTGGTCTCATCTTCGCCGTTCTTGGTATCATCGCCCTTCTTATCGTGGGGGTCATCTTCATTAACTTCTTCGGTCTCTGGATCCAGGCCCGCGCCGCCGGAACTCCCGTCAGCCTTATAAATCTAGTCCTGATGCGCTTCCGGAAGGTTCCTCCCAGCATCATCGTGAACAGCCGCATTACAGCGGCCAAGGCCGGACTCACCTACACCACGGATCAATTGGAAGCGCATTACCTCGCCGGGGGAGATATTGTCAACGTCGTCCTCGCGCTTGTGGCCGCTGAAAAGGCGGGTATCTCCCTCACCTTCGACCGGGCTTGTGCGATCGACCTCGCCACCAAGGACACGGGCAAAACCGTGCTCGAAGCGGTCCGGACTTCCATCAACCCCAAGGTCATTGATTGCCCTAATCCCAGCAACGGCATCACTAAGATCACGGCGGTGGCGAAAGATGGGATCGGGGTCAATGTCCGGGCTCGTGTTACCGTCCGCACCAATCTCGACCGCTTTGTCGGCGGTGCCACCGAAGAAACAATCATCGCCCGGGTTGGCGAAGGAATCGTCACCTCCGTGGGTTCGGCGGCCTCCTATAAAACGGTGCTTGAGAATCCCGATTCCATCTCACGTCTGGTCCTTGAAAAAGGGGTCGATGAAGCGACCGCGTTTTCCATTCTCTCGATCGATATCGCCGACGTCGATATCGCTGATAACGTCGGGGCTCGCCTCCAAACGGAGCAGGCCGAAGCCGACAAGCAAGTCGCGCAAGCAAAAGCCGAAATGCGCCGCGCCGCCGCGGTCGCTTCCGAGCAGGAAATGTCCGCGCGCACCCAGGAAATGCGGGCCAAGGTCGTGGAGGCCGAGGCCACCGTGCCCTTGGCAATTGCCGAAGCCTTCCGCAATGGAAACCTCGGTGTCATGGACTACGTCAAATATCAGAACGTCAACGCCGACACCAAAATGCGCGACTCGATCGGTGAGGAAGGTCCCAGCACTCCAAAAGCTTAAGTCATGACCATCCTGGCTGATCTTCCCTTCAATCCCAATGTCGTCATCGTTCTTGCGATGGTGGTGATTGGGGCGATCAAGGCCTTTCTGGAAAGGGGCCAAAAGAATAACGGGACCGAACCACCGGCACGCGAGGAGGAGGATTACGTTGATCCTTACGATCTCTACGAAGCCGAACTCAAGCGGCAACGGGCCGATATGGAATTGAGCCTGCCGGTCAAAACGCAAGCGCCTCCGCCGATTCCGGTCGCCCGGACTCCGGGACCCGCGACACGCGCGGCCCCGGTCCGCCCGACGTTGACCGCTGCTGAGAGAAAAGCCTTGGAGAATTTAAAGCAACGCTCTCCTTCGAAGCAACAGTCGTTTACTTCGACCAAGCTCCGTGTGCAAAGGCATCTCTCCAGCCCCACGGCGGCACGGGAGGCTCTCCTGTTAGCGGAAATTCTGGGACCGCCAAAGTCTCTCCAAGCCGAGAGGCGGGTCTAGGAGAGCTGGCGGATAAGGGGGATTTCTTGGCCAAAGGCCTTCTTGATACCGGCCCAGCGCATCGCGCTGGGTGCCAAGTTAGTGGGAACTGTTCGCTGAAGGTGAACCTCATAAGCCGACTCCCATGACCTTGTCCTTCAGACAACTGACACGATTACGCTCCCACCTGGGGCGGCACTACATTCTGCCCCAGGCTGGTTTAAACGAGGCCTTTGGCCAAGTTGGGATCGTGCCTTCTGTCACCGATCTGACCTTATCCGAGTGCCATTCCACCTAGTCTTCCCGCTTCTGTTCAAAGGTCTGTCGAAAGAAGACCTTGCCAAGAAGCATCGGCAAACTCAATCGCTCCTTCCTCCCTTCCCTGGTTTCCTCGGAACTTTCTACGAGATAGGTCACGCCTTCGGAAAGTGGATGCCAACTTTCGAGGTCGGCACTGATCTCGATCCCCATGGTAATGTCGATCGCATTCATGCGGCGTGAAATCGTAAGCGTTTTTCCCTCCATCCGAGGCAGAACGTCTTCTCGGGTGTCCCCTTCAGGATCAACCCCGAGAGCATACTCGCAAAAATTACTGAGCCTGTTGCGATTGGCATCACCCGTCGGCTCGAGGTCCGGATGGAGGGAAGCGAAGGTTACCGGCGCTCCGACTCGAAGCTGTTGGGAGAGATTCAGACAGGATCCCGGGATGGGAGGTAGGCCAAGAAGTTGCAGGGCGAGATTTCCAGCCATGCCACTGAGAATCGCTGGTCGGGGAGCATCAATCGCGGGCCGTGAACTGCCAGGATTTTTGTAATCCGGATTCAGTTCGTAAAGTTGGGCCCCGGCCATGACTCCTGGCCCATGGCCCCACGATGAGCATCGTAGTTCCAATCGAAAACTCCGAACTTACTCTTCGCCGCGAGGAGCGCCGTCGTCAGTCCGCGGTCATGGGCCACATCGAACAAACTTGCGAGGTAACTGTGGGCATGAAGCGGCGTGGCAGCTCCACCTGAATTGACGATGAGACGATGGTCCACAGGGCCCGAGAACCGGCCGCCCTGTCACCATCGTCGTGTGATTGGGAAGGGTGGAGCTGTAATGGTAGTCCGTGCGCGCGTTGTCCGTGAAGGCTCCCTCGGTTCTTAAGCGGTAGAAGTTGGGAACATTTTCAGGATCGTGAATCGTGATGGCATCGGGCCTGAGCCCGTCCATCGAAAGCAGGATCACCCGGCCCGCAGTAAATCTAGTAAAAGAAACGAGGAAGAGGAGGAGGAAAAAATGTCGCTTGATGGGGACATGATAGCTCTTGGAGAGAATGAAACGAAATCATTTCCGAGAGAGGCTTCACCGCTTACTCCCCAACATCCTTGTAGGACCGCACCACGAGCTCGCTTAGAAATTTATCGGGGTTCTCGACCGCTGCTTCGTCCAGGTGAAATTCACCCTGCCCCGTGTTTTTCTGAATCAATTTTAAGCCAAACTGGTAGTCACGAAAATGTTGGCGAGCAACCTGGAAGACACTGCGAGCCTGATCGCCAGCTGTCTTGACCAAGCGGGCCACCGCCTCATTGGAGAGTTTGATTTTCACTCCGTGCTTCTCTTTAAACTCACGGATAAAAGCATCCACTTCCTGGCGGGCCTTCTCTACCACAAGTTCTTTTCCAAGCTCACGGTATCCTTCGAGATGCTTTTCGCGATTCTCGATAAGGTCGGCATCGACCGTCAATTCCGTCACCGAGGTTCCCGGGAGTTCGTATTTAAAGTCACGGAGAATTTTTTCTCCTACCGTCATGAGTCCACGCGCCCCGGTTTTCTCATCCGCGGCTAATTCCGAGATCTTCGCGATCCCGCTGTCTTTAAATTTCACCTCAATTCCGTAGGCCTCAAACTCACGTTCATACTGACGCAACAAGCTCCCTTCGGAGTATTTTAGAATCGCCTCAAGATCTGCTGCTTCAAGATGTTCGCACACCACGCGGACCGGAATCCGACCGATAAACTCCGCCTCAAATCCGAAGTCGATGTAGTCCTGCGTCGTCACTTGTTTGAAAAGTTCACCATCCATCGCCGGTTCGGCTTGCTCGGCGGAGAAACCAATCTGCGAGCCCTTGCTCCGCTTACGCACGATTTTTTCGAGACCCGTAAAGGCCCCGCTCACGATGAACAAAATATGCCGCGTATTAATGGTATCCTTTTCCTTTTTACCGTTCTGCATATCCATCATGGCCATCATTTGGCCACGCATGTCCTGGGAATTCCGAAGTGGCACCTCGGTCTCTTCCATGAGCTTGAGCAGGGTCGTCTGGACCCCGCGCCCGCTCACGTCCCGCCCCATCATGCCGCCTCCCCCACTGGAGGCGAGTTTGTCGATTTCATCGATGTAGATGATGCCAAATTCCGCAAGTGAAACGTCTCCATTGGCCTTCGAAACGAGCTCTCGGACGAGATCATCGACATCTCCGCCCACGTAACCGGTCTCGGAAAATTTGGTGGCATCCGCTTTCACAAAAGGCACTCCGATCAGTTCGGCGATATGCTTTACGAGGTAGGTTTTACCAACCCCGGTCGGCCCCACCACCATGACATTTTGCTTCTGGAGTTCCAGACGCTCTCCCTCTTCATCCGACGCCTTCAGCGCCTTCACGTGGTTGTAGTGATCACAAACTGCGATCGCGAGCGCCTTCTTGGCCTCGTTTTGGCGAATCACGAATCGATCAAGGTGCGCCTTAATATCGCGAGGCAGAAGGTCGAATTTAAAAATATCCTCGACCGGCGGCGCGACGGGCTCTGGGTCCGCGGTTTTCGTTTCATCTGAGAACGGAGATTCCCCCATCCCGGGAAAACGAAAGCCACCCTTCCCCATCTTTCCAAACATCCCTTCGAGGGTCTTGCGCAATTCTTCCGGATTGGGATAGTCCGGTCCCTTGGGTCCCCCTTTGTCGTCATCGCTCATGGGGGAACTATCCACCGCGATGAAGGTAGGGCAAGGGTGATTTTTGACAGTTTGCAATGATTGATCCCGCTTCAGCAAGTTCATCGCTTTTTCATACCCTAAAAGTGCATCCGCCCAATATCAGCACGTCGCAGACTTCCGTCAAAGCTCACTTTGGCAGCCTCGGCATGGGCTTTCTCGACCGCCTCTTCCCTGCTCTCACCCCCCGCGACGATCGCGAGAACACGTCCCCCATTGGTAGCCCAATCGTCACCCACCTTTTTCGTCCCGGCATGGTAAACTCGAGCATCACTCACCTCACCCAGTCCTCTGATGACATCATCAGCCCGCGAGCTTTCCGGATATCCAGCCGATGCCAAAATACAACAAACCGACCAACCTTCGCTCAAGGAAAGTAACTCCGGCTTCAAAACACCCTTCGCTCCTGCGAGACAAAACTCAGCTAGATCACCAGACACCAGCGGCATCACCGCCTGGCACTCGGGATCGCCGAAGCGGCAGTTATACTCGATAATCTTCGGACTATCCTGCGTGAGCATCAGTCCAAAATAAAGGAAGCCCTTGTAGTTAAGACGATCCGTCTCAAGTCCGGCCACCGTGGGAGCCACGATCTCATCTTCGATCCGCTTCATCAATTCAGGATTAGCCAACTGCCGACTTGCGACCGCGCCCATGCCGCCGGTATTGGGACCCTCGTCCCCTTCCCCAATCCGCTTATAATCACGCGCTGGAGTCAAAATGAGATACTCAGGACCGCTCACCGCCGCAAAGATGGAAATTTCAGGCCCAACCAAACATTCTTCCACCAACAAGCGCCCGGCCCCAAAACGCCGATCCACCATCACCTCCTGCAAAAACTCCTCCGCGGCAGCCTCATCCGCACAAACTGCAACCCCTTTGCCCGCCGCCAATCCGTCGAACTTCAACACGGTCGGATACTTCCCCCCTATCGCGGCCCGCGCTTCCTCCACATCGGCACACCCCGCAGCTGCTCCCGTGGGAATCTCATGACGCTGCATGAATTCCTTCGCAAACTCCTTCGAAGCCTCCATCTGTGCCGCCGCAAAGGGGGGGCCCCAACAAGGGATCCCCACATCGGCACAGCGATTCGCCAGTCCCTCGCCCGTCACCAGATAACTCTCCTCACCCGCCACGCAAAGATCGATCCCCGCGATCGTCATCCATGAGATCAACGAATCCAAATCATGCGCCTCCACCCTGCCCGCGCCTGCAAGTTCATGGATCGCCTCACTCCCGGGGAAGCAAAACACCTCAGGCTCGCTCGCTGACTCACGGAGAGCCCGAATCAGGGCATGCTCACGCCCCCCTTTTCCAACAACGCAGATTTTCATGCCGGGGAAATAACGCACCCCAGCGGATTTGACCAAGGAAACAATCGAGATTCTCCCTTGCCATTCACGCTCAATCCCGCCCAAATCATCTCAGACATGGCAATCTCCCCTGCACTCGTTGTTCTCGCCGCCGGAATGGGTAGCCGTTATGGCGGCCTCAAACAAATGGACCCGATGGGGCCAAATGGCGAAACCGTTCTCGACTACTCCGTCTTCGACGCGATCCGCGCCGGATTCTCCAAAGTGATCTTCGTGATCCGCGAGGACTTCGCCGAAGCCTTCAAGACCAGCGTCGGCAGCAAGTTCGCCCGCCAAATCGAAGTCGCCTACGCCTTTCAAAAACTCGACGATCTCCCCGAGGGATACCCGGTCCCCGAAGGCCGCGAAAAACCCTGGGGCACCTCCCACGCCATCCTCGCCGCGCGCGATGAAGTCGACCGCCCCTTCGCCGTCATCAATGCCGACGACTTCTACGGAGCCGATGCCTACCAACAAGCCGCCAGCTTCCTCACCCGCGATCTCCCACAGGATCAGAAAGCCCATTACGCTCTCGTCGGCTACCAAATCGTCAACACCCTCTCCGACCACGGTGCCGTCAATCGTGGCATCTGCCAGACCGACCACGGTCTCCTTAGAGGGGTCGAGGAAGTCATCAATATCTCCCGCAAGGATACCGACCAAATCGAAGGAACGGCCCTCAACGGATCCACCTGCCAGGTCGAAGAAGACGTCGTGGTCTCCATGAATCTCTGGGCCTTCCCCGTCTCCTTCCTCACTGAACTCAACCACCACTTTTGCACCTTCCTCGCTGAACACGGCACTGAAGATAAAAGCGAGTGCTACATCCCCACCGTCGTCGATGGCCTCGTCAACCGCGCCGTCGCCGACTGCCACGTCCTCGAAACCTCCTCCTCTTGGTTTGGCATCACCTATCCCAATGACAAACCCCACGTCGTCGCCAGCATCAAAGAACTCGTCGACTCCGGCGAATATCCTTCACCCCTGGTTTAAGCTCTGATGTCAAAGTCCTCTTCCCCCGCCAAAATCACCCGCTGGTCGGGAGGAGAAATTGAAGAGCGCGCTGACTTCGTCGCCGTCGAAGAACCCCTTCAAGTCATCATCGATGGCCGGCCGCTCGCCGTCCTCATGCGCACCCCGGGCGACGACGAAATCCTCGTCATGGGCTTCCTTCTCACCGAGGGTATCATTGACAAAGCAGCCCAAGTCCGCCGCATCGATCTCGAAGCGCGCGACAACCACGCCATGGTCTTTCTCATCGACGATCATCTCTGCGATTGGGAACGCCTCACCCGCCACCTCTTCTCCGCCTCCTCCTGCGGGCTCTGTGGAAAGGCCACCATCGAGGCCATCCTCCAAAGCCACCCGCCCATCGAAAATCGACCTGAATTCGCTCCCGCAGTCATCCAAAAAGCCCCGGCCGCGATGCGCGCCGCCCAAGCTAACTTCGATTCCACCGGCGGCATCCACGCCTCCGGCATCTTCTCAAAGACCGGCGAGCTCCTCCTCCTCCGCGAAGACATCGGCCGCCACAACGCCCTCGACAAAGTCATCGGCGAAGGCCTCCTGAAAGGACTCGATTTTTCCAACTGCTTCCTCCTCGTCTCCGGCCGCGTCTCCTTCGAGCTCATGCAAAAAGCGATCGCCGCCCGCCTCCCCCTCGTCGCCGGCATTTCCGCCCCCTCCTCCCTCGCGATCAGCTTCGCCAAAACCTCCGGCCAAAGCCTCATCGGCTTCCTCCGCCCCCCGAAGATGAACATTTACGTTTGAGGAAGATTCCTCCGAATCTTCACATTCGGATCATCAAGCTTTCACAAAGCAGTGCCATCGTCCCAGCACGATGAAACCCCTGCTATCCCTCCTCCTCGCTCTCGCCACCTTCACCCAAGCCTCCGAGCAATCGCCTCACTTTCAGGTTCACGGGGATCACCAGATCGACTCCTTCCCGCTCAAGTCCTCCCACTCCAAGGTCACCATCACCGGACCCATCGCGCAAGTCGAACTCACGCAAAGCTACCGCAACGATGGCGACCAAGCCATCGACGCCACCTACCTCTTCCCCGCCTCAACAAAATCCGCCGTCCACGGCATGACGATGAAGATCGGCGACCGAACCATCATCGCCGAGATCCAAGAAAAACAACAAGCCCGCGCCACCTTCGAAAAAGGAAAGAAGGAAAACAAGTCCGCCAGCCTCCTCACCCAAAAACGTCCTAACCTCTTCTCGATGGAAGTCGCCCGCATCCTCCCCGGCGACGAACTCACTCTCACCCTTCGCTACAGCGAAATCCTCGTCCCAAATTCCAGCCTCTACGAACTGGTCATCCCCACCGCCATCGGCCCTCGCTATCGCGAAGGAAGCAAAAGCGAAGAGAGCATTTCCAATCCCTTCCTTAAGAAAGGCGAATCGACCCCGACCCGCTTCTCGGTCGCGCTCTCTCTCACCAGCCCACTCCCGATCAAGTCGCTCGCCTGCCCCAGCCACGACCAGGCCAAGATCACCTTCACCAGCAAGACCAAGGCGCAGCTTACTCTCCCCGCCGCCAAACCTGACCGCGACTTCATCCTCCGCTACCAGCTCGCCGGAGAGCAAATTCAAAGCGGCCTTCTCACCCATCAAAGCGCAGACGAAAACGCCTTCCTCCTCCAACTCGAGCCACCCCTCCAAATCACTTCACAAGACATCCCCGAGCGAGATTTCATCTTCGTCATCGATGTCTCGGGTTCCATGAAAGGCTTTCCCCTCAACCTCGCCAAAGACCTCTTCCGTGATCTCACCACCACCCTCCGCCCGGAAGACAGCTTCAACATGCTCCTCTTCGCCGGAGCAAACGAACTCCTCTCAACGAAATCCCTCTCCGCGACCCAAGGAAACATCGACAAAGCGATCCACTTCCTCGAACGCGCCCGCGGAAACGGTGGCACCCGCCTCCTCAACGCCCTCGACCAAGCCCTCGCTCTCCCACATGACCGCGATCGCTCACGCTCCCTCGTCCTCATCTCCGATGGCTTCATCGACGCCGAGTCCGAAGTCTTCGACCTCATCAAAAACAAAGCGAGCGGAACCAACCTCTTCCCCCTCGGCGTCGGCTCCAGCGTCAACCGTCATCTCATCGAGGGCCTCAGCCACTTCGCCGGAAACGATCACTTCATCGTCTCCCATTCCACCGAAAGCGACGAAGCGAAAGAACGCTTTTGCAAGTCCATCTCCACGCCCGTCCTCACCAACATCCAACTGAAAGCCGAAGGAATCACCCTCCGCGATCTCCTCCCCGCCCGCCAGCCCGACCTCTTCGCGGGTCAGCCGCTCTCACTCGTTGGAAAATGGAGCGGACAAAGCGGGAGTATCACCATGACCGGGACCACCGGAGATGGTCAAAAAATCTCGCAAAGCTTCGAGATCACACCCGAGGAAAAGAACCCATCCCTCCCCGTCCTCTGGGCCCGCGCCAAAGTACGGGAACTCTCTGACTTTGCCACCCTCACCGGTCGTAAATCCGAAACTGACGAAGTCACAAAACTCGGACTGAAATACCAACTACTCACGCCCTTCACCTCCTTCGTCGCGGTCGCTCCAAAAGCGCGCGATCCCAAAGCGGAAAGCTTTGCGGTGAAACAAGCCCTGCCCCTTCCCCAAGGCGTCACCAACTCGGCAAAAAGCGGAGGATCATCAGGATCAGTCCCCGAGCCTGCATCCGGACTCCTCGTCATCCTCGTCGGTCTCATCACCCTCTCCCTCCGAGTCCGCAGCTAAAACAAGAGTGGTGGCCGCCCGCGCCACTTCGTTAGCAAGCCTCCCCCCCCCAGCTAAGCCAAGCGGCGAAGGCCCCACCACTTCCTTCATGAAAACCCGAAAACTCCTCGCCATCATCGCCTTGGTCGCCGCCTTTCTCCCAGTTCTCAACTGGTATTGGCTCCGCCTCGGCAATGGCAGCGGGGAGCCTTTTGGCCTCATTGCGCTCACTCTGGCAGTCGGACTCGCCTTTCAAAACCGTCACACCCCGAATCTCCGCCTCGCCGAAATCGCCATCATCATTTACGCCATCGGGATCTTCTTCCTCCCTCCACTTCTCCGGACCATTCCCGCCCTCGCCACCATCGCTTTCCTCACTGGCATGCACCGGCAAGCCGGTCAATTCGGCCTCCTCCTGCTCTCGCTCCCCATGCAGGCCTCGCTCGATTTCTTCCTCGGGTATCCCTTCCGTCTCATCACCGCCGAAGGGGCCCGCCTCTTCGTCAACCTTCTCGGCTATCCCGTCGAGCGCCTCGGCGTGCAACTCTCGCTCAAAGGAATCATCGTCTCGGTCGATCCACCATGCAGCGGTCTCCAAATGCTCTGGGCCACCGCCTTGCTCGCCGCGCTCCTCGCCGGCCTCTTCCGCCTCAGTTACCTCCGCACTTTCCAACTCAGCCTCCTCGCCCTGGCCCTCTGCCTCCTCGCCAACATCCTCCGGGCCGCCGCCCTCTTCTTCCCGGAGTCAGGAATGATCACCCTCCCCGGCTTCGCGCACCAAGGAATCGGCCTCATCTTCTTCGCCCTCGCCGGTATCACCCTCGCGAGCGTCGCTCGGAAATTCCATCGCCGCACCCATCCCCCCAAGCTCCCGCAAAAACAAATCTCGCCACGTTTCCTTGCCCTGGCCTGCGGAGTCTCGCTCATCACCTTGCTTCCCGCTCGAAATCAAAGCTCAGCCACTCCCGAAAATCTCGACACCCTCGCCTCCTACCAGGGCCACGCCGTCGAAGAAATTTCCCTCAGTCCACGCGAAGAAGCCTTCGCTCAAAACTTCCCCGGTCAGTTGAAAATCTACGCAGTCGGACGTGACACCTTGATCATCCGGCGCATCAACCGCGCCTCCCGCATGCTCCATCCCAGCTACCATTGCCTCAAAGCGGAAGGCTTCGCCATCAGCGATGCAAGCATCCAGACCGATGAGCAAGGCCGCCAATTTCTCAGCTACAACGCCACCCGAAACCAAGAGGGATTTCTCGTCACCGAAAGAATCCGAGACCTCGAAAACCACCAGCAATGGACCGAAGTTTCCGCTTGGTATTGGCACGCCCTTTTCCATCCCAACTCCGGACCTTGGGAAGCCGAAACCTTAATGACACCTCTCCAAAAAAACCATGAATGATTCAAAAAATGACAGCCTGAGCCACCTCTTCGAAGGTCTCCTCAAAAGCCCCCTCAATCTCATCGAGGAAATCCGCGAGAGCAAAACGCCTGGTGCCGTCATCGGAAAACTCCTCCTCCTCAGCCTCCTCGGCTTCCTGATTTTTGGAGTCACCTTGGGGAGTTTTTCCTTCCACGAACAACTCTGGGCCGCACCGCTGAAGACCTTCCTCGGCATCGCCCTCAGCACTCTCATCTGCCTCCCCAGCCTCTACATCTTCTCTGCCCTCACCGGAACGACGCTCGGGATGAAAGAAATGGCACAAGGCATGGCGGGAGCGCTCGCCCTCATCGCCACTCTCCTCCTCGGCTTCACCCCCGTCCTCTGGGTCTTCTCCCAATCGACCGACTCAGAAGGATTCTTCGGCTTCCTCGTTCTCGCAACCTGGCTCATCGCCCTCTTCTTCGGAACCGGCTTCCTCCTGAAAATGCTCACCCAAACCGGAACGAGCAAAACCGCGCCCCTCCGAATCTGGATCGGCATCTTCCTCCTCGTGACCCTGCAAATGTCCACCACCCTCCGCCCCCTCATCGGGCGATCCGATACCTTTTTCACCACCGAAAAACGTTTCTTCCTCGAACACTGGGGAATGACCTTCTCCAACCTCACCGAATCCGGCTACGAGGAAGGAGAAGCCAACCCACCTCCTCAAAAAGAGAAGCCAACCAAAGAGCGCGGCAACTCAAAATCCAACCCCTTCCTCGACGAGTAAACCTTAGGCCCAGCCCCGCCAGCGCCCGGGCGACTTCTCTCCAAACACGACATCGTCCCAAATGATCTTTTCCTCCGAGAAGAGGAACTTGGCGTCGAAGCTCTCGCCATTCAGCGCCTGCTTCAGCCAGTAGGAATCATCTTCCCACATTCTCTCGAAAGGAATCTCCGCGATCTCACACCAAAGCGGATTTGCTTCCCGCGTCGCCGTCGGCGTCCCTTCAAATTCCGTTGCAGTGTAAACATGGCAATGGATGTCCGGAAGATTTGACATCGCAAACCATAACTCACCGCGCTTCACAGGATCAAGACAAGTGATGTGCAGCTCTTCCTGACATTCACGAATGACACACTCCCCGGGCTTCTCACCGGGATCAATTTTCCCGCCAGGCCCATTGATTTTCCCCATCCCGATGCCGGTGAGTTTTTCGATCAAAAGAACGCGGCTCCCCTGACGCACAAACATCAGGGTGGCGTGGAGTTCTGGTTCCCAATTCGGCCAATCTGGCACGTCGTTATTTTGATTCCCGGGCATAGGCTTCGACAGTATCGCAAGTGCAAACGAGGTTGCGGTCTCCGTGCACATTGTCAACCCTACCCACTACGGGCCAGAATTTATGGCGTCGCAGGCGAGCGACCGGGAAGGCGGCCCGTTCGCGGCCATAAGAATGAGCCCACTCGTCAGCCATCACCATCTCGGCAGTGTGGGGGGCATTTTTAAGCGGGTTGTCATTCGCGTCCAGCTGGCCACTCGCCACTTCTTCTATCTCTTCGCAAATTGAGAGCATGGCATCGCAAAAACGATCTAGTTCCTCCTTTGACTCCGACTCAGTCGGCTCGATCATGAGCGTTCCGGCAACCGGCCAACTCATGGTGGGTGAGTGGAAACCGTAGTCGATGAGACGCTTGGCAATGTCCTCCACCGTGATCCCGCTTCGTGCGGTCAAGGGGCGGGTATCGATGATACATTCGTGCGCGACCAGACCATCACGACCGGTGTAGAGAATGGGAAAGGACTCCCGCAAGCGATGCGCGATGTAGTTGGCATTCAAGATGGCCACCCCCGTCGCTTCCTTCAAACCATCGGCGCCCATCATGGCGATATACATCCAAGAGATCACGTTGATCGAGGCGCTCCCATAAGGAGCGGAGCAAACCACGTTGTTGGTGGTTTCGAGCGCTTCGTGACCGGGGAGAAATTCGACCAGATGCGGAGCCACCCCAATCGGTCCCACGCCAGGTCCCCCGCCCCCGTGCGGGATGCAAAAGGTTTTATGAAGGTTTAAGTGACAAACGTCCGCTCCGATCATGCCGGGATTGGTGAGACCAACCTGCGCGTTCATGTTTGCGCCATCCATGTAGACTTGGCCCCCAGCGTCGTGAATCTCTTTGCAAATATCCTCAATTCCTTCCTCGAAAACTCCGTGAGTCGAAGGATAGGTCACCATGAGCGCGCCGAGAATTTCGCGGTTCGCCTCGATCTTCGCGCTGAGATCGGCGCGGTCGATGTTTCCTTGATCATCGCAAGTGATCGGGACCACCTTAAACCCGGTCATGACGGCCGAAGCGGGATTCGTACCGTGAGCAGAAGTTGGAATGAGACAGACTTTTCGGTCGGTATCGCGATTGGCGAGGTGGAAGGATCGGATCGCCAGCAAACCAGCGTATTCACCCTGTGATCCCGCATTGGGCTGCAGCGAAACAGCCGCAAATCCGGTGATCTTGGCGAGCCAATCGGACAACTCGTCGAGCATCTCGCGGTAGCCCATGCTTTGATCGTGTGGAACGAAAGGATGGAGATTCGAAACCTCCGGCCAGCTCACAGGCATCATTTCGGCAGCGGCATTGAGCTTCATGGTGCAGGATCCAAGCGGGATCATGGACTCGTTGAGCGCGAGGTCGCGTTTTTCAAGGCGGCTGAGATAACGCATCATCTCAGTCTCACTGCGATAGAGGTGGAAGGCATCCTGAGTCAGAAATTCGCTTTCACGCGGGAGGGCGAGTTCTGTGACCTGGTCGGAGAGCGAAGCTCCGAAGAGAGCGGCGATTTTTTGAAGGTCCTCCTCGGAAGTCGTTTCATCGAGCGAAATCCCGACACGTCCATCCCCGAAGTCGCGCAGGTTGTAGCCAGCTTCACGCGCTTTCTCAAGAATGCCCGAAGGCGCTTTCACGGTGAGCGTATCGAAGTAGGAAGCATTCACGACATCGGGCAAAGATTGAGCCAATCTCGAAGTGAATCCGTGCACCCGGCTGGCGATTTCCCGAAGCCCCTCCGGTCCGTGATAGACGGCGTACATCGAGGCCATCACCGCGAGGAGAACCTGAGCGGTGCAGATGTTCGAGGTCGCTTTGTCTCGGCGGATGTGTTGCTCACGGGTTTGGAGCGAGAGGCGGTAACCGGGGTTCCCTTGGGAATCGAGCGAGACGCCAATGAGGCGACCGGGGAGCTTGCGCTTCAGCTTATCAACGCAGGAAATAAAGGCTGCGTGTGGTCCACCGAAGCCGAGAGGGACGCCAAAGCGCTGACTGGAGCCGACACAAATGTCCGCGCCCATTGCGCCGGGTTCTTTAAGGAGAGTGAGCGCGAGAAGATCAGTCGCGACGGTCAGGAGACCTTTGGCCTCGTGGACTTGGGCGGCAAAGTCAGTGAAATCGCGAACCTTTCCAAGAGTTGAAGGGTATTGCACGAGGGCCCCAAAGAATCCCTCGGGCGGAGCGAAATCATCAACCGAACCAAGCTCGACCGTCACGCCAAGCGGCTCGGCACGGGTGCGAACGACCGCGATGGTTTGCGGGTGGCATTCCTCATCGACCCAGAAGAGCGAGCCGCGCGGATTCATGGCGAGCGAAAGACTCATCGCCTCGGCCGCGGCGGTCGCTTCATCAAGAAGCGAAGCATTCGCGACATCGAGCCCCGTGAGGTCGACGACCAGGGTCTGGAAGTTCAAAACCGCTTCAAGGCGGCCTTG
>JBLHUR010000097.1:0-23031 GCA_047629805.1 Akkermansiaceae bacterium | reverse complement strand
GAAGCGGCGGGGTCGGAGACACGAATGCGGGTGTGGAGGAACTTGATCACGGGTGGGAGTTTGAGGGGAAGTGGCCAAGCTGTGAAGTGTGGAGTTGCGGGAGTGGTCGGGAAGAGGTAGAGATCCCCATCTTGAAGTCATTCAGCTGGACCCTGGCCCTGAGGTATTTGAACCCTCTGCGCACTTTCGTGTCGATTATCACCTTAATCTCGCTCTTGGGAGTGGCGTTTGGAGCGATGGTCTTGATTGTCGTATTGTCGGTTCACAATGGCTTTGAACGGAATTTGAAAGATACTCTGCTCGGTTTTTCGCCGCACATCTCGGTTTATTCGAGGGTGGGTGACGGCTTGATCTACAATTGGGAGGAGATGGAGGAGGAATTGACGAAGGAAGAAGGGCTTGAAAGTGCCTATGCTTTGGTGGAGGGGTTTGTGCTGCTGGATTCCAAGCGCTGGCAGCGGCCGGTGAGGTTTCGGGCGATTAATACTGAAAATGAGGATCAGGTAGGGGCTTTGCGCGATATGCTGGATCTGGAGCATTATCCGGAAAGCAAGGTGGACTTTAATTTGGCGATGGAGGAATCGGATAATGGCGGAGCTTCACTTCCGCCGCCTCCATTGGGGGACGAAAGCGAGGCGGTTTTTCCTCCGGTCAATGAGAATAAGATTTACGGGGACCGGAACGTCGTGATTTCAAAGCTACTCGCCGAGGGGATTGGCTTAGGGCCGGGCGATGAAATCCGCTTGATCGCGGCGAGTAATCTCGATGCGGTGATGGCGGTTTACAATGTTCCTGATCAACGGGCGTGGGATCTCTATCCGGATGTCTTTGAATCTTTCGAGGCGGATGTGAAGAGACTTTTTTTGGCTGAGGGGGATGAGCAAAAGGCTTCGACAAACGAGCTTTTGAAAGCGCATCAGTTGCTGCAAACCTTGATTCCGCTTGAGGTCGAGACGCCAGATGGACCGGAGGAATCGGAGGGGAAGGAAATGCGACCGGTGGAGCGAGGCAAGGTTTTTGAGATCTGGGATCTGGTGGCAGAGACGAACCGAACGGAAGGAGGCTTTAACTTCTACGAGCCGGGGGTGAAGGATGAGATTCTCGCGATTTTGAATGATTTACGGGAGCTGGACTTGGAGCAGGCGGACAATGAGGGATTCCGCCAAATCGAGAAATTTGTCGTGCCCAAGACTTTGATCGTGCAGGGAGTTTATTCGGACAATCAGAGATCTCAGGGACCGGAGCTTTTTCTACCGCTCTCATTGGGGATGGAGTTAAAGGGGCTGAAAGGGGGCGTGGAATCGGTTGGGCTACGGGTGGAGGATCCTTATCATGCCGAGAAAAAATGCCAAGGCTTTGCAAGAGAAGCTAGGATCTGATTGGGCGGTGCAAAGCTGGATGGTGACTCATTCGCAACAATTCCAGCTGGTGAAGACGGAGAAGGTTATGATGAGCTTCGCGCTTTCATTCATTACGCTGCTGTCTGCCTTCAGCATCATGGCGGTCATGTATACCGTGACGGTGCAGAAGCGGCAGGAAATCGGGGTAATGAAAGCGCTCGGGGCCCGGCCTTCGCAGATCGTGCGGGTTTTCGTTTATCAAGGGCTCATCGTGGGCGTTGGCGGAGCGCTTTTGGGGCTCGGGATGGGGCTTTTGGCGATTCATTACCGCGAGGGGATTGTGACTATTCTTCGTGGATTCGGGATCGATCCCTTCCCGCCGGAGTTTCATGGCATGAGTGAGTTACCCGCTTTGATTGTTCCGGCCCAACTGACCGTGATTTGTGTGATTGCGGTGATTCTTTGTCTTCTTGCCGCGCTTGTTCCGGCTCTCATGGCTGCTTTCCGCGATCCGGCTAAATCCCTTCGTAATCTCTAAGACTATGCTTCTTTGGATTATTGAGGACGGAGAAAAGACGGGGCCTTTTGAGGACTACGAGGTGCGCGAGATGATTCGTGAGGGGAAGATCGGGGAGGACACTCGGATTTGGCACGAAGGGGCTGAAGGGTGGCTGCCGGCGCGGGAGATTCAGGTGCTGGAGGGTGAGTTCATGAAGGATGAGGTCGAGCCTCCGCCGATTCCGACCGTAATGCCTCCGTTTTTGGCGTGGCGAAGGTTTGGGGCGCGGATTTTTGATTATTTTCTTTATCAGTTGATTTTGATCAGTCTCTTGCGGTTGGGTGGATTTACGATTGTTCCAGATCCCACTTCGCAGCCTTCGGCTTGGTTGGTTATTGGTTCGCTGCTTCCGGCGATTTTGATGGAAGGGGCCTTAGTCAGTGCCTTTGGTTTCACTCCTGGAAAATGGCTGCTGTCTCTGCGGGTTGAAAACCATCTGGGGAAACTTTTACCGACCAGTCACGCGCTGATTCGGGCGATGAGAGTTTGGGTTTTGGGGATGGGCATGATGCACCCGATTTTGATGATATTGGGGCACGGGGTGACGCTTTGGTTCGGGCTTAAGAAAGGAGCCCCGCTTTGGGACCTTCACAGCGGTTTTCGGGTTCCAGGGGGTGAGTTGAATTCTAATCGTGTGATCAGTTACTGGGTTTTGCTGGCGACTGTCATCGGGGCTTGCTTGTTCGTGATGTGGCCTGAGCTGGGCCCGCTCGTGGAGGAAGAGATGAGGCGTCAGGGGAAGTGATTCTTGCTCCCGAGCCGAGCATCTCGTAGCGTGTAGCTGTGCCCGGAATAGTATATTTTGATCTCGAAACGCAGCGGAGTTTTGGCGATGTGGGAGGATCTGCCCACAAGGATAAGATGGGAATGTCGGTGGGGGTGACCTATTCGACCGAGACCGGTCAGTATCACATCTACGACGAGTCAAATGTCGAGGATATGGTCAATCAGCTGATCAAAGCGGACCTCGTGGTGGGATACAATCATGTCCAATTCGACTACCCGGTTTTGCAAGCTTACACCATTTACGATCTCGTCAGTCAGACCGTGAATTGCGATATGATGTTGGATATCGAGGAAATTCTTGGGCATCGCCTAAAGCTTGATGCGGTGGCGAAGGCTTCCCTCAATGCCAGTAAGACGGCAGATGGGCTGGATGCTCTGAAGTGGTGGCAGCTTTACAAAAAGACCGGCGATCAGGAGCACCTGCTTAATATCGCGGAGTATTGTTGCTACGACGTGAAGGTGACCAAGGAAGTTTACGAATACGGTTTGAAGCACGGTATTGTGAAATACGCTGATCGTAATGGGACCGAGCAGGAAGTGGTGGCTAGCTGGAAGAAGTAGGAGCTTACGCCAGCTTCGGCAGACTCGCGGCGGCGATGGCTTGGCCGTGGCGCTTGAGTTTTTCGTCAGGGGTGCTGAGGGAGACGGTAGCAGCGAGTTCGGGGAACTCGTCGCGGAGGACTTCTTGGGCCTTTTCGATGATGAGTTCGCCACCTTTGCCGGTCAAAACGCGACCGAGGAGGAGGAGATGACGGATGTCGTAGAAGCGGGCGAATTGAGGGACCGCGTAGCCGAGGTAGCAACCGATGGTCCGATAGATGGCCGCGGCGCGGTCGTCACCAGCTTCCATGAGCTTTTGAACTTCGACGAGCTTCTCGGGTTTTCCGAGGGATGGGTCGATGTCGAGGCCGGCGGGTTCGATGAGGCGGGAGACGGCTTGTTGGCTGAAGTAATTTACGGCGCAACCGATGTCGCCGGACCATTCGTCCTCGGTGGCGTTCTCTTGAAAATCGACGGGGACGAAGGCGAGTTCGGAGAGCCAAGAAGTGATGCGTGAGGCCTCGTCGGCATAACCGGCAGCAGCGCTGGTCCCCATGGCGAGGCCGAGGACGCAGCCGTCTTGGAGCGACATGGCCCCGGCGAGCGCGGTGACATCGCCATCATTGACGACGCAAATGGGGACGTTCCATTCTTTGGCGACTTCGAAGAAGATGTTTTCGATGTGATCGGCGAAGAGTTCATCGGGGACGCCACGGAAAAGAGAGGCGGCGCGGATTTTGCTATCGACGTAAACTCCGGCGGAGGAACCTCCGATGGCATCGACAGAAGGAAGGTGGGCGGCGGCACGACGGATACTATCGACGATGCCCGCACGATGGTAAGCGGGGTCGCTTTCGAAGTAGGGATCCCAGGCGACTTCGTCTGAAAAAATGACTTCGCCATCGACGACGGCGGCGCATTTGCGATCGGAGCCACCGAGGTCGAAGCCGATGCGGTTTCCTTTGAGTCCGATTTCTGATCCTTCGTCTGGCTGGACGGTGGGTGAGGGGAAGTCCGCGGAGGAACTGGATCCGATGACTAAGGATTCCCCATAAAACCGCTTGCAGTAGTCGACATCGAATTCCCGCTTGCCGCCGGGTCGGTATTGCTCGGAGAGGGCTTCGGCAAGCGCGGGGGAATCTTCGAGGACAACATTGGTGCCACCATAACTCCAGAGAAGGAACTTAATGACCCTTTCGATGAAGCGGAAGTTGAGAGATGATGAGGTGTCATGATCGCCGGAAAGAATCGTTTCTTCATGAATGCTCCCGCTGCCATCGGGACGCAGGACGGCAATGCGGATGTCGCGTCCACCTTCTGCCGAGCACTTTTGATGGAAGGCCTGGGTCCAAATTGACGCAGGAAGAAATTCGGGCTCGAGCTCTGGGGGATGTTTCAGGGAAGGGACGGATAAAGATGACATTTTGAATGAAAGTGTGGCGGACTGAGTTTCCTTTTCTTTGCGTAAGAGGCAACTCACTTTTTAAACAAAATGTCGTTTCTTGTGATTTTTCAGCGAAAACGATGCAAGGGGCCGATGATTCAACCCGTAGCTGGGAATATGAAAAATCTGTGGGTCTTTTTTCTCCTTATTTTGCCATGTTTGGCGACGGAGCCTCTTCGCATTGTTTCCTACAATATTCGTCACGGCGCGGGCTTGGATGGCAAGGTGGATCTGCAACGGATTGCAAAGGTGATCGCGAAAGAGAAACCCGACGTGGTGACCTTGCAGGAAGTTGATCAAGAATGCACCCGCAGTGGCTCAGTTGATCAGGCGGCTGAACTGGGCCGACTCCTCAAAATGGAGCATCGTTTTGGTAAGTTCATGGATTTCCAAGGAGGCGAGTATGGCATGGCGGTGCTCTCTCGCTTTCCAATTGAGAAGACTTTTCCTGCGGTGAGACCACGGGTTGAGATAGATTTCTTTTTTGAGAAGGGACTGAAGGGATATTCTTTCGAAGACCGAGTCGTCGAGGATTTAAGGTCGTCTGATCACTGCCTGATTGCACTCGAGCTGAATCCGACCAAGGCAAGTGAATGACAATAAATCAAAGGAGGGTGGGCGCGTCTGAAATCTCCCTTTCTAGTAGGGGCGCGGATAGAGTTCTTCCTTCGTGATTTCCTTCGACTCGAAACGGCGGAAGGCTTCTACGGCGGCGGGTTGCCAAGCTTGCGGCCATCCGCCTTCTTCGTCTTCCGCCTCGTCAGGGTTGAGGCATGGGGCGATGTAGGCCATGGCTACCCAGCCAAGGATGAAGTCATAATTGCTGATCTCCGAGAGCGCTTGGGGCGGGTGGAGGATCTGATGGAGACGGGTGTGGGCTTCAGCGGCAGACTTAGGATCGGGAGGTCTTTCCTGAGGGGCGGGAATCTGGATAGCACCGTTTTTTGGAGTGACCTCGTTGGAATGAGAGATCGGAGAAGTCGCTTGATGGTTTTTTGGGAAACCTGCCGTAAATTTATCAAGAATCTGGCGGAGTTTGGGGAGTTGGGATTTCATTCTCTTTATGTTCAATGTGTTTTTTCTCCAACCTGGGGGAAGGCGGAGAGAACCATCTCGACTAATTTAGCGGGAGCGCGAGTCAGGGAATCGGTGGCAGGGATTCCAAATTCATCTTCATAGCGCTCGATGGCAGTGGAGACTTCGGTGTCTGTCATGTCTTCGTGGTTGATGGCGAGGCCGATGACTTTGGTCTCAGCAACGGTTTCAATGAGTTTGATTTCGGAGGCCGGAGTGGGCATCGGAATGTCAGCAGAATCGCATCGATACTGCCGGCCCGGAGCGTGTTGTAAGAGCACGCCTTGGGGGCAGCTTCCTTCGAGGATGGCGCTGGAAATGGATGAGTCGGGATGGCTTAGAGATCCTTGGCCCTCGATCAAAATGACATCGGGACCTTCTTTTTCGAAAGCGGCGATGATGGTGGCCTCTAACTCTCCGGCACAAAACTGGGAAGGGATGCTGTCAAGAGTGAGACCGTAGCGATCTCCCTGGATTAAGCTGGTCTGACCGGTGCCGATCATGATGGCGTTGATTCCGAGCTCTTTGAGAGCACTCGTCAGAATGGTGGCGGTGGTGCGTTTCCCGCTGGCGCAATCGGTGCCGAGGACCGCAATTCGGGGGCAGGTGACTTCTGAAATACGACCGCTGAAAACTTTAAGGTCCTTTTCGTCACGTGGTTTGCAGACATCGCGGATGACCACGCCGGCTTCAGCGCTAGCGGCTGCGAATTCCGGATCGTCGTTTAGAAACTCGTGGAGGCCATTTATGATATTCATGCCATGCTTAATTGCTCTGAGGAGCAGCGTTCTCTCATCGGGCGAAAGGACTCCGCTTGCCGGGGCGATCCCAAAAATGAAGGCGTCAGGGATCTGGCTGGCGTCTGACAAGGCGCTGTCAAGGTTGTGCCAGATGGGAATGCCGTTTGGCTCACCATCAAGAACTTCGCCGGCATCCTGCCCTGCTTTTTCGCTATCGATGATGGAGAGGATTTCGTATTTTTCTGAATGGCGAACCAATCCATTTGCGGTCTTTCCGATAATCCCGCCGAAATGACCCTCACAATAAACGATCGCTGATTTTGACGGGGTCTTTTTGACTGCCCAAGATGGTTGGGTGGGCTTGGTTGCCGGAGGCGGAATGGAAAACGAGTCAAAAAAAAGTGATGACGAATTGGGTGGGCGTTTTTTTGACATGGATACTCCTCAAGCTATTCTCAGAGGAGGCGCCGAGATGGAGCCAGCCGGAAGTGACTGGAAGACAACGACGAATCCTACCGAGATGAATAGGTAAGAGGGTTTTATACCACGGATCTTTGGCTTAGACAGGATTACTTAGTTTTACAGGACAATTAGCCTGAGAGGGCGCTGTGGACCAAGGGGCTTGCGTCCTATTGTCGCCTTTTTGCAAAGAGCAAGAGTCGCCCGAAGAGAAGCAGGAGAGCCGAGCTGGGCTCTGGAACCACTGCGATTCCCACAATTCGGGAGCTCCCTCCGTTGATCGATTGGACGATCTCTCCACCGCTGCCATCGATCATCCCTGCGACGAGAGCTTCGAAAGCTACCAGCTCCTATCGTCGGGCTCATCCTGACTTGGCTGGCGGTCGCGGTGTTCCGGATTGTGGTTCCCAAGCTTCTCGCAAAGACACATTGGCGAGGCCGGAATTGAGATCCCTTTCCCGTATCGCACGTTGGTCTAAACGGATTGCTCCGTTTTTTTGCTACGTTGATGAGAGCTGGTGGCCTAGCTTCGCGTAGAATGATTGTGCGACAGATATGGATCAGTTTTTTGACGGCCGCTTTGGCCTGCGCGGGTGAGGTGGATTTCCAGCGGGAAGTGCGGCCGATTCTCTCGGACAAGTGTTTCTTTTGTCATGGGACTGATCCGGAGACGCGGGAGTCGGATTTGCGGCTTGATACGCCGGAGGGCGCTTATGGGGATCTGGGTGGGTATGCTGCGGTGGTGCCGGGGAAGGTAAAGGATTCGGAGCTTTATCTGCGAATCACGAGCACGAAGAAGAAGGAAATGATGCCTCCTCCCGAGTCGCACAAGAGGTTGAGCCCCGAGGAGATTGAGATTCTTAGGAAGTGGATCGAGCAGGGGGCGGAGTATGAGGAGCACTGGTCCTATCAGTCCGTGGAAAAGGCGGAGGCTCCGGAGGGGAAGGAGATCGATCACTTCGTGAATGAGCGATTGGATGCGGCGGGGATTAAGGGGAGTGAGAAGGCGGTGCAGGAGACTTTGATCAAGAGGCTTTCGTGGGATTTACGCGGAGTGCCGCCAACGGCGGAGGAGACCGAGGTGTTTTTGAAAGACGAATCTCCCGAGGCTTGGGAGAAGTTGGTGGAACGTTTTTTGGCGGATCCGAAATACGGGGAGCGGATGGCAGTGTGGTGGTTGGATTTGGTGAGGTATGCAGACACGATTGGATATCACAGTGACAATGGGATGACGGTTTCTCCTTATCGTGATTACGTCATTCATGCGTTCAATGAGAACAAGCCCTTTGATCAATTTACGATTGAGCAGTTGGCGGGTGATTTGCTGCCGAATGCGACCTTGGCGCAAAAAGTGGCATCGGGGTATAATCGACTTTTACAAACGACGGAAGAAGGGGGCGCGCAGGAGAAGGAATACCGCGCGATTTATGCGGCGGATCGCGTTCGGAATGTTTCGGAAGTTTGGATGGGATCGACGCTGGGTTGTGCGCAGTGTCACGATCACAAATACGATCCGTTTACGGCAAAGGACTTTTATTCGATGGCGGCATTTTTTGATGATATCAAAGAAGCGGGAATTGGGAAACGTCGCCCAAATTTGAGGGTGCCGGATCCGGAAGATGAGTCCAGGATTACGGCGTTGAAGAAAGAGATCGAAGCAGGGAGGGTTGAGAATTTGTTAAAGAACAATGCGGCTTTCCGGGCGAAGATTGAAGAGAGCCGGAACGCTTGGTTGGCGCAGGCGGAGATGAGTCGGTCGAGCTGGCGTGCCGTGAAGTTGAGTGGTTTTAAAACTCCTGCTGGAGTGACTTTGACGGTGCAGGGTGATGGGACGGTTTTGGAAGGTGGTAAGGTGCTGCCGACCGCGACTTACTCGTTTCAAGTGGCTTCGGCGGGGAAGGTTTCGGGCATAAAAATTGCTGCTTTCACTGATCCCAGCTTTCCGGAGAAGGGTGGGTTTTCACGCGCGAACGGGAACTTTGTCCTGACGGAAATTGAGGTGAAGCGCGGGGGGGAGAAGTTGAAGATCGTTAAGGCGACGGCAGATCTGGAACAAGCGAATTATCCGGCGAAGGCGACCTTTGACGGAAACCAAAAAACGGGTTGGGCCGTGGGGGCGAACGTGGCTGAGCAGCGGAAGGGAACGCGGCGGATTGCCTTTGTTCTCGAGAAGGTGGTGGACTTGAAGGAAGGCGAAAGTCTAGAAGTGACACTGCATTATCAGTCTCCTCATATTGGTCATAGTATTGCGAAGTTCGGAGTGGCGGTAACGGATGCGGTTGATACTGGATTGGAAGATCCGTTGGGGCCTTCTCCGGAGGTTAAAGATGCTTTCCTGGCGGCGAAGAGAACGCCGGAGCAGGAGGTCCTTTTGGCGCAGTATTATCTGACCGTGGCACCGGAGGTGGTGGCTCAGCGAGCCAAAGTAAAGGCGCTGGAAGGAGAGCTTAAAAAGATCGGAGAGGGGATGAGGCAGATGTTGATCTCGGAGGCCTTGGACAAGCCGAGGATGACGCGGGTTTTATCGCGAGGAAACTGGATGGATGATTCCGGCGAGGTGGTGCAGCCTGCGGTTCCGGAGTTTTTGCAGGAAGAGATGTGGGCCGTGGAAGGTCGGGCGAGTCGTCTGGATCTTGCGAAGTGGATTTTGCATGAGAAAAACCCGCTCACGGCGCGGGCGGCGATGAATCGATTGTGGCGGCTTTATTTTGGCCGGGGCTTGTCGGGGAATGTCAAGGATTTGGGTGGTCAGGGTGAGGTGCCATCGCATCCCGAATTACTTGATTGGTTGGCGGTGGATTTCCGTGAGGGAACTTGGGACTTTAAGAGGATGGTGAAGAAGATCGTGACGAGTGAAATCTATCAGCAGAAATCCGAGGTGAGTTCATTTTTACGGGAGAAAGATCCGGCGAATGAGTTAATCGCGCGGCAAGGGCGCTGGCGGGTCGAGGCGGAATTTGTCCGTGATTCGGCCTTGCAGATTGCCGGGATTTTGAATGTGGAAAAGGTGGGTGGAGAAAGCGTGAAGCCTTATCAACCGGCGGGGTTTTGGCAGCACTTGAATTTCCCAAAAAAGACATGGAAGCCTAGTGTGGGCGGCGACCTGTATCGTAGGAGTGTTTATACCTACTGGTGCCGGACTTTTCCACATCCTTCGATGGTGGCCTTTGACGCGCCGAGTCGGGAGGAGTGCACCGCGGAGCGGGCGCGGTCGAACATTCCGCAGCAGGCACTGGCGATGTTGAACGATCCGATTTTTGTGGAAGCTTCGCGGGTCTTTGGTGCTCGCATGGCCACACACGAAGGAGACGCCCGGGCTAAGATTGGCTGGGGGATGAAGGAGGCTTTTTCCCGCGAGGGGAGCGACGAGGAGATTGCTCTCTTGGAAGGAGTCTACCTCGCCCAGAAGGAGCGGTTTAGCGATGAACCGGAAGCGGCAAAGGAATTTTTGACAACCGGTGAGTGGCCGCTGTCTGAGGGGATTACTCCTGAGGAAGCGGCGGCCTGGGGACAGGTGGGTCGGGTTATTTTAAATGCTTACGAGACAACTTCACGATTCTAGAAACCATGATTGAGATGACAAACAGACGGACTTTTTTAAATCAATCGGCGGTCGGGATTGGCGCGCTGGCTTTGCAGAAGCAGCTGCTGGCCGGCGAGCTGCCGCATGGGTATCAAACGGCGGGATCGCCAAAGGCGAAACGGGTGATCTTTCTCTGTATGGCGGGTGGTCCGTCGCATTTGGAGACGCTCGATTATAAGCCGGAGTTGGCGAAGATGCACGGGAAGGCGATGCCTGAGTCGATTACGAAGGGTCAACCGATTGCGCAGTTACAGGGGCAGGCTCTGAAGTGTCTTGGTCCGCAGTGGGACTTTGCGAAGCATGGGAAGTCAGGGCAGGAGATTTCATCTCAATTACCATTTTTGGCGAAAATGGCGGATGATATTTCGATCGTGAGATCGATGACGACGAAGCAGATTAACCACGATCCGGCGCATACCTTTATGAATTGCGGGACCCAGATTTCCGGTCGGCCGTGTATGGGGTCGTGGATTCAGTATGGGTTGGGAAGTGAGACGAAAGATTTGCCAGGATTTGTGGTGCTGACCTCGGTGGGTGGCGGGCAAAGTCAGCCGCTGGCATCACGTCAGTGGCACAGTGGGTTTTTGCCGAGCAAGTATCAGGGGGTCCATTTTCATTCTAAAGGAGATCCCGTCCTCTACGTGGGGAATCCGAAAGGAGTGGGTCGCGCGGATCAGCGACAGGTCATCGATGCTGTGAATGGGCTGAATGGAATCCGGAATGGGCGGGTCGATGATCCGGAGATTGCCACGAAGATTTCGCAGTATGAGATGGCGTTTAAAATGCAGGCAAGTGTGCCGGAGTTGGTGGACTTAAAAGGGGAGTCGAAGGAAACTTTGGAGATGTATGGTGCGACGCCGGGTGATGGCTCGTTTGCGAGTAACTGCCTTTTGGCGCGTCGACTTGCGGAGCGGGGAGTGCGTTTTGTGCAACTTTATCATCGCGGGTGGGATCACCACGGCGGGGTCAAGAATGGCGTGGCGACGACGGCGAAGTTGGTCGATCAGGCGAGTTGGGCTTTGGTGCAGGATTTGAAACAGCGTGGGATGCTTGATGACACGCTTGTGATTTGGGGCGGAGAATTTGGGCGGACTCCGATGTCGCAGGGCGGCGGAAATAATCCGGGTCGCGATCACCACATCAAAGGCTTTTCACTCTGGATGGCCGGAGGTGGGGTGAAGGGTGGGGTGACTCATGGAGCGACCGATGACTTTGGCTACAATGCGGTTGAAGATGTGGTGACGGTGCATGACTTGCACGCGACGATGCTTCACTTAATGGGGATCGATCATGAGCGCTTTACTTACAAATTCCAGGGGCTCGATATGAAGCTCACCGGGGTGGAAGGAGGGGTGAAGGTGATTAAGAATATTCTGACTTAGTTTACTGGCTGAGGGCTTTGTCGATCCAGCGCCATGCTTGATAGCGGCTGGCGCTGGGGTTGAGGAGCCACCGGTCGGTGTGTGGATGTGGCAGGGCGTCGCCGAGGATGGCGCGGGTGTCTACGGGGAGAAAGGTGAAGTGATCGAGTGTGGTTTGAGTTTTGAGGTAGTCGCGGATGGGGAAGGGGTTTGGATTTTGGGAGATGAGGACGGGGCGACCTTTGATGCGAGCAAGGCGAACGGTTGCTGATTTTCGGTAGTCTTTTAAAGGGCTGCCCCATGAGGTGCCACCCCATTTGCGTTCTCCATCGTAGTGATCGTGAGTGACAAAGCCGGACCAAAATTTTGCGATCTCGTCATCGTAGAGCCCGATGTAGTTCACCGCAATCGCTCCGCGGGAGAAGCCGCAGAGGATGACTTGGCTTGGATTGATACCGTAGTCTTTGATGATCTTGGGGAGGATGAATTTGGCGTAATTCACAGTGGCTTTTTCATCGCCCCACCAAGTGAGTTGGTTGCTTTTTCCATCAAGGCTGATGAAGGGGAGGTTGAGCCAGAGGGCGTGCCCTCCGGTGAGTCCGTAGCCGAGGGCGGAGTCTTTAATTTTTCCAGTGGAGCCGGAGGCGGGGGATTTGTTGCCGGAGTATTCGACAATGAGAGGGTAGCGGAGGTTCTTTTCTTTCCAGGCAGGATCCCAGTTTTTGGGGAGGTAGAGGGTGTGGTGGACCTTGGTGTTTTTATAATTGGGCGGGGTGATGGCGACGCGCTTACCAGGTGCGGGTAAACCCGTGGAGAGGGGTGGGGGAGTGAGGGTTTTGTGGTCGCGAGATTGGAGGGGGAAGTCTTTTTGGTAGCGACGGAGGAGTTCGTCGGGATTGTTTTTGAGGAGGTAGAATTTCCCTCGGATGGTTTTCGTTTCGTCTGGTTCAAGGCCTCCGATGCGGAAGTCGGAATGGAGGCAGCGGATTACACCTTGGAAGAGTTCCTGATAGGGTTCCCAGGCGGTGGCGAAGAGCCATTCGTTGTCGGAGCTGACGCAGCCGATGAGTCCGTTTGAGGGGAGGTCGGTCGAAAGGGGGCGGGGATTGACGTCGTTTTGATCGACGTGGCAGGGGCACCAAACTTGCCCGGGAGTATAGCGAGCTTTGGTGGTCCAGTTTTTGGCGGGGAGGAAGCTTTGCGTGCCGTTGAGAAAGATGAAGGACTTGGGGAGGTAGGTGTATTTGTCTTCGTCTTGCTGGGTTCCGGTGAAGGGGCCGACGCGAACGCAGGGTTGAGCCCAGTGGGCAAGTGATGTTTTTTTAGTTGGATTGTGAGCGGTGAGGGTGAAGGTCACGGAGTCATTTCCGGCTTCGATGAGGTGGTCGAGAGTGACGCCGTCGGCGAGGGTGCAGCGAAGTTTGATTTGAGTGGGGGTGGCGGAGATGAGTTTGGTTTCGTGAGCGATGAGGGTTTGATTCCAATCGCGATCGGTAGAGCCGGGTTTGCAGTAGGCTTCGAGATACCAGGTTTCGATTTTCCCTCCGGGGACGTGGGGGGCCTTTAAGGTGAGGATGTTTTGGTCCCACTTTAGAGTCAGCGAGCCGTGACCCAGACAGGGTATAAGGAAGAGGAGTGAAAATATCGTTCTCATGTGAGGCTGGGAGTCAGTTTCGCTCTTCGATCAAGAAATGTCGAAGTGATACTTCTTGTCGCTTGTCTTCTTCGTCCGCATATCGAATTTTGGTGAGCTATTATTTTTTATGAACGTGTGGGTTTCCTTTGGAATCGGCTCTAGATGGCCTTTTCGGTCGACCTGACAGTGATCCAAACGCAATAAAGCAATGAGAATAAGAATGTCAGCCGCCCTCGTGTTGTTTTCGCAGCCGATCCAAAACCTGAGTGCGAGGATTTTCAGCAACGATAAAGGGGTGACGATTGAGGCTTTTTTAACCGAGGTGAAGGGGGAGAAGATTAACGATGTGGGCGTGTGCCCATGATCCTGTGATCAGGAGAAGGATGAGACTGCGGAGAAGAGAATGTTTCAATTTCAAATACCCCTCACCATCTTCAAAAGGAGAACTCCGGCCTCAAAGGGCTGAGGCAACAGGATCCGGGATACGGGTTTGCAGGACTTTGGCCTCGGAAGAGGCAATGAGTTCACAGGTTCCTCTCGGGAGGATGAAGAAGTCTCCTTTTTTAAAGGTCTGACCATTGATGTGAGTGAGTTCGCCGGAGACGACGGTGATGATGGAAAAGCGGTCGTTTTTGTTCGCGACTTGATCTCCGCTTTGGAGGTCAAGTTGATCGACGACGAAGTAGTGGCAGGATGCCAAGGTGTCGCCATCAGGCTGGTCCATGCCTGGTTCGAAGTCGTTGAAATTGATGGAGGCGAGTGATTCTGCGATGTGGAGGTCGCGGGGTTTTCCATCGAGGCCCATGCGATTCCAGTCGAAGACACGATAAGTGGTATCGGAGTTTTGCTGAATTTCGTAGATGAGAAATCCGGCGCCAATGGCGTGGAGACGTCCGGAGGGGATGAAGATGGACTCGCCAATTTCTGGACTGACGGCGTGGACTTGTTGCTCGACCGTGCCATCGAGGAGGGATTGTTCGAAGGATTCGCGCGTGGTTCCTTCATTGAGTCCGATGTAAAGTTTGGCCTCGGGGTCGCGGTCGGCGATGTACCACATTTCGGTCTTGGGATCGCCGCCAAGATCATTTGCGACTGCTTGAGGCGGGTGGACTTGGATGGAGAGGTCGTCGCGAGCGTCGAGGATCTTGATAAGGAGGGGAAAGCGGTCGCCGGTCAGGCCTTCGCCGAAGATCTCTTCGCGGTGCCTGCTCCAAAGGTGGTGGAGGGATTTTCCGGCAAATTTTCCCTGAGATATGAGGGATTGTTCGCCTTCGCGGTCGGAAATCTCCCACGATTCTCCGTAGGGTTGATCGTCGGGGAGGGGTCGGTCGTAGTTGGTTTCAAGAGAGCGGCCACCCCAAACGCGGGTCATGTAAATGGGAGAAAAGACGATTGGTTCCATCACAGACGAAGCTGGAGGAGAGATGAAACACTGGCAAGTCAACAGTTGGAGGGCACTTGAAAGGAGGAATTTAAGAAATCCCAACTGTGTGGACGGGCGTAAGTTCCTTCTTGCCTGATTGCCTCGCATTATGAGACGTTTGGGTCAGCAAGGAGGATTTTGTTCTCCAATCAAGATCATGGCCAAGCAGAACAAGCCGAGAAAGCAGCACGCAGTGCTGGAGAAGGAGGGTGGCCAGGAGATGGTCGGAATCGGACTAATCATGGTGGGGCTTCTGATGTTCTTTTCGCTTTTGCGATATACGCCGGTGGACTTTGTCGATTGGGTGGTGGTGGATAGCTTCGCACCCGATGGGGCGGTGAATGGAGAGACGCAAAATTTGATTGGGCCGATTGGTGCGCTCATTGGACTTGTTTTTGTCGGGCTCTTTGGGGCGGCAGCTTATCTCGTAGCGGCGGGTGTGATCTGGTTGGGAGTAGCGGTGGCTTGGTTTAAGAGTCGCTTGGGAACCCGCACGATTTTGGGGTTTGGTATCTTGATGTTGGCGAGTGCGGCCCTGTTCAATATCTTGGGGATTTTTAAAGGAATCACCCTTGGCGGTTGGCCGGGCGGTGCTTTGGGAGAGGGACTGGGGAATTATTTTTTTCGCAGTCTTCTCGGAACGGCGGGATCGGCGATTGTTTTGACGGGTATTTATCTTGCCAGTTTGATGCTTCTTACGGGATGGCATCCGGTTGCTTTTGTGCGGTCGGCGACGAATTCTACGCGGACCTGGTTTTATGAATGGCGCGCAAACCGCGATGGCTCCAGGTCGCCGGTGGCAGCGGCAGTGGCTACACCGGCTCGTAAGAAAGCGGCTCGCAAGAAGGCGAAGGGGGCGGATGAAGCGATCACGGCCAGGGAGGGGGGCGTTGAAGAAAATGGACAGGTTGTGCTGCCTCTTCGTGAAACTCCCACTCCACAGATTATCGATTCATCCCAAAAAAGGGCGAATCCCGCCGTGGGAGCCCGGCCCTTTGAGCGTAAAAAACCGACTCATACCGGTTTGAGCACCGAGGGGTTTGAAAATTACGAATTACCTGGATTCGACCTCCTTGAATTTGACGATGTTGAAGAGGAGCCGGAGGACTTCAGCGAAGAGCTTTTGGCAACGCAAACGACGATCATCGAGACCTGCCGCGCCTTTGGCGTGGAGGTCACGGCGGGGGACATCACGCGTGGTCCTACCATCACACGTTACGAAGTTTACCCTGCGCTGGGCCTACGAGTGAGTCGGATCACGCAGCTTGAGGCTGACTTGGCTCGCGCAACCAAGGCGGAGCGTCTTAATATTCTCGCTCCGATTCCGGGCAGGGATACCGTCGGGATTGAGATCGCGAACGATAAGCGTGTGGCGGTCGCTCTCCGTGAGCTTTTACAAGACGAAGCCTTCCGCAGCTCGAAGCGTAAGATCCCGTTGGCGCTTGGGAAGGACGTTTATGGCAACACCGTGGTGGGTGACCTTGCCGCAATGCCTCATTGTCTGGTCGCTGGTGCCACGGGTGCGGGTAAGTCGGTTTGTATCAACTCCATCATCGCAAGTATTCTCTACAAATTTGGGCCGGATGAACTCCGCTTCATCATGATCGATCCGAAGGTGGTGGAGATGCAGGTCTATGCAAAGCTGCCTCACTTGGTGGTTCCGGTGGTGACGGATCCCAAGCGAGTGGTTGGTGCGCTGAACTGGTGCGTCAATGAGATGGAGCGTCGCTATAAGATTTTCGCGAAACTTGGAGTTAGGAACTTTGACAGCTTCAACAGCCGGGTACGTCCCGTGGAAGAAGTGGTCACTGAGGAAGAGAAGGAGGACTTGGAATCGATCGTGGATGAAGAAGCGATCGAGTCTATGGCCAGAGCCTTCGAAGACGGTGACATTGGTCCGATTGCTTCCGAGGATGATGAGGTCCATGAAGACGACTTGGAAGTACCTGATCGTTTCCCGTATATCGTGGTGATTATTGATGAGCTAGCCGATCTCATGCAGACCGCTCCGGCGGATGTGGAGGGCGCGATTGCTCGTATCGCGCAGAAGGCTCGTGCGGCGGGAATCCACCTTATCGTGGCGACTCAGACTCCTCGTGCCGATGTGGTCACTGGTATCATCAAGGCGAACATTCCGAGCCGGATTGCATTTCAGGTTTCGTCATCGCTCGATAGCCGGGTGATCCTCGACACCAAGGGTGCCGAGAAGTTGGTGGGTAAGGGCGACATGCTCTTCCTCCCGCCGGGATCGGCCAAATTGGAGCGTGCTCAGGGTGCCTTTGTTTCTGATGAAGAGGTTGAGCAGATCGTGAATTTCTGTGCGAATCAGAGTGAGCAAAAATTCGAAGAGAGCATTCAGAAAGTCATCGAAAACGGGGGTGCCAATGGTGACGGCGCCGATGACGTCTCGGACGCCGACGAGGAAACAATCGAGCGCTGCATCGAAGTTCTCCGTGCCGAAGGTAAGGCGAGCACCTCGCTGCTACAACGTCGTCTCCGTCTCGGATACACTCGTGCAGCGCGTATGATCGATATTCTCGAAGCTCGCGGGATGGTCGGACCAGGCGATGGAGCGAAGCCCCGCGAGGTTCTTTTACCCGGGTGCGGAAGTGTCCCGGGAGGAGAGTAGCCGAAGGGTCCGGATTAAAGTTTGCGAGAAATGGATACCGATGAACGCCGTGCCTTTTGGCAAAAGGTAAAACTCCGACCATTCATGCTCTTCGTTACCCTGAGTGGATTGGTTGGATTGCTTTTACTGACCTTGAATCCTGTCCATAGCATGGGATTCAATCTCATTCATTTGGGGCTGGCCTTGGCGGCCTGGAGTGGAGCGACGATTCTCGGGTGGAAATGGAATGGGCTCCGGATGGTCATGCTGGGAGTGCCGCTGTTATTAATGGTTTTGTTTCTTCTTCCTGGCAAAGAAATTGAGGTGGGTGAGCTGCGGGATGACTATGTGAAGCGAATGGCGGACTTTGAAGGGACGCAATACTCATGGGGAGGCGAGAGCGCACGAGGGATCGATTGTTCCGGCTTACCAAGGCGGGCTTATCGGGATGCTCTTTTGAGCTATGGAGCCCGCCATCTGAGTGGGTCGGCGCTTCGGGCATGGGCTGAGCAATGGTGGTTTGATGCCAGTGCGAAGGCGCTTGGAGAGGGGTATCGGGATTACACCGAGCTGGTCGGAGTCGAGGGGACGATCCGCGAGATGAACTATGAGAGGTTGATGCCGGGTGACCTGGCGGTGACGAACGGGGGCGCGCACATCCTGGCCTATGCCGGAGACGGCAAATGGATTCAGGCCGATCCGGGCATCGGGTCAGTGGCGACATTGGATGGTCGGAAAGACAAGAATGGTTGGTTCACGGTTCCGGTGACGACCCATCGCTGGAGCCTCCTTCCCTGATCGATGGCCTCGTTGATTCGAGGTGAGAAATAAAGGTTTCTTGTTTGGATTTCCCCTGTGTCAGGTGAGGTCGCTCGCACTCCTCACCTTATGAAGCTGAGGCTCTCTTCCTGCTGCTTCTGGCGATAGGATACTCATCAGTTGATCTTCTGGAAACGTCCCTTGTTCTTGTCGATGAACTCTTTCATCCACAGTCCCAAACCAGTGTCGTGGGGAGTTTTGAGATAAAGGAAACCGGCAGTTGCGGCAATGAGAGCACCCACGGCATCGACGATGAGATCCCACATCGTGTCGATGAGACCGGATTTCTGCATGTTCATGCCGAAGGTTTGGTCCATCGTGAATTCGAAAATTTCCCATACTCCACCGATGGCCATGGCGACACAGAAACTTAGAAATGCGATTGCAATGGGAGGCGCGGCGAAGCGGTCTCCCTCGAAGAGCATGAAGATCAGGATGAACGCAAAGATCCCAAAGGCGACCGCTGAACCGGCGTGGAGAACGACATCCCACCACCAATATTTTCCGTAGAAATCCTTAATCTCACCGAGAAAAAGAGTGGCGAAAATGAAGACCGCGACTGCCGCCGCAAAGCGAATCGGGATCTTGATGTCAAAACGGTCGGCATAAGCAATAGGTAACCAAGTGAGAAACAGGGTCAGCGATGAAATCATCACTGCCGACCAGTATCCACGCAAAAGGGAAGCCACGATGGACACGATAAGGGCGGCCCAAATAAGCCAAACGATGAGGGGGATTTTTTTCCAAGGAGTCATGTTCTAATACGCCGGACACGGGCTGATTTGGGTGAAGAAGTCGTCCCCATTGTCATGAACAAGGACAAAGGCGGGAATGGTTTTTATTTTGATTTTACAGACCGCTGCCATGCCGAGTTCGGGGAAGCCGACAAGATCTTGGCTTTTGAGGTGCCCCTTGGCGAGCCATGAGGGAGGGCCACCGGCTGAGCGGAGATAGAGGCTGCCGTGTTTTTAGCGGGGAGTGGTGAACATTCAGGGAGCACTGAAGTGCCTTACTCTAACGAACTCTTAGCGCGGGTAATTGAATGAGCGGCAAAGCCAACTTGGATATTTTATCCTTTTGGGAGTGATGGCGACGATCGCAACGACCTTGTTCCTGGCATTTAGGAAAAAGAAGTGGCTTTGGGAGAGTGACCAAAGATGGGTTGCGTCCATGACAATTAACCTTGCGGTGTCTCGGTGTAAGCTCAACCTGCGCAAAAGTTTTGCGGTCTGTCTTCTTTCCCGTCCCCGGGCGGCGGGCGGAGCCCCTACAACGAACACGAACCAAAAACCAATGACACGTATGAAAGAAACAACCCCAAAGATGAGAGTAGCGATGATCACGATGCTGGTCTTAGTCGGCAGCGCAATCGCCAAGGACAAGCCGCTGAAAGTTTTCATCCTGGCGGGTCAGTCCAATATGGTGGGCCATTCCAGGGGCCATACCACTGCGACCTTGTTCAAGGCAGACGGTCCTAAAGACAAGGAACTCATCCAGTTGGTCTTCAAAAAAGATGCCAAGGCGTCCAAGGCCATGCTGGACGAGCAACTGGCCCGCGCAAGAAGAGGCGATGAATTGAAGAAGAAAATAGAGACGATGACAGATGCCGCTGCAAAAGCGGCCGCTGAAGCTGACGTGGAAAAAATTAAAGCAGCAGGCGAGGCCTACAAAAAAGGGATCGAAGATTCCCTGCGTGTCTCTGATCGGGTTTACATCAATTCGATTTCAGATGGCAACCGAAAGTCAGGAAAACTCAGCATCGGTCATGCGGGTCATGGCCCCACCTCAATCGGGCCGGAATACAGCTTTGGTCTTTCCATCGCAGAAAAAATTGAGGGTCCCATTTTGCTGATCAAAACCTCATGGGGCGGCAAGTCGCTGAACTATGATTTTCGTCCGCCTTCAGCCGGCGAATACCAATTGGATGAAAAACAGAAGACCAGTGATAAAGTTGATGAGATCAAGGAGAAAGCCAGCCTCAACTACCGTATGATGAATGATGCCATTCATCAAGTTCTTGACAAGCTCAAGGACAACCACCCGGCTTATGACCCGGAAACGGGTTACGAGATCGCCGGTTTCGTCTGGTTCCAGGGCTATAACGATCAGTTTTCGGACGCCTTTCGCGACAACTATAAGGACACTATGGTCCACTTCATCAAAGACGTGCGCAAAGAATACAAGACCCCAAAAATGCCCTTCATCATTGGGGTCTTAGGCACAGGTCAGACAAAGGAGAAGGTTGCTGAAAACGCGGTTTCTGTTGCCCAACGTGACGCAGCAAAAGCTCCTGAATTCAAAGACAACGTCTTGGCCGTCGAGAGTTACACCCAATATGCCCTCGATTCCCTCGAGGTGTTCAACAAGGGTTGGGCTAAGCATTTTCTGGAGTGGGACACCGTTGGCAGCGACCGCCCCTATCACTACCTGGGTAGTGGTAAGTTCTTCGTTCGACTAGGCGATTCCTTCGCCACCTCGATGGCCGAACTGATCGCAAAACAAAAGTAAGAGGGGGTGAAACCCGATTTCTCATGAAACGATTTGTAATTGCGATCCTGCTCTTGGCTCTGCCCATGGGCGCGTCAGCCAATACCCTGCCGGCCGGTAAGGATACCAAGGACATCATGGTTGGCGTGACCGGAATGTTTGTCGCCCTCAAGGATGGGGAACTGCAGGTGACGCAGGTCACCCCGGAGACCCCGGTGGCCGGGATGCTTGAGAAAGGGGACGTGCTCTTGGCGGTCGACGGAAATTCGCTGGAGATCCAGGACCCGCGCCACCCGCTCGGCGTTGCGATCAACGCGGCCGAGGGACGCGACGGAAAGATGAAGTTCGCGATCAAGCGCGACGGGGCGAAGATGACGGCGGTGGTTCAACTTAACCCGATCGGCAGCTACGGCCCGACTTATCCGGACGAGTGCAAGAAGTCGCAGAGGATCGTGAATGAGACTGCCGCCTTCATCTTGAAGCACGGCGGGCCGGGCGGCGGGATCAATGGGAACCTCGAGGCCTTGTTCCTGCTGTCGACCGGCGAAAAGAAATACCTGCCGGCCGTTGAGAAATACGCGGTTGATTTGGCTGCGAAGGGGCCCGGGACGAGTACTTGGTCGATCGGCTACAGCGGGATTTTTCTGGGCGAATACTATCTCGCTACGGGCGACAAGCGGGTCCTGCCCGCACTCGAGGCCAGGTGCAAGACCCTCAGCGACGGCCAGTATTTTGGCGGCTGGGGGCACGGGACAAACAACTGCGGGCCGGGCTATGTCACCGGCGGATTACTGCATGCCGCGGGCGACCAGGCCCTGACGACTCTGGTCTTGGCCCGTGAGTGCGGGGTGCAGGTCAATGAGAAGACCTATGATGACGCGCTGCGTCTCTTCTTTCGCTATGCCGGACGGGGCGGCGTGCCCTATGGGGACCATCACCCCGAGTTGTGGTGGTCGTCGAATGGCAAGAACGGCGGCTTGGCCTCGGCCCTGACGCTGCTTCCAGACAAGAAATTCCAGGCGGGCGCCCAGTTGCTGGCCTTGGCCGAGACCGACACCTATTTCGGTTGCGAGGGCGGGCATGGCTCGTGCTTTGGCAACCAGACTTGGCGGAACATCGTCGATGCGCTCGTCCCCGAGCAGCACAAGAACTCCTACGGGCGTCACAAGGACGAGATGATCTGGTTCTACGAGCTCTCCCGCATGCCGGGTGGAGGATTCCGAACACCTTGGTTCCCCGGGCACGGCACGATTGGCAAGGCGCCCCTTTATCAAACCGGCCTGATTGCGATGGCCTACACTTCGTATCTCAAGAACCTGCGGATCTGTGGCAAGCCGCGCACCGAATTCAGCGTCCCGCACAAGCCGACTGCGGTCGAGCGCTCGCTGGAAACGGACGACTTCCATCGGGTCGACTTCATCGACGGGGTCGTGATCGCGGAGCAACCGCACGAGATCGCGGCGGTGTTCCAAACGATCTACAAGGAAGATGGCACGATCCAGTCGAGCAATGCCAAGGCATCCATCAACGACAAGCGGAAGAAACAGATGCCGGTTGAGTGGTATGCCAAATTGATGCGGCACTACTCGCCGACGGTGCGCGACTGGGCGGCCCACGGACTAGGTTTTCAGGGGGAAAAAGCGATCCCGGAAATCAAGAAAGCCCTGGCAAGTCGCGACGGACGCCTCCGCGTGGCGGGCCTCGATGCCATCAGTTGTGCAACCGGCTGGGGCATCGGTAAGACGACTTCGAATATCACCCCGGAGATGATCAAGGTGCACTTCCTGCCTCAAATTCTCAAGCCGCTCAAGAATCCCAAGGCGCCGATGTGGGAGAAGCGGCACGCCCTCATGGCACTGAGTTGCTGTGACGCGGCCGTCATCAAGGATCACCTAACCGTGGTCACGCCCTACCTCGGCAACCGGGAATGGTGGCTGCGGGCTGCCGCGTTTACGGCCTTGCTTCCGCTGATCCCGGAGACCGAGACCTTCCGCTCTGCCTTGCCCGCGATGCTCGCGAGCTACGACGCCGATAGCAACCTGCCGAGCCGCCGCTGGGGCGCGACGAGCCTCTTCAAAACAGCCATCGCAAAGAACCCGGAACTGAAGGACGAACTCGTCGCTGGGATGGCCAAGTCACTCGACAAGCTCGAACTCCGCGAGGGCTTCAAGC
>JBLHUR010000096.1:0-23823 GCA_047629805.1 Akkermansiaceae bacterium | reverse complement strand
CCTCCGCTAACTCTGCGGTCCCCCCCCCCCCTCTGCCCCTCAACCAAGCTTCTGCTCCCTTCTGCCCTTTCTATGGTAAAATCCATCACCCCCCACCGCTATGAAGACAACCAAAACTTCACCACAGATTCTCACCGATTTCTCCCGACCGGTGGATCGGAAATTTAACACAGATTCATGAAGACCGAGAGGGAGATCCTTGAAAATTCTCCAGGCCAATGAAGAGGGAATTTTAACGCAGATTAAAAAGGATTTCCGCAGATTTCCCATAAACCTCTGCGGCTCTGCGTGAGATCTCCCCTCAACCAAGCCTCACACCTTCGTTTCTTCGCGGTTCAAAACCACCCCTCAAATCCCTTCCCCTTCCCCCCAACATCCTCCACTCTCCCGCCCATGAAACTCATTTCCTGGAACGTCAACGGCATCCGCGCCGTCCTCAAAAAGAACTTCACCGACTTCGTCCTCGAACACGACCCTGACATCCTCTGCCTCCAGGAAACAAAAGCCCGCCCCGAACAAGTCGACCTCCCCCTCGATCTCTCCGGCTACCGCACTTACTGGAACTCCGCCGAAAAACCCGGCTACTCCGGCACCGCCGTCTTCACCAAGACCGAACCCCTCAGCGTCCGCCTCGGAATCGGCAGCGAAAAAAGCGCCGAAGGCGACAAAGAAGGCCGAGTCATCACCCTCGAATTCCCCGACTTCTTCCTCGTCACCGTCTACACCCCCAACGCCAAAAATGAACTCCTCCGCCTCCCCTATCGCATGGAATGGGACATCGCCTTCCGCGAATACCTCAAAGCCCTCGAAGCCGAAGGCAAACCCGTCGTGGCCTCCGGTGATCTCAACGTCGCCCACCAGGAAATCGACCTCGCCCGCCCCAAAGGAAACCTCAAAAGCGCCGGCTTCTCCCCCGAAGAACGCGCCGGCTTCACCGAACTCGTCAAGGCCGGCTTCATCGACACCTTCCGCCACTTCCACCCCAAAAAAACCGATTCCTACTCCTGGTGGTCCTACCGCGCCGGCGCCCGCGGCAACAACGTCGGCTGGCGCATCGACTACTGGGTCACCTCCGAGTCCCTCACCCCAAAACTCACCTCCGCCACCATCAACGACGACGTCCTCGGCTCCGACCACTGTCCCGTCACTCTCGAAATCGACTTCTAAACGAAAGATGGCGGGAGAGCAGTAAAAGAGCTCCCCCAAGTCCACAAATCCCGTCTCCTGAGCCCACCTTCAAGAATGCCCCACAACGAAGACACGCGAGTTAGAATTTCAGCCCTCTGTCACCTCACTCGGCTGGGATACACTTCTCTATCCCTCAAGAATTTGTCGGGGGATCAGGACACCAACATCGCCACCTAAATCTTCTTCAAATTGCTTCGCAGGCTGAATCCAAGCTCAACCTCCGCCGACCATCAGCGTCTCCTCCAAGAACTCAAACCTGAACTCCAACACAAAAGGAACCGTCTCGAATCATCATGGCCTTCACCGAACAAGAAACCTCAGAGCACTTAAAAACCCTCGAAGACCACTTCTGGACCCACCGTCGTCCGCCCCTCCATCTGCGCGATAAGATCCGCGAAGGCCAGCGAATTGAGGACCAGTCCATCGAACTCTTCCTCGTCCGCCCCATCTTCAACCACCCTGAGAAATTCGTCGAAGGAGCCATCGCCAAAATCACCTATGTCCAAAGCAAGGAGCATTGGAAAATCTTCTGGAAACGGGCAGATGGTAAGTGGCACACCTATCCTCCAAAGCCAACAGCCCCTTCTCTCGAAAAAGCTCTCGCCACCGTCCATGACGATCCCAATGGCTGCTTCTTCGGCTAAAGATTCAGGTCTGGCCAGTTCCGCCGCTGGGCCTCCACAACCCTCAAGGAATACCTCCTCAAAGGCTTCGTCATGGATGACGAACGCCTCAAGAACCCCGACGGTCGCCCGGACTACTTCGACCAGATGCTCGCTCGCCTCCGCGCCTCCACGAAACGCTTCTACCAAAAAATCCACGACCTCCTCTCCCTCAGTTCCGACTACGACAAGTCAGACACCGCGACCCAAAAATTCTTCGCCTCCTTCCAGAACCTTCTTCTTTACGCCTTCGCCCAACAATCCGCCGCCGAAATCGACACGGCCCGGGCCAATCCCACTGCCCCCAACTTCGGCCTTCTCACATTCCTCACTTCATCCAAGCGAGGAACTCGACGTTCCCATCTGTCCCCGTGATCGATGACGTGGTCAAGCCCGCCCATTCGCGTCCCAGCTCTTCGGTGATGAAAGTGCGGATTTTATCGACGGCTTTTTGATGTAATTCGGGATCGCGGACGATCCCTCCTTTACCTACTTCATGGCGGGAGAGTTCGAACTGTGGCTTGATGAGTGAGACGACGGAGCCGCCTTCTTCGAGGATGGAAAAGGCTGAGGGCAGAACTTTGGTGAGGGAGATGAAGGAAAGGTCCATCACGACGAGCTTCACCCTTTCACCGATGTCATCGACGGTGAGGTTTCGGGCGTTAAAGCGTTCCTTTGAAATGACCCGTTCATCGCTGCGGAGTTTCCAAACGAGCTGATTTGTTCCCACGTCGATGGCGTGAACTTTGGTGGCCCCGTGTTGCAGGAGGCAATCGGTGAAGCCTCCCGTCGAAGCCCCGAGATCGGCACAAATCCAACCGGTGGGATCGATCTCGAATTCGCGCAAGGCACCTTCGATTTTGAAGCCGCCGCGCCCGACATATTTCGGACGTTCTTTAACAGAGAGATCAGCGTCCTCTTCGACCTTTTGGCTCGGCTTGGAAATTCTATCAGTTCCCGTCATGACCTCGCCCGCCATGATGAGGCGCTTGGCTTGTTCACGGGAATCGGTCAGCCCGCGTGCGACCATCAGGGTATCAACTCGTTGCTTGGCCATCAGCTTTCGACTTCAGATTCATTGATCGTGTTGATGAACTCACGGAGGAGGCCGAAGTCGCGACGTCGGTGACGCAAGACAATGCGGGGAAGCTCTGCCAACTCGGGTTCGCTGCCTTCCTCTTCGAGAGCCGGACCTTGCTCGATTTCTCCGGATTTCAACATCTTGGCGAAGTTCTGGTTGAGTGATTTCATGGCGGTCGTTGAAAGCGCGGTTTGAAGACGAATCACCAAACGATCTCCGACGTATCGGTAGGAGTGAAAATTGCGGTAGAAGTTCGTGATCACCTCAATCGCTTCATCGAGATCATCGGTGACTTTATAGAGTGAAAAATCGGACTCCGAGATCATGCCGAGGCGGAAGAGGTGCTCTTCGACAAACTGGTGCCAGGCCTTCCAATAAGTTCCACCTTTGGCATCGAGACAGACGATCGGATAAACAGTGGCCTTGCCGGTTTGGATCAAGGTGAGAGCCTCAAAAACTTCATCCTGCGTCCCCACTCCGCCGGGCATGCCGACTCCGGCATCGGCCTCCTTCACAAAAGCGAGCTTGCGGGTGAAGAAGTAATTAAAGTCGATAAGCTTGGGATCACCCGCAATGAACTCATTGGCGGCGGCCTCAAAAGGAAGGGTGATATTCAGACCGAAACTATGCTCTCGGGTCGCCCCTTCATTCCCGGCCGCCATGATTCCCGGTCCCGCTCCAGTGATGGTCATAAAACCTTCGCCGCACATCCGGCGGGAGAACTCGACCGCCGTTTGGTATTCCTTTTCCTCCGGTTTGGTCCGGGCCGAACCAAAAAGGGCCACTTTACGACGGTCACGATAGGGCTGGAAGACTTCGCTGGCGTGCTTCATTTCCTTGAGCGCGCGGTTTGCCAACTTAAAGTCGGCGTGATCAGACTTCCCTTTCGCCATACCCACTGCAGTCGAGATCATCTCGGCAAGGAGGCATTGGTCCTCCACTCCGCCAACTGATTGCGCCAGATTCATGATACGGTTATCGAGTTCCCGGTCACCGGTGGACTCGACGTAATTGCAGGCGAGGTCCGGCACCATCCCGGCGGTGAAATCACGGCGACGAGGCGGTTGTTTATGCGGGCGTTTGGACATTTTCAAGAATCTGCCCCGAAACCTGCATTCTGACAAACCTCCACTCTTGAATTTCTCAAAAAACCTTAAACAATCAGTCCGTGGCTACCACCAATACAGATGACCTTCGCATTGCCCGCATCGACCCGCTCATTTCGCCGGCCGTGCTTTCGTATCAACTTCCGCTCAGTGAATCGGCGGCGCAACTCGTCTCGTCCGCCCGTCAGGGAGCCCAGGATATTTTAGCAGGAAAGGACGATCGCCTCCTCGTCGTTGTCGGGCCTTGCTCCATTCACGATCCCTCCGCTGCCATCGAGTATGCCGAGCGCCTGAAGGAAGCTGCCGCCCGCTACACCGACGATCTCCTCATCATCATGCGGGTGTATTTTGAAAAGCCCCGCACCACCGTGGGCTGGAAAGGCCTCATCAACGATCCCGACCTGAACGACTCTTTCGACATCAACCGCGGCCTCCGCACTGCTCGCGAACTCCTCCTCCAACTCGCCGAAATGGGCGTGCCTGCCGGAACTGAATTTCTCGATGCCATCTCCCCGCAATACGTCGCAGACCTTATCGCCTGGGGAGCGATCGGGGCTCGCACCACCGAGTCCCAAGTCCACCGTGAACTCGCCTCCGGACTTTCCATGCCGGTGGGATTCAAAAACGGAACTGGCGGATCGATCCAAATCGCGCTCGATGCCCTCGGCGCTTCTTCCAAGCCCCATCACTTTCTCTCGGTCACCAAGCAAGGCGTTTCCGCCATCGTCACCACGACTGGAAACGAAGCCTGCCACCTCATCCTGCGAGGCGGAAAAAGCGGGCCAAATTACTCCCGCGAGGAAGTCGAGCCCGTGAGTATAAAGCTTCGTGAACTCGGTCTCCCCGAGCAACTCATGATCGATTGCTCCCATGGCAACTCGAATAAGGACTACCGCAATCAGCCCAAGGTTTCAGCCGATCTCTGCGAGCAGATGGCAAACGGCGCCAAGGACATCGCGGCCGTCATGGTCGAGTCGAACATCGTCGAAGGGAATCAGAAGATCTCCGACGACATGGTCTACGGACAATCCGTCACTGATGCCTGCATCAATTGGCAGACCACCGAGGAAGTTTTGGAAGCCTTCGCCCAGGCGGTGCAAGCCCGTCGCGCAAAAAATGACTAAAGACGACGTCATTTCCGCCCTGCTCGCGCAGTTGGAGAAAAAGATCGCGGTCATGAAGTCCGCTCTCGCTGATTCGAGCGAGGGTGCCAGTGGCGACGAAACAAAATCCGAAGGCAAATACGATACCCGCGCGATCGAAGCAGCCTACCTTGCCGAAGCGCAGGCGGGGCAAGTCGCTCTCGCCGAAGAATCACTCGCGACCTTTAAGCGCTTCAATCCCCGCCCCTACGAAATCAATGATGAGATCGGTCCCGGTGCTTTAGTCGAAGTCGATCAGGATGGCGAAATTTGCTTTTACCTCCTCGCTCCAACCGGCGGTGGTTTAATGACCGACTACCTCGGCTGCGAGGTCACCGTCATCACGCCCGACTCTCGGCTTTACCAGGAACTCGCCGATAAAAAAATGGGTAACGAATTGGAAAGGCCCCCGCTCATGGTGACGGGGATTGAGTAGGCAAGCGCGAAACCAGTGAACAGTAGCCGAATAGCTTTGCTTTTGGCCGTTCGCGAATGAAACACGAAGCAGCCACCCAGTGCAGATCGAAGAAAGCGGGCACGATTGAAAGACGTGTTGGTTCTAAGCCAGTGTCTTCCCGACGCCGGGTGGCAGGAGTCAAAAGCACAGCTTTCAACTCCCGTTGCCTACCGTCTAGCCGCGAGCCTTCATCACTCGCGCGAGCACTTCCTCGTAGCCGGCCATCACGCCACCGAGGTCTTCGCGGAAACGATCCTTGTCCATCTTCTCACCGGTTGTAGCGTCCCAAAGGCGACAGGTATCGGGGCTCACTTCATCAGCGAGGACGATCTTACCGTCGCTCCCCTTGCCAAACTCGATCTTAAAATCGACGAGCTTCATCCCGCATTCGAGGAAGAAAGCGATCATGACCTCATTGATCACCAAAGCCTGCTTTTTCAAAAAGGCGCACTCTTCCGGCGTCGCGAGTTTCATTTCACGAGCGTAGTCGTCATTAATGAGAGGATCGCCGAGATCATCACACTTGTAGGAAAACTCTACAATGGGGATTTCAAATGCCGTGCCCACTTCCACCCCCATGCGCTTGGAAAAACTTCCGGCAGCGAGATTGCGAACAATCACCTCGACCTGGAGAATTTCGACCTTCTTCACGAGAAGGTTCACCTCATCCAAATCAGCAACTAAATGAGTTGGAACACCTTTTTCCTCAAGCATCTGATACATCAGAAGCGTGATCGCTTTGTTCAACTTTCCTTTGTTCTCAAACTGAGCCTTCTTCTGCGCATTAAAGGCAGTGGCGTCATCCTTGTACTCCATGCGGAGAACTTCGGAATCGTCAGTCGTGTAGAGTTTCTTGGCCTTGCCTTCGTAGATGGGCTCCATGGGCAGGGTTCATAGGGCCGCGCCGCGCCCTTGCCAACCTCAGAGTGTCTTCCTTTGCAAATCCAAACAAACAGGGGGTAAGGGCGATTGGCTTGAACCTTCTGTGTGCATACGTGTCGGGGAAATATTTGCCGCTAAACAAAAGAGCACGAAAATGGTGTGCTTTTGTTAGGGAAGTCGTCCTTAGCAACTTGTCCCGTTGAAAAGATCAGCGCTAAATCACCCGCTCTCCAGATTGCCGTCGCGCAGACTTCCACCGATTGGGAACTCGCTCATCAACTTCTGGATGAAGAACACTTTTGGGGGGCGGGGCGGGAAGCGGGTGATCGCCTTTGCCAGTTCATTTTAGAAGACAGACAAGTCGTTGGCGTCCTCATCTGCTGTGCCGCTGCATGGCATCTCAAGGGCCGTGATGAAACGATCGGCTGGGACCCCGTCACGCCTTCACACCGGCTCAAACTCGTGGTGCAATTCCGCCGCTTCCTCGGGCTGGACAAAGCCCGGCGGCCCAATCTCGCCTCCCAGTCCCTTGGCCTCGCCCTGCGATCCGTCACCTCGCAATGGCCCCACCGCCACGGTTACGAACCCTTGTTGGCGGAGAGTTTCCGCGATCCCGAGAGCCATCCCGGAACCGTTGACAAAGTCACCAACTGGCATCTTTCCGGAGACACCAAAGGCTTTTCCCAGGTCCGTAATTCCGACACCACCCACCATTATTACCAACCTAACGGACGTCCCAGAAAACTCTGGCGCTATCCTCTCACCCCCAAAGCCGACTCCCTCAGGTGCGCCCCGGAGCTTCCCGAAAAAAATAAAAAAGCGGACGTCGGCCCCGGTGGAGAACGCAGCCCGCTCAAAGTGAATCACCTGAAAAGCCTCCCCAGTGCCTTCCTCGAAGTGCCTGATCCACGCCGCGCCCAAAACCGCCGCCACCCCCTCAGCGCCATGCTCACCCTCGTCGACCTCGACCTCGCCCTCCTCATGGGCGGGCGCCACATGCGCCGCATGCACAACAAAATCACCCCCTTGAGCCAAAGCCACCGCGAAGCCATCGGGCTGCGAGTGCCCGAAAAAGACGGCAGCGGGCGGCTCAAAATGCCCGGCTACGATGTCCTCAATGACCTCATGAACAAGATCGATCCGAGTGCAAATCGTCTGAGTGCAAATCGTCTGGCAATTGGAATGCTGCAAAATATTTGAAGAGCATCGCCCTTTGCTCTTCATGACTCTTTTTTTACCCAGATCCCCTCCTTTTGCACATAACCCAGCCCTAGGACTGGCATTTTTTGCTCCACATTTACAATTAATCGCTTTAAATTTCGAGTCTGGAAATTTAATCTCTGGAAACTCGAATAGTCCCGCTTTATCAACTGAGTTTGCGGGAGAATTATTGATAAAAGAATAAAGGTTTTTTAAAGTTTCTCCCGTAATTAGCTTTAGCAGGTTCAGTTGAATATTTTCCGTGTAGGTGCTAAAGAACGCCCAATCTCCAATGGGATCTCTGCTTGGCCAATTACTGATCCGATGGGTGCCATAGAGGTATCGGAGCCTGAAATCTCCCCCACCCCGCAGGCTTGTGGCTGGTGATGGTAATGCTACCGGCGATGGTAATCTATGCTTACGATGTTGGCGTAAACGCTGCTGCGGTGGTGATTTCGCGGGGATTGGCAATCCACCGGAGTTGTTCGCGATAGTGGTAGATCTGGATGGCGCCGGCAATGGACGGGAGGGATGTTGCCGTAGTGATAGGTGTCGATTTCCTAATTGGGAAGTTCTCGGAAGAACCTGAGGAGGGCACAGGCGATCGGCTCCGATATGATCCGGAGCGGTGAGAGAGCTGGAGGGAATGACTTTCACAAAGTTGAAGGATAGCATTTTCACAATGCCGAACAAGGATCATCCTCGTTTGACGGACTTCCCCCCCAACTCGGATGAAGGAATCCATTACCGCACGGGGGTTGCAGGCGATTTCTGATTTCACGTGGGTGGCTACACAGCGGTTTTGAGCAGGGTCAGGATTTCTTTTTGTTCTTCATCGGCTTCGGGGATTTGGTCGAATTCGATTCCGTGCAAGCTCACCCGGTTGCGCTGGATTTGGCCGAGCCGGGCGATCACTCCCGCTACCGTCCAGCGACGGTCGGAGCCTTCACCGGCCCTCTCTAAAAATGGCCGGCGCCGCTCGATCATGTGCCATTCGAGATAGTAGGCGAGCATGCACATGAAGATGTGGCCTTTGATGCGATCGTCGCTTTTATGATAGATAGGGCGGATCTCTAGGTGCGCTGTTTTCAAGCTGCGAAAGGCCCGCTCGACGTTGCCAAGCGATTTGTATCCGGCGACGGTTTCTTTGGTGCTCATCTCTTCTTCGGGAACGTCGGTCCTGATAATGTAGCAGCCGTCGAGGTCTAGTTCGCGCTTTGCTTTTTCTTCGTCGATGCGCCACTTCACTCGGTGGCCGCGTGATTTTTTGGCCGCTCTGTCTGACTCGATTTCCCAGATGATGAATTTCCCCATTTTGTATTTTGCGAGGAGTTTTCCAATGCGCGCTCCGAGGATTTCGACGGTGGTGGTTTGCTTGTAGGCGGCGATTTTTGCGAGGCCTTCTTCGCTCAGGGTGATGAGTCGGCGGCGCCTTTCAGTTTCGCTCGCAGCTGTGACGGGGTTGCGGCAGAGGCAGTAAGGTTCACCTTCTTTTTCGGGGTCACTGATTTCGACGATGTTATTTTCGTCAAAGAGTTCGGGCTCGACGAGGGCGCGCTTGATCAGCTCGGCGAGTTCACCGTGGGTCAGGGCGCTGATAGTGGCGAGTCCTTCGATCCCGCTCAAGTCCTTGCGCCGGGCGGCGGTGAGCATGCCGCGATCGCCTACGAAGATGATTCTTTTCAAGTCGTAGGAATGCCGCAATTCGTCGATCTTGCCCGCGACGGTGGTGGCGTCATTGGTGTTGCCTTTGAAGACTTCGCATCCCACGGGACAGCCTTGGGTATTGCAGAGCAGGCCGATGACCATGGCGAGGGCGGCCTTGACCCAGGGCTGGGAGCGGGAGTAGAGGATGTGGTGCAGGCCGATGTCTTTGGCGAGATGGAGCAAGGCGTTGCTGGCGCCGAATTCGCGGGAGGACAGGATGCGCAGGGTCTCTGGCGAGCCGACGGGGGCGACCAAGCCACGAAAGGCGAGCTGGAGCATCCTGAGTTCGTCGAGCGAGCACCCGGCGATGCGACCGTGCTGAGTGTGGACGATTTTGCCAGTGGCCTTGTCGCGGGCGGAAGTACGGAGCAGTCCGACGGGGTTCTTGCGCGAAGTCTGGACTTCGAGGTGAAGGTTTCCGGATTTCGTTCGTAGATTCTTCTAGTCGGTTATTTCCGAATAATGGCAATGATTATTATTTCAAATGAATGGCTACAAATGAAATCCCCCCGATGAAGGAAAAGCCGCAATAGCAAAGGTTGTGGGCTGAAATTAACGATTCGTTAAGGGGTAAAGTCCGTTTAGAAGGGCCTGTAACTCTCGATTTAGAGCCCAAAGAATGGCTTTTGAAGCTCGGGCGTGAGATCGCACGGAAGCTTGAAGAAGGTGGCCATGAGGTGGGGCATTTTAAGATGAGCCTGGATGGTGGCGGGAAGCGATGGCGGGTGCATCAGGTGATGGATGGGGATGAGGTTGAACTGATGGAAGAAGGTTCCGCGACTCAGGGCGGGACGCCCGAGCTCCATATTCTTGTCAATCTGAAGGCCGAGGGGGATGCTGAGGTTTTGCAAGGATTCGTGTATGAGGCTTTGGCGGCGCAGACTGAGGCGTAAGTGACTTTTGAACATGAGGCGGCTTTTCAGCCTGGGAAGCCTGAGCCGACCCATCGGGTGAGCTAAGGAGCGTGGGAGGAGGAACGAAAAGCAACTGTCCGCCGCGCCCAGCGGGTCGAAAACTTCGACGGCATCCACAAGGAGATGGCTCACTTCCAGGCGCAGTGGATGTGCCTGAATCGGGCTGACTCCGAGTTGCTTTGTGAGAACCAAATGACGGAACGTTTTGAAAACTGTTTCGCCCCGGACGAATGCTACTATGCAACGGCGTTCGCCGTTTTAGGAAGGCCGCCATCGCAAGCAGTCGCAAACCGCCACCTCATCTGGACCGATTAGTCCAAGCCCGGGAAGAATCCCGAGGAATTCCATGAAGTCACTCCAGACTTCGCGGCCCGCATTCCCGACAGTGGGTGCTTCTTCGCCCGGAAGTTCGGGGAACGATCAAACATCGGAGATGTTTGCACTCTATCGCGCGCTCGAAAGAGTTCCGGTTGTGCCTTAATGCCAGAACTCGCCTTTCAACGGATTCTCACTACAATCGCCGCGATGGATCTCTTCAGCCCCACCCACGGTCTCACCGTCCTTACCATTGCCCTGATTGCCGCGATTTGTATCTACGCGGGCCGGCGCGGGTGTCTGTGGCCCCGCGCTCTCCTCGCCTTTATTTGCCTCGCCGTATTTCCCATCAATCAGCTCGTTCTAAGGTCGCTGGATTTCCAAATTCCGCTCAATAACCTCCTCCCCTGCCACCTCTGCGATGTCGCCGCCTTGACCGCAGGCTTCGGTATCCTGACTCGCAAGCCCCTTCTCTGTGAACTCACCTATTGCTGGGGCTTGGCCGGAACCATCCAAGGCCTCATCACGCCAAACCTCGGATGGGACTTCCCCCACCCCATGTTCTGGAGTTTTTTCATTCAGCACGGAGTCGTCGTGATCGTCGCGCTCTATCTCCCCCTCGCCATGAAGTGGAAGCCCCGCGCCGGCATCGTTCCGCGTATTATCCGGTGGAACCAAGTCTACTTTCTCGCGGCCATGTCCATCAATGGTGCCCTCGGGACCAATTTTGGATTTCTCGCTGCAAAACCGGAAGTCGCTTCCCCTCTCGACTACCTCGGCGACTGGCCCTTCTACCTCATTTGGCTCCAAATCATCGCCACCTTGGCTATGACTTGCCTTCTTTTGCCCTTCCGCGGCACAATAAACATTTGGCGATTTCGCCGAATCGAGGTAAGTCCCACTCATGAATGAAGCTGCCAAGCCCAAGAAGAAAAAGCGCGTCAACGTTCGTCGTCCCGACGTGATGACCCTCGTTCAGGCCGAGGTCGAGAAGCATTATCACTCGCCCATCGTCGAAAAACTCCGCGACCGCAAGGGCTCCATCACGATTGGCAAGACCACCATCAGGCTCGCGGAGCAATTCGGTTTCTGCTACGGGGTCGAGCGCGCCATCGATCTCGCCTACGCCGCCCGTCGGGTCTTCCCTAATCAACGGATCTTCCTCATTGGCGAAATCATTCACAACCCCGAGGTCAACCGCCAGCTCGCCAAAATGGAGATCATCTCCCTCCCCTGGAAAGAAATTACGAGCGAATATGACGATTTGACCGAAGATGACGTCGTCATTGTCCCGGCCTTCGGAGCCCCCACTTCCTTTACCGAAAAAATCGAACAACAAGGCTGCCACATTATCGACACCACCTGCGGCGACGTCATGAAGGTTTGGCGTCGAGTCCGAACCTACGCCAAGACCGGTATGACCTCCTTCATCCACGGAAAACGTGGCCACGAAGAGACCCAAGCGACCGCCTCTCGGGCCACCGGAGAGGATGGCAAAGGCCATTATCTTATCGTTCTCACTCTCGAAGAAACCGAATACGTCTGTGACTTCATCCGCAACGGAGGCGATTCAGCGGCCTTCCTCGCCAAGTTCGACAGAGCAACCTCCGTGGATTTTGATCCCCGGGTTCACCTGCACCAAATCGGAGTGGCCAACCAAACCACCATGCTAAAAAGCGAAACGGAGGAAATTCAAAGACGCATTCGTCAGGCCATCACCGACCGCGATGGCGATGCCGAGAATTTTCAGATGTTCGACACCATCTGCGGAGCGACCCAAGAACGTCAGGACGCTCTTTTCGACATGCTCAACAAGCACATGGACCTCCTCCTCGTCGTCGGCGGCTACAATAGTTCAAACACCACTCACCTCGTCGAAATTGGGCAGGAAAATCTCCCGACCTACTTCATCCGCGAAGCCTCCTGCTTGGAATCTCTCGAAACCGTGGTCCATTTCGATATCGAGGAGAGCTCAGAGATTTCCTCGCCCAATGTCCTCGCCGGCTTCGACGACAAAGAAGCGACCATCGGGATCACCGCCGGGGCCTCATGCCCTGCCAATTTGATCGAAGAGACCATCGTCCGGGTCCTCTCCCTACGCGGAATCTCACGCGATATGATCGAGCAGGCTTAAAAGGCCCTGCCCTTTTACAAAATCCCTCCGCTTTTCTCCTCGTCTCTCCTTGCAGGATGCAATCGTGTGACACAAACTCCGCCCAACACTTTAATAACTCATGTTTCGACGACTCAAAAATCTAGTCAAAGGCTTTTTCGGCCTCTTCGTTGGTGGCCTTGAAAAGCGTAACCCCGAGGCTCTCCTCGATAACGAAAAGGAGAACCTCCGCAAGCAAATCGCAGAATTCAACAAAGGCCTCGCTGGTCATGCCGGGCTTGTCGAAAAACTCATGTCCAAGGCCAAAAAGCTGGACCGTGAGGAAACCGAACTCCGCGCCAAGACCGCCGCCAATCTCAAGGCCGGAAACCGCGCAGCCGCCGGAAAACTCGCCCTTCAACTCCAGACCGTCGATCGTGAACACGACCAGGTCCACGAGCAAGTGGAAGAAGCCGATGCTCGCTACAAGGAACTCGTGAAAGCTCGCGACGTCTCCGTCAAGCAAGCCAAAGATCGCATTGAAGAACTGACCCGTAACCTTGATGAGATGAAATCCACCAAGGCGATGGCCGAGCTCAATGAAATGGCTTCCGGCATGGTCACCGACATCGGTGGCTCCGGCGACACTCTCAACCGCCTCGAAGAAATGGTCGAAGACGAGCGCACGAAAGCTGCCGGCCGCGCCCGCGTTGCCAAGGACCAAATCGACATGACCGGAATCAACGAGTCCGCTGCCGAGCAGGACGCCCTTGCCGAGATGGCGCTGGCCGACTTCGCCGCTGTCGAAGGCATCGAACTTGAGTCCGACAAACCCGTCGCCGACTCCGCTCCCGCCGAGACCACCAAGGGCTCGATGGGACCGGCGAGTGAATCCCAGTAAGCTCCTTTTATGAAGAAGCGCCCTTGGCTTGTTTGGCTTCTTATCGTGGTCGTTTTCGCTCTCGTCGGCACTGCCGGCTGGGTGAAACTCACGATCGACGAGCAGCCCCAGGAACATCGCGACCCCGGCATCCCCGAAGTCGAAGATCTCCCCGATCCAGAAGACGTCGAATGAGCTCATCCCTTCCAACTTGGGCCAGCGAAGTCATCGCCCGCTACGAAAGCGGATCCGCCGGATGCTTCGTCCTCCACGGCAATGTCGATGACCGTTTCTACCTCCCTTCAAAAAAACCAGGACTTGGAAACCTCACTGAATTTCTCAGCGAAGTCCTTTTACCCCGTTTCGATGTTGTCCTCACCTACGACCTCGGCGGCGGAGTCGAGGTCGAACGCGGTAGAGAGGAGTTTTCAAAATGGCCTAGCCTTAAAAACGAGGTTCAACTCCCCACCCAGCCGCTCAGAGCCTCCCGCTTTCTCGGTCGCTACCTGACCTACGTCCGCAACCTCAACCACGTCGGAGCAAAGGCCCCAAAAGTTGCCGTCATTCTCAAAGGCGCACACCTCATGTGCCCCAGCCTCCCCAACGCGCTCAACTACGACCTCCACGCCCTCGCGAGCGTCTGGCAGGCCTGGGCTTCCGAAGCCAATCTCGCTTCCCACAACCAAGCCGTCTTCCTCCTCTCGGAAAACCTCACCGGCCTCCACCCCCTCGTCGCCAACCACCCTTCGGTCGCCGACATTGAAATACCTCTTCCATCGGTCGAAGAACTCACCGGCGTGATGGCAACCCTTTCCGCAAGTTGCGCCAAAGCCGTAACCGGAATCAAAAACCGCCTCCCCTGGGCCGCCGCCCGATTGCGCGGCGCCACCGGCAGCGCGGTCGAGGACCTCCTCCTTCGTCGTCACTACGACAAAAAACCGCTCGTCGAAAACGACTTCAGCTCACTCAAAAAACAACTCGTGGAACGCGACTGCGCGGGCCTCATTGAATTCGTTGAGCCCGACCGCTCACTCGATGACGTCATCGGTCTCGACACCGTCAAAGATTGGCTCAAACGCGACCTCGATCTCTGGCGTCGCGACGAACTCGAAGCGATGCCCATGGGCTACCTTTTCTGCGGCCCTGTCGGCACTGGCAAAACCTACCTCGCCGAATGTCTCGCGGGCGAAGCAGGCGTCCCCGTCGTCACCCTCAAAAACTTCCGTGACCGCTGGGTGGGCTCAACCGAAGCCAACCTCGAAAAGATCTTCTCCCTATTACACGCCCTCGACCGATGCATGGTCTTCATCGACGAAGCCGACCAAGCCCTCGGAAAACGCGCCAGCGGCTCGGGTGACTCCGGCGTCTCGAGCCGCGTCTATTCCATGATCGCCAAGGAAATGTCCAACCCGCGTAACCGTGGCAAGCTTGTCTGGATCCTTGCTTCCAGCCGTCCCGATCTCATTGAGGTCGATCTCAAACGCCCCGGTCGCATTGATGTCAAAATCCCCATCTTCCCCGCCACCGAACCCGCCGAAGCGCTCGCCCTTCTCCGCGCCCTCAGCGGAAAACGCGGCCTCAAATTCAAAAAAGAACAATGGGAGGAATTGAAGGAACATCTTCCCGAACTCCTCACTGCCGGAGGAGCCGAAGCACTCGCCGTCAAAGCGGTCCGTCTCGTCAAAACGAAGACGCACCAACCCTTCGAGGCCATGCAGCACATCCTCACCACCAGCCTTCCGCCAGTGCCCTTCGAAACGCTCAAGGCCCAAATGCGCCTCGCCGTGAAGGAAGCGACCGAGAGTGAGTTCATTCCTCAAGAAGTTCACGATATTCTCGAATCGTGACCTGGAAAATTTACGCCGCCGGCAAGCCCGCTCTCGCCTATGCCAAAACCGGCATCGCGGAATACCTCAAACGGCTCAAGCGCGGCACTAAGGTCGAATTGATCTACCTCAAAGCAGGCGATTCCGAGACCGTCTCGAAAGACCTCCTCACGCGATCCGAAGGAACTTTCCGCATCGCTCTCGATGAACGCGGTAAAGATTGGACCACCGACCAGTTCGTCGAAAAAGTAAACGCTTGGGAAATGGATCCCGGCCTCAAAACCGTGAGCCTCCTCATCGGAGCCTCCGATGGCCACACCCCAGAACTCCGGCAAAAAGCCAACGCCATCTGGGCCCTCTCCCCCTTGACGCTCCAGCACGAACTCGCCCTCGTCGTCCTACTCGAACAACTCTACCGCGCCTATACCATCAAGCGTGGTGAGCCATATCATCGTTAAAACGATGAGCTAGGATTTCTTCGACTTCCATCATTCCACCAAAATGAAGTCATTCCACAAGGATATGCCAACGCCTCCCTCTCCCCAACGGCGCAATTACAGGCTCTCCGTAATTCCCCCCCCTAAACATTCACTCACTCTTTGTCACCGGAATGGCTTCACATGCCTCCCGCCAGTTCTCAAAATTCCACCGGTTCGGAAAGCCCGTGCATTGATAAGGCTTTACGTCCTGCAAACGACAGTCGATTCCATCGAGCATGATACATTCGGTGGTCCCTTCCTTATCGATTAGTGAAAGCCCCTGTCGGTTGTCCCGCAGGCGGGTGTAGTTCTGCACAAATTCATAAATCGGAATCTCCAAAAACCCTGCGATCTTCTCCACCTCAGCGTCGGCGAGAACAACGTCACCTTCCCACTTGCAACAGTTCGTGCATCGCTGGCATTGATACCAAACCTCATTTTCTTCGGAAGCCATCTTAGGCGGAAATCAGCGACCTCCCATGCTGCGACGATAAACATCCACAACCTTCAAAAAATTATTCCACTTCGCTCCGGGTTTCCCGTGATCCAAAAGAAAGTGCGGGCAGTTCTTATTGGGAGGGTTTTTACCACGGCGGGGCCATTTGTAGTGTGGCACCACGCGGGACGCTGGTAGGTCATACTTTAGACAGAGCCAAGCCGCGAGTTTTGCTGTTCTTTCCAAAGTAGCACTGCGGCTGTTGCCGGGGTGTTCACACATTTCGATACCAATACTGTAGCGATTTCCGGGGCCATCGTAGTCGGCATGATTGCCACGCTCATTAGTAGGCAGATGCTGAACAGCACGATCCTCGTCAGTGGTGTAGTGCCAAGACAATCGGCCCAAAGCCCCTCTTTTTAGAGCAAGTGCGTGGCGATTGGCATCTGCTCCACGACTCCAGTTCTGCGTCGAATGAATGGTGACGTAGCGCGGAGCCATACTTTTACGAGAACGTCCGCGAGCGCCATAAGAAAGAAGATCGCGCTTCACATTGACTTGATTGTAAATTGAGGAAGCGCTTTGGGTCGGAGCCGATGAACGGATGGCAGGAGCTTGATTCAAAGATGCCGTGGCATAACCAGTCCGGGTTTCCCGGCCATACTCTTGATTCCATCTGTCCGCACGATCCTGAATGCCAGTGTAGGGATTTCTGGAATTGGCACCGTAAGGGACGTATTTCCCATTCACCTTTACGATGGCGGGGTCCGCGGAACAGGCCACAAACAGGACCACTCCCAAGCCAGCCAACGAAAACCAAAGTGATTCCTTTCGCATATTGGGATCTTCATACCAGCTTAATTAGACAGAGCAAAGCTCCCTTTTGCGAATGACCGCATTTTATTTTGGATCACCGCAGGTTTATTCTGCAAGTGGTCCACCTTGTTTGCAACCTGTGAAAAAGATGTTAAGAAATTCTAACGTCGGTAGCGAGCGATCTGAAAGACTCGCGGCCTTCTCCCTCCTTCACATTATCTCCCTGTAAATTCAACCACGGAAGATCTTCTTTGTTTTTCAGCTGGTCATTCACGTGTTCAGAACGGAGAACAAGTTCGTCCTCCGGGATTACCCCTCATTTATGAAACCTCGCAACACCGTTGCTCAGACTGAATCATGCACGCACCTCACGCTCGATCTCATCGAACATGATGGGCGTTTTTTCCTAGAATGCGAAGGTCGCCAAGTCGACGGCAGCAATCTAGGACATGCCGCAAGGGAGATCGTCGCCATGATGAGTCGCCCCTTCCGCCCGGCCAAGCAGCCTCGCATCATTTTCCTCGGCCTAGGATTTGGACATGCCGTCAAGATGGCTTGCGAGGCTCTCCCCCAGGAAAAAGCCTCCTTTGTCATCCTCCCCGAAGCCACGATCCTTCCCGAGTGGATGTCCAAACATCTTGCGGGCGACCCTCTCGACGACGAACGCGTCCACCTCGAAAGCGACAGCCCCTTTGCCCCACTCTCGTCCGACTACGCCGGCAGCCAGGGAATTTTTGCCGACCTAGATCACCTCGATGCCCTCGCACCAAAGCGCTGGTCTATCACCTCGGAAGCCGTCCTCAGTGGCTATGCCAACCGCTTGAAAAAAGGCGGCCTCCTCGGGCTCATCTCGACCCGCCCCATCCCGGGCCTCGAAAAAATCCTCCGCAAAGCCGGCTTCGATGTTGCAACCGACCTCGCGCCCCTTTCTGAAAAATCTAAGAAAAACCGCACCCTCTACCTCGCTCGTAAAGGACATTATCAACGCACTCAGTAACGTAGTCTAACCTATGAAAGCCATTCCCCTCACAGCCATCCTCCTTACATCTGCCTTTGCGGGTGAATTTACTGTCAAGTCGGGGCCTCTCGAATCAACTTTGACTCTTGACGCAACCTTTATCGCGTCCAACGCCACGGTCTTTCGAATCGACCCCAAGCAATGGTCATCCTTCGTCATCGCCGACCTCGTCGAACACGGGGCTATCGTTGAAAAGGACGACGTTATTCTAACATTCGAGCGTGAGACCTTTGACAAGCACCTCGCCGAAAGCAACGAGTCAGCCAAAGGTCGAAAGATTGCGCTCGCCAATGCCGAGCGCGAACTCGCTGATCTCGAGGTCACCACTCCCCGGGTCCTCGAAGGCCTGAAACTCGCCCATGATCGGGCCAATGAATCACTCGACTACTTTGAAAAAACGGGGCGAGCCCTCAGCGAAGAAGGAGCACGTGAAGGGCTCGACCGCGCCAAACGCTCCGTCAGCTATGTCGAAGAAGAATTAAAACAACTCCTCAAAATGTATGAGGAAGACGGCATCACCGAAGAAACCGAGGAAATCATTTTAACACGTCAAAAAACCGCCGTTAAGAGCGCTCAGTTTTCCTTGAAAAAAGCAGTGCTTGGCACCGCTTGGACGCTTGAAAAAACCATTCCTCGTCAGGCTGTCGATCTCCAGCGCACCTTCAACGACGCTTTGCTCGCCTACGAAACAGGCGAGTTCAACCTTCCTCGTACCTTGGAGGCTAAGACTCTCAGCGTAGCCAAGGCAAAGCGCGACGACGCCGAAGCGGACAAAAAACTTGCCGAACTCGAAGCCGACGGGGAATTCCTCAGCATCACCGCTCCTGCCGATGGCATCATCTACTATGGAGAAATTAATGATCATTCCTGGTCTCCCGGAAGCACTGCAAAGTTTCTCTTTGAACATGGTTCTGCTCCCGCCGACACTGCGCTCATGACTCTCGTCCCGACCGGCAGTGTTCTCACCCTTCACGGAAGTGTCGGCCAAGCGGATCGCTTGCAAATCCCAGCCGATGCCAAAGGCCGCGCCGAAGTGGCTGGTTTGGAAAACTCCGCCTTCCCCGTTACTTTGACCACCCTCGCCGGCGCCCCCAATAGCGGAGATCAATTTGCCGTCTCAATGTCCGTCGAACTTCCAGAAGACTCCCCGCTTGTCACCGGAATGAAAGCAAAGGTCAAACTCATCACATACAGTCAGGAAAATGCCATCAGCATCCCCAAGGACGCCATCACCAACAAGGATGGCAAGTCCACCGTAAAGCTGAAAATGGCCGATGGAAAAGACGAAGTGCGTGCAGTCAAAACCGGTCACGCTGCCGATGGGAAAACCGAAATCCTAGAAGGGCTCGAAGTCGATCAAGTCATCCTCGTTCCTGACGAAACCAATTAAGCCACCATGCGTTTTCCCGCCCTCCTTTCCGTGGTCTTCGTGACCATCCTGCCCGTCGCGGCAAAGAAGCTTACGGCACTCGGCCCCTTGCCAAAGGTCGAGGCCCTTAAGGTAGGTGAACTTGAAACAGCGATCAAGCGAGGTGTCGCTTACCTCGTCGGCAAGCAGAACAAAGACGGTTCTTGGGGAAGTGCGACGCGGACCAAAGGGCTCAATATTTACGCCCCCGTCCCAGACTCCCATCTTGCCTTCCGGACCGGCTGCTCCACCCTCGCCCTCAGCGGCCTCCTCGACAGCGAAGACCGACGACCTGAAGTCGTCGCGGCCATTGACAAAGCCGAAGCCTGGCTCTTCGAAAAGCTCCCAAAGCTCCGCCATCTCGATCCCACCACCACCTACAATGTCTGGGGCCACGCCTATGGCATTCGGGCCATTGCCGACCTCATCGAGTATCGCAAAGGCGACGAGGCCAAGATCTCCCGCCTCAAACAACTCGCCGACAAGCAGATCCAAATGCTCCTCAAAACCGAGGACATTAATGGCGGCTGGGGCTACCTCGATCTCGATGGAAATCACACCGCTCACTTCTCGGGCATTCCCACCTCCTTCACTACCGCCACCGCCCTTCTCGCAATGAAGGAAGGCGAGGAAAAATTCGGCCTCAAAATCCCTCAAAGGGAAATTAAACGCGCTCTCGCTTCCATCGAGAAACAAAGAACCCCCGACTGGTCCTTCGTCTATTCTTTCAACCACAAGATGCGCCCACGAGTCAGCATCAACCGCCCCGCCGGTTCACTCGGACGCTCGCAAGTCTGCATGGCCGCGATGCGCAAATTCGGCGACAAACGCGTCACTGATGAACTCCTCGCCCACTGGCTCCACCGCCTCTGCCTCCGCGAAGGTTGGTTCGACATTGGCCGTAAACGCCCCGTCCCGCACGAGACTCATTTCTCCATCTCCGGCTACTTCTACTACTACGGCTTCTACTACGCCACCGAGTGCCTCCAAATGCTCCCACCCGAAAAGCAGCAGGAATTCATCCCCCATCTCGCCCGCCACATCCTCGAAAAGCAGGAAAAAGACGGTTCTTGGTGGGATTACCCCCTCTACGACTACCACCAACCCTACGGCACCGGCTACGCCCTCACCACCCTCTCGCGCCTTCGCACCCGCACCCCATAGGAGAGCCTCTTAGCCGCTCCGAGTTCCGGCCTCCCGCAAAAAGTAGCCCCCGCTTGACAAAAGAGGAAGCGGCCCCAATGTTCCCCCCATCAAGACAGGGGTGTTTTCCTTCATCGGAATCCTGAGATCATACCCTCACCACCGAACTCAAATTCGGGAGTCAGACCAAAATCTTTCTCACGCCTGTCCCGCTTTCCCAAAAAGCCGACAGGCTTTTTTCTGCTCTCACAACTTCTTAACTCGGTAACCTAATAACCCAATAACTGATTCCATGATCTCTCCAGACGAAAACGGCCTCACGCCCGAAAACTCCAAGCAACGCTCCGACTACACCGGCAACTTTATCGAAGACATCGACAACTCCGCCGAACTCGAGGCCATCGCCAAAGACCCCACCATTTTCCCAAACTCGACCCGCATCTACGTCGACGGAAAAATCCATCCCGACATCAAGGTCCCCATGCGCGAAATCCGCCTCTCCGACACGGAGCACCCCAACGGACGCATTGAAGAAAACCCACCCATCCGCGTCTACGATTGCGCTGGCCCTTGGGGAGACCCCGATTTCAAAGGCAACGTCCGCGAGGGCCTCCCCGCCCTGCGCCGCGACTGGATCCTGGCCCGTAAGGACGTCGCAGAATACGACGGACGCGAGATTAAAGCGATCGACAACGGGTACCTCTCTGAAGCTCACGCCGAAAAATATAACGAGAACAAGGCCGCCAAAAACAAGCTCAAGGAATACCCCGGTCTTAAACGCAAGCCGCTCAAATCCACCGGCAAACCCGTCACCCAGAAATGGTATGCCGACCAAGGTGTCATCACTCCGGAGATGGAATACATCGCGATCCGCGAGAACAACGGACGCCTCGAGGAATTCAAAACGATCCACGACCGCTACCCCACTCTCGACGAAATTCCCGACGACGCCTCAGATCAGATCAAAGAGTTCATTCGTCTGAAAAACTCCACCCCCGTGGGCTACGAAATGCCCCGTCCCAGCGAGATCGACCCCATGAAGCAGGTCCCTCGCAACGTCATGAACCACCAGCACCCCGGCCAAACCTACGGCGCTGAAATCCCCAAACTCATCACCGCCGAATTCGTCCGCTCCGAGGTCGCCCGCGGCCGCGCCATCATCCCCGTCAACATCAACCACCCGGAAAACGAGCCCATGATCATCGGCCGTAATTTCCTCGTGAAGATCAACGCCAACATCGGGAACTCCGCCGTCGCTTCCACTATCGATGAAGAGGTCGAAAAAATGCAGTGGTCCACCAAGTGGGGCGCCGACACCGTGATGGATCTCTCCACCGGTAAAAACATCCACGCCACCCGCGAGTGGATCATCCGCAACTCACCCGTCCCCATCGGCACCGTCCCCATCTACCAAGCACTCGAAAAAGTGAATGGCCAGATTGAGCAACTCACTTGGGAGATCTACCGCGACACCCTCATCGAGCAGGCCGAGCAAGGAGTCGATTACTTCACGATCCACGCTGCCGTTCTCAAGCGCTTCGTCCCGCACACCGCCCGTCGCATGACCGGCATCGTCAGTCGAGGAGGCTCCATCATGGCCAAGTGGTCTCTGCACCATAATGCCGAGAACTTCCTCTACACTCACTGGGACGACATTTGCGACATCTGCGCGAAGTATGACGTCTCCTTCAGTATTGGCGACGGCCTCCGCCCCGGTTCCATCGCCGATGCCAACGACTACGCCCAACTCGCCGAACTCGAAGTGCAAGGTGAACTCACCACGCGCGCTTGGGCAAAAAGCTGCCAAGTCATGAACGAAGGCCCCGGCCACGTTCCCCTCCAACTCATCGAGGAAAACATGCAGAAGCAGATCGACTGGTGCCACGAAGCCCCCTTCTACACTCTCGGGCCACTCACCACCGACATCGCCCCCGGTTACGATCATATCACCTCCGGCATCGGAGCGGCCAACATCGGTTGGTATGGTTGCGCCATGCTCTGCTACGTCACGCCTAAGGAGCACCTCGGTCTCCCTAACCGCGACGACGTCCGGGAAGGAGTCATCACCTACAAGATCGCGGCCCACGCCGCCGACCTCGCAAAAGGCCACCCCGCCGCCCAGGAACGCGACAACGCCATCTCCAAGGCCCGCTTCGAATTCCGCTGGCGCGACCAATTCGCCCTCGGACTCGACCCCGCAAGAGCGATCGACTTCCACGACGAAACCCTCCCCGCCGAAGGCGCAAAGACGGCTCACTTCTGCTCGATGTGCGGCCCCACCTTCTGCTCCATGAAGATCACGCAAGACGTCCGCAAATACGCCGAAGAAAACGGCTACACCGGCGACGACATGAAAGCCGAGGAATTGGCCGAGTCCGCTACGTAAGAAAAGCAAACGCAGTTCCGAAAATTACTGATTTCGGAACTGCCGGGAAGAGTAAACCAAATGGACAGAAGGAAGGCCGAATCAAGAGAATAAAAGCACCTCAATATTTGGAATGAGCGCCCTTCTCCTTCTTTTCATCATTGTTTTAATAGGCTTCGCCACCTTCCAGAGTAGTTTTGGGGGTGGTCCTTCTAACTTTTGAGGAACAATAGTAGGAACAATCCTTATTGCTCTCGGTCCATTTTTCACAGGACTGCCTGCTATCATTGGACTTTGTAACGATGAAAAGCCGCAATGGGTCTCATTCTTGGCATTAATACTGAGCGTTAGCGTTTTTCTATTTCGCTCGGCAATCCTAGCTCCATCCTAGCTTTCAGAATTAAGCTCGCGCTACGCCCCTTGTCGTAAGGGTAACCCATGGGAAAAAGAGCAAAACCATGATTTCAAAAACACCATGTCAGCTCCAATTCTCATCCTGATCGGCGGAGCCAATGGAGCCGGAAAAACGACCTTCGCACGAGCCTATCTTACCCGCGAAATGAAAGGGCCCCGTTTTCTCAACGCCGACGAGATCGCGCGCGGACTCTCTCCTTTCGATGTCGAATCCGTTGCCTTCAAAGCCGGTCGTTTACTCCTCTCCGAAGTCCGAGAAGAGATCGCAGCTGGCAAAAGCTTTGCCCTCGAG
>JBLHUR010000095.1:0-23867 GCA_047629805.1 Akkermansiaceae bacterium | reverse complement strand
AGGAGGGATCCCAGAGGATTATCGTCGTTACGAGCTTCTTTTTCCTTCCCTTCGTTGTTTCGGCGATTGCAAAAGAGTTCTCCCTGTAAGCACTCTTTGGTATGGAAGAGACGCGCGATATTTATCTTGATGCAAACGCGACGACGCCGGTGCTTCCTGCTGCGGCCAAGGCGGCCTTGGAAACGATGGAGAATTTCTTTGGAAATCCCAGTTCCTCCCATATTGCGGGCCTACGGGCGCGTAGTATTCTCACGAAAGCCCGTGATGCGGCTCTGCGTGTTCTTGGCGCTGAGAGTGGGCAGATTGTCTTTACGAGTGGGGCTACGGAAGCGATCCAAACGGCGGTGCTATCGGCGATGTGTGATATTCGTCAACGGGAATTGGCTGAGGGCCCCCGTTACTGTCTTTTCGGGGCCACTGAGCATAAGGCGGTTCCGCAGTCGCTCCGTCATTGGTGTGAAATTCTTGGGATGTCTCACGAAATTCTTGAGATTCCAGTCGATGAACAAGGGCGCCTTGATCTCGAGTTTCTTGCGAAGCACGCACCGCAAACTGATCTTCTTTGCACGATGGCGGTGAACAATGAAACGGGGGTCATTCAAGATCTCGCCGCGCTTGAGAAAACGATTCGTGCTGGAAATTCCGAGGTGCTGTGGCTGGTTGATTCGGTGCAGGCGATTGGGAAGCTGGATTTTAGAGTCTCGGACCTGTCCATCGACTATGCGGCGGCCAGCGGTCACAAGCTGTATGCGCCGAAAGGGATTGGGCTTCTTTACGTTCGCGAAGGGGCTCCCTTCAAGCCTCTTCTGGCCGGTGGGGGACAGGAAAGTGGTGCTCGAGGCGGGACGGAGAATCTTCCCGGAGTGGCGGCTTTTCATGCGGTTTTTGAAGCGATGGCAGCGGGGGACTTTCATGATCACGAGACGATGGTTGGTTTTCGTGATTTGCTGACGGGAAGCCTCCGGGAGGCCTTTCCTGGGATTGTTTTTAATACGCCCTTTAAATATGCCGTGCCCACGACGATCAACTTTGCGGTGCCGGGAGTGAGCAGTAAGGAAATCCTGGATCTCTTTGACGCGGCCGATATCCGGGTGAGCTCTGGGTCGGCTTGCGGTTCGGCCTTGGTGGGTTCTTATGTCCTTGAGGCGATGGGTCTGCCCAAGTGGCGAAGCGATGGCGCGATCCGCCTTTCCTTCGGCCCGCTGATGACGCCAAGGGAGATCAAGACCGCGTGCAAGCGTATCGCGGAGGCGGGGCAGGCTCTCCGTAGTTCCTGTCTCATCGTGCGCGAGGAGGATGCTCCGCCGAGCGAACCGGTGAATGGTCTCATTCAGTTGAAGCGCGACTCGATGTGTTCCTGGATCTATCTTGATGAGGCCAGCTCCTGCGCTGTTATTATTGATCCCTTTATCGAATTGGCGGACCGGATTGAGACGATCATCCGCTGTCAGGGGTGCGAGATTCTCGCCATTCTGGACACTCACATGCATGTTGATCATGAGTCGCCGCGGGTTGAACTGATTGAGCGTTTTTCAGATCTTTTGGCTCCTGGTGCAAGGACCGAAGATCCCTTGGGGTGGCCAATTTCGACAAGAATGGTCGAGGTGGGATCGGGTGAAAAGGCTCCTGCAATGGCCTTTGGAAATGATCAGGTCATCGCCCGTGTTGAGTTGCCTGGGCATACCGTTGTGGGGTGTGTGTATCTTTTGGGGAAACCTCAAAACGAGGTCATGGGACCTGACTCCGTGGGCTTTGCTTTCACGGGGGATACCATCCTGATGGGAGGGATCGGACGGACGGATTTTGGAAGGAGTTCGATGGAATCACTTTACCATTCGGTGCGCAGTTTACCGACCCTTTTGGGGCCTTCTACCGTGATCTGCCCCACGCATGATTACCACAATGGCTTTGCGACCACGCTCGAAAGCGAGGAGCGAGAAAATTGCTTCTTGCGTCGTTTGCTTAATAAAGAAAAACCAATGAGCTTGGAGGAATTTAGCCGTGAGAAGCCGCTCCTTGATAAAGGCATCGACGATGAATCATCGTGCGAATTGGTCTGTGGAAAGATTGCTCCGCCTTCCAAATTTCAAGCTTCTCTCGATGTTGCTCCCGAAGATCGGAAGGCCTTTTTCAAGGACCATCGAGATGCGATTGTGATCGATGTTCGGGAGCCTCACGAGTTTGGCTTTGCGCGGGACTGGACCAGTCTCGGCCTATCCCAACCGCCTCTCAATGTCCCGCTCACCCGCTTTGCCGATTACCTCCAATCTCTTCTGGCCGGGCAGGATGACCTTTCCAAGATCGAGGTGATTTGTCTTTGTCGGAGCGGCAGCCGGAGCGAGAAAGCGGCCGAGACCCTGCAACGGTGTGGCGTCGAAAAGTCGTGGAACCTCACGGGAGGGTTGGCTCTCAGTCAATCGGGTTTCCAAGAGGTGCTCGAAATGGAGTATGCCATTTGATGTGAGTTTCGAGTTCAGGCACGCCGGAGAGTGGCAGTCAATGGGAAGAGGTAAAAGTCGCTTTTCCCCTTCCTGCGGTCCTCCTCCGTTAGGGGAGGAAGGATTTCACTCCGTGATTTTAGCGAGTTTGGCCTCGGGGTAAGTGAACTCCTTTCCTTCGTAGTTTCGGAGGACGGTGCGTTCGTCGTTGGACTCGACGATGTATTGGGGGTTGACGGGGATCTTTCCGCCGCCGCCGGGGGCATCGACCACGAATTGGGGGATGGCGTAGCCAGAAGTGTGTCCGCGAAGGCCTTCGATGACTTCGATGCCTTTGGCGATACTGGTGCGGAGGTGGGCGGTGCCTTGGATGAGGTCCCCTTGGTAGAGGTAATAGGGGCGGACGCGGCACATCAGGAGTTTTTGAACAAGGTCTTTCTGGACCTCGACGGAGTCGTTGACCTTGTCAAGGAGGACGGATTGGTTCCCCATGACAACCCCAGCGTCGGCGAGGCGGCCGAGGCCATCGCGGACCTCGGAGGTGAGTTCGTCCGGGTGGTTGGTGTGGATGGAAATGAAGAGGGGGTGGAATTTCTTCAGCATCGCGCAGAGTTCGGGCGTGATGCGTTGGGGGAGAAAAATGGGGATGCGGGAGCCGATTCGGATGAATTGGATGTGGGGGATGGCGTGGAGTTTGGTGAGGAGCTTTTCGAGTTTGTTATCGGAAAAGAGGAGGGGGTCGCCACCGGAGAGGAGGACGTCGCGGACTTGCGGGGTGTTTTTAAGATACTCGATGGCCTTGTCCCACTGGGTTTCGAGCTTTTGGTCGGAGACGCCGGAAACGACGCGGGAGCGAGTGCAGTAGCGGCAGTAGGCGGCGCAGCGGTCGGTGACGAGGAAGAGGACGCGGTCGGGATAGCGGTGGACGAGTCCGGGGACGGGCATGTGGGAGTCTTCGCCACAGGGATCGGCCATTTCTGACGGATCGGTGTAGGTTTCCTCGATGCGGGGGATGACCTGACGGCGCATGGGGCAGTCGGGGTCGGTGGGGTGGACGAGGTTAAAGTAGTGCGGGGTGACGGCGGTGGCGAGCTTGGTCCCGGTGAGGAGAATACCGGCCCGTTCTTCTTCGCAGAGCGTGAGGTGTTTCTCAATGTCGGTGAGGGAGGTGACGCGGTTCTTTAGTTGCCACTTGGCGGAGTTCCAGTCTTCCGGGGAAATATTGGCGTCGGCCCAGTAACCTGGGGCGGAGGGGGAGAAGGTGATTTCGCTCAAAACTGAGGAGAGTTTAGGGTGGGGATTTGAGATGTCAAAGGGTGGGGTTTAGGTGGAGGTGGGAGAGGGTGGTCGTTGGGAGATCTGGTGGATGGCGATTGGCGGTTCGCTTCTTGAAAAAAACTTTGCTGGGGTTTTTGAGCTAAATGCCAAGTGCTGCTTGCGAGCTTGTTCGGGGGCATTTTGAGGTTGATGCCGATTAGATGCTTGTCAGCCTCCGATGAGCAGAGATAGAGTTTTAGTGGGCGACATAAAAAAATGATTCTTTTAATTTCGCTAAACCTAATCTTAAGAATTTTATGTCGAGTCTCAACATCGTATACGGAGAACAAGTCGGAACTCATTTTGATCTCTCCCATCGACCGCTTTCGCTGGGCCGTGAGGCTTCCCGCGATATTCAAATCACCGATCCGAAGGTCAGTCGGAAACATGCTCTCATCAAGCCTAGCGGTGATTCCTACGTGATCCAAATCACCGAGGGGAAGAATCCTATCAAGATTAATGGAAAGTCCATTGCGGACGAGGCTGTCTTGGTGGAGGGCGATTTACTCACCCTCGGCGATACCCTTCTGTTTTATACCGAACTTCAAGAAGAGGAGCGGGTTAATGCGGTCAATGAGCGGAAAGTGCGTCTCGCAAATGATCGCACGATCATGTGACTTCGTTAGCGATCTTTGACGGAACTGCGAAAGAAGCGGATCTTCGGGTCTGATAAGAAGCTCGGCGAACTGGTCATCAGGACTTTGCCATCCGGGCTGAAGGTGAGATGGGTCATGGCGGTGCCAAGCTCCCTGATCGTCAGCAATTCACTCTGGGTTGCGATGTTCCAAAGGCGGACGATTCCACCCCCACCCGAGCTTGCTAAGGTTCTCCCGTCGGGTGAGAAGGCGATGCTCCAAATCCCTTGTTTATGGCCTTTGAGAGTGCCCACCTCCTTGCTGCTTACGGTGTCCCAAAGAGTGATGGCGTTTTCATAGTCCTGAAATCCGTGGGTCACCGCAAGCAAGCTTCCGTCTCTCGAAAGAGCCATACGGGTGCCGGATGAGGTCGGCTCAATTTTAAGGTGGCTTCGCTCTTTTCGAGTGACAGTGTCCCAAACGACAAGGGAGCCATTGTCGTGGGAAACGATGAGGGTCGACCCGTCGGCCGAGAAGTGCGCGAGGGAGGCCTTACTCTGCAGAATGGGCTTATCGGAGTCTGCCAAATCCCACCAAGACATCCCCTCGCGTCGGCTCGTCACTACGAGCGTCTTTCCGTCTGGAGAGAGGGAGAGCGAGTCGATCTGACGCATCCCGACCTCTAAGATCGTTTCGGTTTGAGATTTAAGATCTCGAATGATGACGATGCCATCGCCCTGTTCCTCAGCGAGTTTGTCCAAGTTTCGATTGGCGGAAACATCGCGGTGCCGATTTGTTCGAGATTTGGAAAACGCTTGCGTGTGAATCTTCTTTCCTAAGGCGATATCGAAGGTGACGAAGGTTCCTTCACCGTCGAGAACAGCGATGGTTTTGCTGTCCCGAGAGAATCCCAGCGAGGTCCAATGGCCGTCGATGGAATCATGACGAGTGCTTTCGTCGGTTGGCCAAATTTTCACCTTACCATCCTTGCTGCCACTGGCTACGAAATCCCCGTCGGGCGACATGGATACGCTCCAGACTTCACCACGATGTCCCAGAAAAGTCCTCAGGAGAGACCCTTTTGCAAAGTCCCAAAGTCGGACCGAGTGGTCCCAACTACTGGAGGCGAGGAGCGAGCCATCACGGTTGAAATCCATCGCGGAAATGACCCCGGTATGAAGACCGCCCTCGGCACTCTCTGGAAGCATCGCAATTTCCTTTCCGCTCTCTGCTTCCCAGAGCCCTATCGCGAATCCGGAATCGGTTGGGTTTTCGTTTCGAGCGAGAAGGACAAGTTTGCCATCACGCGAAAAATGGATGTTATTTCCCCCAAATCGAAATCGAGGGGATTCCTCGAGGACGATAGGTGAGGCCTCCTCTTCTAGCGGCCAAAGTGTGACGCCATCTCTCCCTGCGGTTGCGAGAATATTGCCGTTGGGCGAGAACGTGAGGGAGCCGGAGCTTCCCGGGAAAAACTGTTCGCTCTTCCAGGTTGAGGTATTCCACACCGTGATTCCCTGTCGGTCGCTTGTCGCCAGGAAGCGCCCATCCGGTGAAGTGGCGGCTTCATGAGATCCGCCTTCCAACTCCCAGATGGAGTCGCCGGAGGGGACATCAAGCACGACCACGCCATAGCGTCCGTTGACGAGAAGTCGCTTGCCTCCATGAGAAAATTCGAGTGACTTGGTATCGTGGGGAAAGGTCGAGGTGATCTTTTTTTGATCAAGCGACCAGAGGTGGACGCGATTCATCGCCGCGATGGCCAGAAGGTTTCCGTTTGGCGAGAAGGCGAGGGCATCAATGGGGCCGTCAAAGCGGGGGAGGTCGAAATGCTCATCGCCCAGGCATTTTTCCATCAAGAACCGCCACTCGAACCCTCGTAAATCAATCTCGCCCGGTTTCACCGAAGCCCATGGTTCCAGCAGGAGAAGGGCCTTTGAGACGTGACCATCCTGGAGGGCTTGTTGTGCCAAATTGATGTTAGCGACATACTGGTGAAGTCGGGCTTTTTCCGCGCTATTGAGAGCCAGTTCGCGGTCTCGCTCGGCCTCGATGCGCAGAGTGGATTCCATTGCCTCGGCTTTGGTGGCGCGGACTCCGAAGACAAAGCTCACCACGGCCGCTGCGATGAGAGTCGCCAAGAGAAGGCCTGCTGAAGCAACTGCGACACGATTCCGATCGACGAACTTACGGGAGCGGTATCTCCAGCTTGGCGGGCGAGCGGTGATTGGAGCCCCTTTGAGATAAAATTCAAGGTCGCGACCGAGTTCGCTGGCACTGCCAAACCTGCGGGCCCGATCTTTATCGAGGCACCTCATCGCGATCCAATCGAGGTCACCTTGCAGCTCGGAAATTAATCGCCCGGTCGCCATTTTGCGCTGACTCCCGACCCGTTCGCGCACTTCGGTGCGCTGATTTCGGAGAAAGGTCGAGGGTCGGGGAGGGTCGATTTCCCCAAGAATTTTCAAGACCTCCGGAGGATGGGACATCCCTGAGGTAGTGGCCCGTAGCGGAGTGCTACCGGTGAGGAGTTCATAAAGAATGACCCCGAGAGAATAGACATCAGCACGGGTATCGATGTCGCGAATTCCTTGGCTTGCTTGCTCGGGACTCATGTAAGCGGGAGTTCCGATGATGGTATCGTTGATCGTAAATCCGCCGAGATCGCCATCGAGCGGATCGATGGCTTTGGCCACTCCAAAGTCGATCACTTTGGGAACCGCCCGCCCTTCTTGTTCTCGAACGAGAATGTTGGAGGGTTTGAGATCCCGATGGATGACTCCCTTTTGGTGGGCGTGTTCGATGGCTCGACAAATCCTGATGAAAATCTCAAGTCGCTCCTCGATGGGGAGCTTCCGCTTGTCGCAGTATTCGGTCACGGGATCTCCTGCGACATACTCCATCACGAAATATGGTCGCCCTTCATTGGTCGCTCCGGCATCGATGACGCTGGCGATGTGAGGGTGCTCCATCCTTGCGAGGGTCTGGCGTTCGGCTTCGAAGCGTGCGATCACTCTCGTCGTATCCATCCCTAACTTGAGGATCTTCAAGGCCACCTGTCGTTGAACCGGGAGGATTTGCTCGGCGAGATAAACGGACCCGCCGCCGCCTTCGCCAATCTGTTCTATCAGGGTGAAGGGCCCCAGTTTTTTCCCGATAAGATTCTCCGAGACACCCGGCAAGATACGAAGGCCTCCCATGGCAGGGTTTTCCAAAAAATCGCCGAGTCCGGAATACTCATCGAGTAAGGTCTCAACCGCATCTCGAAGGGTCATGTCGGTCCCGCATTCGCGCTCGAGGAGCTTCTCTCGCTCCTTGAGATCCTTGCACTCGAAGGCGGCCGCGAAAATTTCGCGCTCGCTTCTTTCTTCAGCCATTGGACGTGAATGGTTCAAACCGGTTTTTGATGAGGGTGGAATCACAGGGTTGCTTCTTGCGAATAAACCTGCTTGCTAAGGCATGCGTGAAAGGGATGACCTTTCCGCTAAAATAATGGCAGTTGCCAGGGGCGGAGGCGAAACTTTTCAATCTCCTCTTTGTTTAAGAGGATGAAAATTTTATGGATGACGTGACACAAATACTCTCGAAGCTGGAAGTGGGCGAGGCTTCCAGCGAAGACTTACTCACGGCCGTTTATGAAGAGTTGCGTAACCTGGCACGGGCGAAAATGTCGCGGGAACGGCCGGGTCATACCCTTCAGGCTACTGCTCTCGTCCATGAAGCCTGGATGAGTTTGGGGGGTGGTTCACAGGGGAATTGGGAGAATCGACGTCACTTTTTTGGGGCCGCGGCCGAGGCGATGCGCCGGATTCTCGTCGATCACGCCCGAAAACAAAAGGCGGACAAACGGGGTGGCGGTTCCGCAAAGGTTGAGTTCGTCGAGTCAATGATCGAGGCCAATGCCCCACCGGACGAAATTCTTTCCCTTCATGAAGTTCTGATTGAACTGGAGCGCGAAGATTCGCAAGCTGCGGAGTTGGTGAAATTGCGATACTTCATTGGCCTGTCCATGCAAGAGGCTGCCGATGCTCTGGGCTTGAAAAAGCGGACGGCCGAAGGAGTGTGGGAATACGGTCGAGCTTGGCTGCGTCGTCGGCTGCGTGAGTCGTCCTGATTTGGGGGGGATAATAAAACGAAGTTTTTTGCGGATTTTCAACGCGATTACGCATGAAGGAGTATTGGAGGCCATTTAGCCGATTGATGCGGCTCGAAATTGTCTCCGGTTTACACACAAATACTTATGAAAAAGTCCATTATCCTAAACCTCGTCTGGCTTGGAGTCGCCATTGCCGCTTTCGTCGTTGGTCGTACGAGCCTAGATTCCGCTGCTCAAACCTCTGAAAAATCCAGGGAAGACGAAAAAGGCTCTCTTTCATCCAGAGGCGGTGGTTCCCGCTCTTCCGGAGGAGCTTCCGATTCGGAATCCTCTAAAACCAGCCGTGGCGGTAGTTCCAAGTCTGGTGTGACAATCTCACAATACCAAAACGAAACTGATGCTCTGGTGGCGAATAAAATGTTCGCGGATCTCCTTCTGGAGTTGCAGCCGGAGAATGCCCGTGATGTGTTCGAGGCCCTTCTTGAGAAGGGGAAGAACGGGGGCGACACCGGACAGCAAATGGGCTTGTTTCTCGAAGCCTGGGGCAAGATCGATGGGGCGGCGGCACTTGCGGGGGTGAGTGAAATGGATGGCGACGGAAGGCGTCGTGGCTTTGCCTCCATCGCCGCAATGAAGGGCTGGGCGAGCACCGATCCCGAGGGTGCCAAGGCTCATCTCGGAGGTCTGGAGAACGGATTTGAGAAGTCAATGTTAGTGCAGGGAATGGTGAGCGGTCTGGCTTCGGCTGACCCTAATGCCGCGACGGCCTATGTCTTGAAAATCGAAGCCGAGCGGAATGCGGCGGGCGAAGAAGGCGGTAGCGATGATCGGTGGCGTGGCTTTGCGGTGGATCGTCAAATGGAGGCCATTGCAAATGCGCAAATGCAACGCGGTATGAAAGAGGCGACTTCTTGGGCTGAAAGTTTGCCTGATGGTTCCATTAAATCTGCCGCTTTTGACCGCGTTGCCGAGAGCTTTGCTCGTGATAATCCGGAGGAAGCTGCGGAGTGGGTGAAGGCGCATGCCGATCAAGAATATGCTGAGCGTGCGGTGCGTGAAATTTCGGAAGAATTGGCCCGCAAGGATCCTGCCGCTGCGGTGAGCTGGGCTGAAGATCTGCCCGAAGCGAGTCAGGCGTCTGCGATGCGCACAAGCATGGAGCAGTGGACTCGTGACGACCCGACGGCGGCCGGCGAATACCTGACGACGATGACAGAGTCCACGGCACGTGATGCGGCCGTGAGTTCGTTTGCGCAAACTTTTGATCGTGAAAATCCAGCTCTCGCAGCCGAGTGGGCCGGGTCCATCAATGATGAGAAAACACGCACCGATACCATGCAATCAGTGGCGCGCTCGTGGCTGCGCAGCAATGCGGAAGAGGCCAAAGTATGGCTCCCAAGCAGCGGGCTCACTGCTGAAGCTCAACAAAAGGTGATTGAAGATGCCTCACGCGGTGATCGCAGGGGTGGAAGAGGAGGGCGTTAAAGGACGAATCTGAGGAGAGGGGAATTCAACCAGGTTTTGTGTGCGCATTGAAACCTCGGTGGGTTCCTCTTTTTTTTTTTGCGTGGTCTGGATTTTTTGAGTTTGGGCAGATTTGAGGGGAGGGGGGCTACCGCAAAATACCCTAAAAAGAGGAAACTTGGTTGAGGACAGGGAGGTTTTACCACTGAGGGAACTGAGGAGAGTAGCGTAAGAGGCTTCGCCCCGCTCCCTTGCTAAGGGAGCGTTAGCGTAAAAATACTTGGCGGTTTCTTAGGGTCAGTTTGATGCCGAGTTCGATGGCGAAATATAAGATGATTCCCGAGATTAGAACAATCAGGGGGGTAAGATGAAGGCCAAAGGGTTCGGGAAAGCGATGAACCCGGTATCTGGGATGTCTGGGATGTCCCGGTATTTGTTGGCGTTGTCCCAGTAGACTGAAGCGAAGGGGGAAGCCTTGGCCGTGGAAGCCGCTCGGGTCGCCCCATTTGATGAAGGTGCAGGCGAAGCCTATGGGGAGTAGAATGAGACTTCCGATTTTGGGGAAGCTTTTGAAGCGCTTCTTCATGTCTGTTCAGGAAAGGTGCACTTGCTGGGATCCGGTTGAGGGGTGGACGCTCTGGAGAGCGTCCTTCCTTCTGGGGGTTAGAGGCCGAACTCTTTGAGTTTTGGCTCGATGGCTTCGGCCCAGATTTGATAGCCCTTTTGTTTTGGGTGGAGGGCGTCGGGCATGATTTCTTTGGTGAGGATGCCTTCGGGGTTTAGGAATTTATCGGAGATGTCGAGGTAGTGGATGCGTTCGCCGTTGTGGAATTTTGAGATGAGTGTGTTGATTTTGTCGTTGTTTTTGCGCTTGGGATCGTCTGGGTTGAGGCCTCGTGGGAAGACGCCGAGGAGGAGGATTTTAGCCTCGGGGCAGCGGGCTCGAATGGTGGAGATGATGCGCTCGACGCCGTCTTTGACTTCACTTGGATCTTGGTTGTTGTGGCCGGTGTTGTTGGTGCCGATCATGACGACGGCCGCTTTGGCCTTCTTTTGGTTCCTGAGGTTTCCGTTGTTGAGGCGCCAGATGACGTGCTCGGTTCGGTCGCCGGAGATGCCTAGGTTGAGGGCCTTGCGCTTGCCGTAGAATTTTTCCCAGGTGGCTTTGCCTGGGCCTTCCCAGCTTTGGGTGATGGAGTCGCCGATAAAGAGGAGGTCGTGAGGTTTTTTGGCCTTCTGATTCATGGAAGCATGGCGTTTTTTCCAGCCAGCATTGTCTTTTGGAGTGCCGATGATGGCGGAGTGGACGCGGTAGTTTTTGCGGGCGTCGTCGAGCTCTTTTTTCATCTCGGTTAAGACCTGGGTGTAGGCGGGGTCTTGGTGGACGGAGGTCATTTCCTGCGGGTCCTTCTTCATGTCGAAGAGTTGATATTCCTTGGTTTTGGGGACCCAGAAGATTTTGTGATCGGCGGTGCGGACGCCATCGTGGGCGGCGACGTGGTGGGTCGCTTCGCCGGAGTAGCGGTAGTAGATGGAGTCGCGCCAATCGTCGGGCGCTTCGCCGGAGGCTTTGAAGAGAGGGACGAGGGATTTGCCCTGCATGGAGGCGGGTATTTTGGCACCGGCGATGTCGAGGAAGGTGGGGCCGTAGTCGATGTTTTGGATGAGGGCCTGACTCACGGAGCCGGGTTTGATTTTTCCGGGCCAGCGGACAACGAAGGGCATCATGAGGGATTCTTCGAACATCCAGCGTTTGTCATACCAGCCGTGCTCGCCGAGGTAGAAGCCTTGGTCGGAGGAGTAGATGACGATGGTGTTCTCAGCGAGGCCGGAGTCGTCGAGGTGTTTGAGGATTTTGGCGATGCCCTCGTCCATGGAGCGGATGACAGCGAGGTAGTCTTTGATGTAACGTTGATATTTCCAACTGGTGATGGCTTTTTGATCGAGCTTGCCTGCTTGCATCTTCTTGATGAACTTCTGATTCTCGTCATCATAGGCCGCGATGAAGGTCTTCTTGGCTTCGGCCGAGAGACGATTGAATTGTCCGTTACCGGGGCCGCCGGTGAAGTGACTTGGGAAGAGGTTTTTGCCCTGCATCTTCATGTCGTTTCCCCAAGACATGTGGCCTTGGATTCCCATGGCGTGCTCCTTGAGAACCGAAGAACGATTTGCGTAGTCATCGAACAAGGTTTCTGGCTCGGGCATTTCGACATCATCGAACATGTTAATGTGGCGGAAGGCGGGGGCCCAGTTGCGGTGGGGGGCCTTGTATTGGACCATGGCCATGAAGGGCTTTTTGGAATCGGCAGCTTGCTTGAGCCAGGTGAGTCCTTTTTCGGTGACGAGGTCATTGCAGTGGCCATCGAAGCGTTTCCGCTTGTTGTCCATCTGGATGAAATCGGGGTTGTAGTAAGCGCCCTGGCCGGGGAGGACTTCCCAGTAGTCGAAGCCGACGGGATTTGAGTGGAGATGCCACTTTCCGATCATGGCGGTGGTGTAGCCGGCGTCGCGGAGGAGGTTGGGGAAAGTGGTTTGGAGGCCATCGAAGTAAGAGGAGTTGTTATCGATGAAGCCGTTGAGATGGGAATGTTGTCCGGTGAGGATGGAGGCCCGGGAGGGGCCGCAGATCGCATTGGTGCAATAAGAGCGGTCGAAGCGTAGGCCTTCTTTGGCGATACGGTCGATGCCGGGGGTGGGGGAGATTTCGTCGAAGAGTCCGCCGGGGTAACATGAGATGGCATTGGGGGCGTGGTCGTCGGAGAAGATGAAGAGGATGTTGGGGCGCTGCGCGGCAAGTCCTAAATTCGAGAGGGCTAGAAATCCTAAAGGGATGAGGGCTGGGAAATGTTTCATGAATTGAGTGATTTGAGATTTATGATTTCAGATTTGGGGTGAGACGGCTAGCTTGAAGACAGCAAGAATGTTTTCACCAGTTCACAGAGAGACAATGCGGGCGTCTTGGGCGGCCATTTTGGAGGCGGTGAAAGTCTCGGATGGAATGCCGGTGTCGGATTTGGCGCGGGAGCTGGGGATGAGTTATATGGGGGTGAAGCAGCATTGCCTGAAGCTGACGGAGATGGGGTATTTGGAGGAATGGCGGGTGCCGAGGGAGAAAAAGGAGGTGGGAAGACCGGAGAAACTTTATCGGTTGAGACCGAAGTGTGAGGAGCTTTTTCCGGAAGCGGGGGTTGATTTGACGTTGGCGGTGCTGGAGGGAGTAAAGCAGATCTATGGGGAGTCGGCGCCGGAGAAGTTGCTTTTTCATCATTTTCAGCTGCTGCGGGATCAGTGGCAGCCGAAGGTGCGGGTGGGCAAGTCGATGGTGGAGAAGGCGACGCGGTTGGCGGGGGTGCGGGATAAGTCGGGGTGGTTTAGTAAGTGTCACTATGATCCTTCGACGGGGTTTCGGATTGAAGAATTTCACAGTCCGATGGCGAAGATCTATGCGAAGTATCCGAATGCGGTGCGGATGGAGGTACAGATGTTGGAGCAGTTGCTGGGGACGAAGGTGGTGCGCAATGAGGTTGCGACGGGGAAGGGGAGGAAGCGGGTCGTTTATGAGATCGCGACCTTGGGGGTGAGGGAAGAAGGGGCGAAGGAGGAGATGAAGCCGATGCCATCGCGGGAGGAGAGTGAGTGAGAGCAGAGGCGGTTGTTTTAGGGGCTGGCTTATGAGATTGGCCTTCAGACAAGCTGGCTTGTTCCAAAAGAAAACCCCATGCGTTGCGAGGGGCTTGTTTGCGTTTGGCCTTTGGCCTTTGGCCAATTGGGAGGGGAGTTACGCTACTTCAGCGAGGAGTGGATTTGCTGGAGGGTCATGATGGCGTAGCTGGTGACGAGGATGGGGTCGTTTTCCATCCAGCGGCTGGCATCGGTGTTGAGCCATGATCCGTCTTCGCGATGTGCGTTGATGATCTTAGCGGCGAGGTCGGAGCGCCAATCGATTTTGAGACCATTCTTCGCTTTGAGTTCAGGGACGTTGGCGGCGACGAGGCTTTTGGCCATGACGTGGTAGTAGTAATAGAGTCCTTGTCCGCCGAGGCCGGGGTTTTCCTTGAGAGTGTAGTTGTCGTTGATCCAGGTGGTGACGGCCTTGACGCGGGGGTCTGCAGCGTCGAGATCAGAATAAACGAGGGAGAGGAGTCCGGCGTAGGACATGGAGCCGTAGCCGCGGAGGGCGATGCGACCGGTCTTGCTGTCGACGGCTTCGCCAGCCTTCGAGTTGCCGGGAAAGTAAACGAAGCTGCCATCGTTTCCGACCTTTTCACCTTTGTTGGTTTCCTGGAGGTTTTGGCATCGGGAGACGAAGGCGAGGGCGGCGCCCCAGTCGAGTTCCTGCACCTTTTTGTCGCCGGTGTCGGTGGCGATGGCGCGGGTGTGGTAGAGGGCTTCGAGGGCGAGGTGGGTGTTGGAGAGATCGGAGTGGGCGTAGGATCCGCCGTAGCCAATGCCGCCGTCGAACTCGGTGTCATCGGCTCCTTTGACGCCCCAGTCGGTTTGTTGGTTGATGAGGAAGCCACGGGCCTTGATGATGGTCTTTTTGTATCCCTGAGGATCGGCGACGTAGAGGGCCATAATGGCAGAGGCAGTACAGTAGGTGGCCATGCCTTTGCCGTAAATCCCGCCATCGGTTTTTTGTTGGGCGACGAGCCAATCAAGGCCCTTTTTGACAGGAGCAGGGGTGGCTGCCTTGGTGTCGTAGGCCGGATCGAGGAGAAGGCAGCGAAGGGCGTATGCGGTGAAGGCGGGGAGGTTGGGCTCCCCCCAGTAGCCGTCGGCGTGTTGCTGAGAGAGGAGGTATTTGTTCCCTTTCTTGATGGTTTCCTGAGACTCAAGCTTGAGCGAGAGGTGGAGGCCATTGATTTTCTCCTGAGCGATAGCTGTCAGGGCCGTGAGGGCGAGGACGGTGGAGGCGATGAGGTTCTTCATTTTTTAGGAGGAGTGTGGGATTTGATGATGATTTTGACGACGGTGCCGACGGGCGGAGTGACTTTGATGTTTGGGATCCAAACGTCCCCCGATTCGCGGTCTTTGCCAGGAAAGTTTACGATGGCTTGTTCGGCAGTGTAAATGCCGAGAATGATGCCGCCGACGTCGGCTTTAAAGCGTCCCTCGTGGATGTAGGAGCCGGTTGTGAGCCAGGGGCCTTTTTCCATGACGCTGAGCGGGAGTTCCTTGGTCTCGAATTCTTGGTTGGGCTGGGGCGTTTCGGTTTCCTCGGGCCAGTCGATGTGGTGGATGAGTGCGTGGACGGGGAGTCGTTTCTTTTTTTCGCCCTCGCCCCATTCGATGATGATATCGACGAGGGAGGCGGCGTGGTCCTCGGGGCTGATTTCGGGGAATTTTCCGGTGGGCTTCCAATTCACCTCATCCATGATTTCGAAGAGCTCCTTTGACTCCTTGATGCCGAGGAGTTTCATGGCGATGTTGAGGTTGAGCGGGGAGATGTCGGTCAGGAAGAGGGCTTCGTGAACTTTGTTGCTTTTGGTGGTGACGAGGAGGTACTCGATGAGGCCCTCGGTCATGTTGACTCCGGCTCCGAAGCTGGCTTCTCGTTTGGCCTTATTGAGGTGAACCTTTCCGATTTGAAATTCGTTTTCGTTAATCTGTTTAATCTCGGGCTTGGGGTCCGCGATGGCTTCATCGTCCTTTTCCTGAGCGAGGCCGGGGAGGAAGGTCAGGAAGGAAAGCAAGAGGACTTTTTTGAACATGGTTCTGTATTCTGAAACGGTCCTTGGAGGAGGGTTCTTAGATTAATTTTGATCTGATGTCGTTTCAGGGTCGGCTTCCTGCTGTTTTTTCAGAGAGAGTGCAAAGTCCTGCCACATCAGGCGGGTGATATAGGTGCTGATGAGTTCGCTTCCGGTGGCACGAACAGGTGGGGGAAGGGGGTAGCCGAGCTTGGCGAGGTGGGAGCGGACCGATTGAAAGAGGGCGAGGGAGATTTCGTCGAGCGCCAGCGTCTCGTCTTCGGAAGGGGTGAGCGTGACCACGGAGGTGGAGGCAGGATCTTGGCCTCCGGTGCCGAGCCAGATAGCGATGGGGCTGTCGTCAGGAGCATCTTTTTTCCGGTTGTTGGAAATTTTTGGAATGATCTCGAGTTGATCGCTGGAGGATTTTCGAATCAGGGTTGCCAGTTCGAGCGCGGCCCCTTTCAAGGAGTCACTGGCAGGTCGGGTGGATCCAATGTTGAGAGTGAGCGAGACTTCAGAGGTCGGATCGATGTTCCACCTTGGAAGAGTGGGGGATAGTGCGGAGATGCCCTTTGCCGCCTCGGCGAGGGCTTCTGGGCCGGCTTTGGTGGAGTCCAAGACGCGTTCGAAGGCGATGAGGGCTCTTTGGAATTGTCCGCGGGCCCGGAGGGTGGAGGAAAGCTGGAAGAGACGGTCGGGGGTGTTTTTTTTGCCGAAGTCACGGTAGCTATCGAGTCCGGGACTGGCCTCGAGGTCGCCAAGGTCGAGGTCGGAGATCTCCGCAATGACGGGTTCTTCGGGTTCCTCGGGATTTCCGAGAACTCCGGCGACTTCCGGTTTGTCCTCGATCTTAGGCTGAAGAACGATGGGGCCGACGGCGAGGTCTGAGCCGTCATCCTCGGGCGCGAGGGCAATTCCGCTGGGCTTCAAAAAATCCATGTCCTTGGTGCGAAAGTGCCAAGTGAGCAGGATGGTCCCGATCACCGCAAAAATAACGACAGCCCAATGAATTCGCACGACGGCAGAGAGTGGGAGAGTGGAAGCCCAAGGTGAAGTGCAAAAAAGAGCCGCTGAGAGAAAAACTCATCAGCGGCCCAAGATATTGATTTTGGTGGGTAGCCGGATCAGTCAGCTGACTTGACTTGGATGGCACGCTTACCGACGCGATCACGAAGGTAGTGAAGCTTTGCGCGCCGCACTTTGCCGCGGGAGATGATCTCCACCTTGGCGATGCGTGGGCTGTGAAGTGGATAAACACGCTCGACCCCTACCCCGTAGGAGATCTTGCGAATGGTGAAAGCTTTGTTGATGCCGGTTCCGCCCATTGCGAGGACGATGCCCTGGAACATCTGGATACGCTCTTTTCCGCCTTCCACCACGCGGTTGTGGACTTTGACGGTATCACCGACTCTGAAGTCTGAGACTTCTGACTTCATTTGCTCTTTTTCAATCTTGCTGATGATATCCATGGTCGTAAATACGGTTAGTGAGTGGCAGGGACTACGGGAAGGGATGGGGAATTGCAACTTTTTTTTCAATGCCCTGTGAATGATTTATTAGGGAGGAGCTGGTGACTGGGCAAAAAAAGGCCGGGATATGCATCCCGGCCCGATCGAAATCGATCATCACACGGATGATCTAGGGAGTTCCCCCTCAAGTAGCGCCTCAGGCGGGGGTGGGAGAAGGCGAGGGAGCGCACGACGCAAGTCCGAATAGCGCTCCGGCGAGGAGTAGGATTATTTTTTTCTTCATAGAGACATCAATAGGATGCAGGGAGGGTATATTTTATTCCCTAAACTTTTTTTAAGTTGGAGGAGGTGTGGGTGCCGGAGGGGGAGTGGGTGGAGGGGAGGTCGGTGGCGGCGTGGGAAGGGCTTGGTGTGGGGACGAAGGGTGCCAGGCTAAAGGCGGCAGCTGCCACGAGGAAGAGGACTTTTTCAGAACGGATCTGAAACGATAGCAGATTGGTAGTGGAAGGTCTCTTTTAAAATTCATCGAGATACTCGCAGACCAGGGCGATTGCTTTTCCCAGAGACAAGTAGTGGCGGCACTTTCATTCTGAAAAATCTCCTCTATTCTCCCGCCCTAACGTGAAATTCTTCCTCCTGATTTTTCTATCCGTCATGCTTAAGATGCAGCTGGCGGGTGCCCCCATGACCGATGAGCAGATCTCTGCCCGCATCAAGGCCAGCTCCGAGTCTCCCATGGACGAGGACTCTGCGACGGCGCTCAAAATCTGGGAAGAGACCCTGGCGGTTTCCAAGGCCACTGCTCAAGCCGTCGCGGCCGAACAAAAGTCGCGCGATGATCTGGACAAGCTCTCTCGTCTCGCCGTCCTCGCTGCACCTGGTGCTCCGCCGGAGTCCACCCCTCTCATCGATCAAGTTGCCCTTTCCGAAAAAGTTTCGGTCTTGCTCGAAAGCACCCAGATCAAGATCGACGAACTTACTAGCCGTGCGAAGGAATCACCAGGGCTCCTTGCTGATCTCACCACCTACATTGCTCGTGACCGCGCCAAGCTGGAGGAATTGGAAATCCCCGAGCCCTCCACAGGTAAGGTTGAGGCCAGCCGATATCAAAAGGCCCTTCAGGATAAACGACACCTTGAAGCGAAACTTAAACAATACGACGCCACCCAGGAATTCCTCCGCCGTGAAGCCGAGCTGTCCGACGAACGGCTGCGCAAGAGAAGTGAATACCGAGTTGCCCTGATTGATCTCCAAAAAATCCTCACTGCCCGCATTGCCAATCTTAAAAAAGAGGAGGCCGAAAAGATCCGCGCCGCCCTCGCGGAATCTGCGCGTGCCTTCGCCGATATTCCTGAACTCGCGATGCTGACCTCCGAGGTTCGCGAACTCAACGAACTTCGTTCGGGAAGCGAGGGGGTGCAAGCGAGCCTCATCCAGGCCAAGGAATACAGTGACTCGATCAAAGAGACTCGCCGCCAAACCGAGGAGCAGTATGGTAATGCGGTTCGCCGGATCACGCTTCTCAAAGAGGCGAAATTGGGAATCGACGACGAAACCGGTCTCCTCCTCCGCCAGCAACGGGCCAGCCTTCGCAGCACGGATGAGATCGCCGACGAACTCCGTCTCAATCTTGAGCGTTCCGCCCAAGCCCAACTCGCTCTGTTTGCTTTGACGGACCTGGTCAAATCCCCCCGCGATCTCACCGACAAAAAAATCGAGGAGCTACTCAAGACGCATCCCTTGCTGGAGCGCGCAAAGATCCAAAATCTCATTACCCGAAAAAGCGAACTCCTCCGTGGGCTTCGCTCCGACTACAGCAAGCTCAACGATTCGCTTACCAAAGGCACCATAGCGGCAAAATTCACGATTGACGAGATCGATGAATACTCGGAGTTCATCGACGAGCGCCTCCTCTGGATCAAGAGCACCCAGCCCCTCAATCTCCGCGAACCGCTCGATGAGTGGAGCCGCGTGGTCGTCCTCTTTTCCCCCACCACCCTTGGGCAGGTGTGGGACTCGATCCAGGCCAACTGGTTTGAAAAAATCATCGTCTCCATCTTACTTTTTCTTTCCTCGCTGGTCATCACCCTGCGTCGTCGTCGCTTACGCAGATACCTAAAAGAAACCAGTGAGCAAGCAGCCCGGCGGAACTGCACCAGCATTGTCCCCACCATCATTAATATTGTGGCGGCGGTCCTGTTGTCACTCTGGTTGCCACTCTTGGTTTACCTGGCCGCTACGTTGATAGAATCTCCCGGGTCCTGGCATATCGGGCTTTCAAGGCTCGCTGTATTTCTCTTCCTCACCTCGCTCTTGATCAAGTTCTCCCGCAAGGAGGGGCTCTTTGTTTCGCACTTCAAGATGCACCCCGACCGCGCGGCTCTCATCCAACGTCCCCTGCGTTGGCTCTTTCCGCTGGCTTTTCCGTTGGTTTTCTTGGTTTCGGCGCTCACGAATAACGATGGCGACGGGAGCACCGCTTCCGGACGTATTGCCTTCATCATTGCTCTCAGCGTGGGCTGCGGTTTTATTCATCACCTTTTCCATCCGAAACGATCCATTCTTCAAAAAGAAGGAAAGGGGGCCACGTCTGTCACCCAGGCTTGCTACGTCCTCGTCATGGCGATTCCCATCGTCTTCGCGGTCGGGGCTGCGCTGGGATACTTAGCGTCAGTTCTTCTTCTGCGGGGACAAGTGGGGGCCTCTTTCGGACTCCTCATTCTTGCCTTTTTGGTCATGCAATTTCTCACTCGCTGGACTCTCGTCTCCCGCAGGAGGCTCGCCATCACGCAGGTCCTCCGTCGTCGCGAGGTTACTCTCGCCGAGCGCGAGCACGCAGAAGAAGGAACAGAAAAACCAGCCGATTTACCCTCTCTTGAGGAGATCAAGGCCGAGGCCGTCGATGTCGTCGAGGTCGAGGTTCAGTCCACTCAGCTCTTTCGCCTTGTCATCTGCTCTTTCGTCTTCGCAGGTCTTTGGGGCATCTGGTCCAGCACTCTTCCCGCTCTCTCCTTTCTCGATGAAGTGCCCTTCCCTGGCGGGGGGGCGAGCACTGAGGAAAAGGTCGAAACAGCACCCCTGATTCCAAGTCTGCTTCCCAGCATGGGTGGGTCAGTGGATTCCTCGGAAGGCATCGCCTCCCAGGGCGAGAAGGTCGCTTCCGCTTCTTCAGATCCCGTCGATGATGGTGCCATCTCGCTCCAGGATGTCCTCCTGGCCCTCGTCTTTCTGCTCATCACCTTCATCGCAGCTCGCAACATTCCCAGCTTGCTGAGTTTGACCCTTTTTAGCAGCATCAATCTCGGGCCGGGAGGGAACTTTGCCCTCACCACAACGGCTCGGTATCTCATCGTTTTGGTAGGGGTCGCGTTTGCTCTCGGGCATATTGGCATCACTTGGGGCAAAGTCCAATGGCTCGCGGCTGCCATCACTCTTGGGATTGGTTTCGGACTTCAAGAAATCTTCGCCAACTTCGTGGCGGGTATCATTCTTCTTTTTGAACGCCCGATCCGCTTGGGCGACGTCGTGACGGTGGGGGATATTTCGGGAAAAGTGACCCAGATCCGCATCCGTGCCACCACCATCCAACAGTTCAACAATCGCGAGCTCCTTGTTCCGAATAAGGAGTTCATCACCAGTCAACTCGTCAACTGGACTCTCAAGGATTCCATCCTGCGCTTTGAAATCCCCGTGGGGATCGCCTACGGATCTGATACCAAAAAGGCCGCGTCCGTTCTTCAGAAGATTCTAAGCGAGCATCCCGATGTGATGGATGAGCCCAAGCCCGATGTTCTTTTTGTCAACTTCGGTAACAGCACGCTGGACTTTAACGTGCGCGGATTCGTCGCTTCGGTCGAACACTTCGTTACCGCAAAGAGCGACCTCCATTACCTCATCGACGATGCCTTTCGCGAGGCCGGGATCGAGATCGCTTTCCCGCAACAGGATCTTCATATTCGCTCTCTTCCCGAAGGGGGCTTCAACAAACTTCCGTCATGAATCAATCAACCCGAAAGGTTTGAACCCGGCTCCTCAGTGTTTTAGTTTGGGGAAATAGCTGCTCGCTGCTTGGCCGGAAATTTCTCAACCCAAGCGCGGGCTTCTTCCGGATTGTAGCAATTCCAGACCTTTGCGACGGACTGTGCGGCGGTGATTTTTGCCGGATTTCCGGGTAGATTACGGACCCATTCGGCGGCTTCGGCGGGCTTGCGGCTGGCCCATCTCCCCGAGAAAGTCCCGAGGAGATTGTAAAATCCGTCCGGGGAATTGGCGTCTCCCAACAGATCCGCAGCGATAAACTCCTCGAAGATCGCGGTTCCAAAATCGATAGGAATGGTTCCGACGAGCTCTGATTTTGGCAGCTCGGAAATGAGCGCGGATTTATCAGCGGGGCTGAGATTATTGAAAATTTGTGGTGCCTCTTTGGTTTCCGCAGGGGTCCAGTGTTTCGCCAAAAAGATTCCCTCCTGGCTTCCAACGACAAGTTCCTGAAGCTGATTGGCAGGAAATTTATCGAGCTGTTCGGGAGGTGGATTCCGGAACTTCTCGCGATTCCCCAATCCCTGGTCGGCAATCTCGAAGAGATGTTTATTTTTCAACTGGCCAAGCCAGGATCGTAAGCCTTCATCGTCATTTCCCAGCCAATTTCCGATCTGGATATTGAGAAGGCGGATGCGATCCATCGGTCGGAGTTTCCCAATTGAGATTTTCGTTTTTAAGGAACTCCATCCCTTGCGGGAAATCTTCGAGGATGAGGGCCACCGTTGATTCCGGGTCCTTTAGGTCCCACTTGGCGAAGTGTGAATTTGTGTCCCGATTACGCGGTTGCTTGAGTGTCCGCGTCCACACTGCACGAGAGAAAATAAGATCCTAACTCGCTGACAATCAGCAAAAAAAGGCGGGAAAATCACCGGAAAGTCTGGCCTTGGTCGAGGGCCCTTCAAAATTGGGGTGCTAAATACCAAAATCTACCAGGCCCTCGAAGGAACGATAAGCGGCAACGCCGCACGACTCAAGTGCCTCTGTTGAATCGTCCTCGCCATTGTCGTTGGCCATGTTTCCATTTCAATCATTTGGGCGATTCTCCCCAAGAAGAGCAAGTGTGGAAATTCAAATGCCGCCCAACGGAAACGCCTGACCAAAAAGCTTCTACTGCTAGGAATTTGCTTTTGGCGGGAGGGTTCTGAAGCCGCCCTTGGACCGGAGCGGAGGGGGGTGAAAGGGGGGTGACTCGACAGATTACGGCGTGGCGATCACCCAGCGATTCTTTAATTAGGACTCGGTATTCGTGTTTCATTTTGAGGTGGATCCGGATGAATTGAAGGCCAGCAAGGATCCGGTCTTAGTGAACTTCATCGAGGGACGCGCCGAAGATACGGATTTGTGATTTCGCGAAGTTATCGCCGGGTTCGGAGCCGGAAGAAGAGGGCTCGTCGATTGGCGCGGCGGATGCGGGATTCCCAGAGCGCGATCCCATCGGAATCAGGAGGGGTGATTCGCAAAGTTCTGGCGTCGGAGCTAGAAGTGTTTGGGTAGATTGAGGTGAAGCTTTTGAGGTTGCCACCGAACTCGCCAAGGGCGATGGCTCCCTCTCGAACCGGGTAGCGGATGGTAAACCATTCCACGAATTGACCTTGGTAGGGATAGGTTTCATCGACCTTAAGTGCGAAGGGGAATTTAGGGTCACGGACGATCGGGCTTTGTCCGTGCACAAACTCGGCAAGGTTGTCGAAGGAATCGTCATCCGGATTGGCAAGCCAGTCAGCGATCGAGGGATAAGACAGGGTTCCGAAATTTTCCTTCCACCAATCGATGGCGGGACTGACTTCAGGAACCTTGTCGATTTGGAAATGGTCGCGGACTTGTCCGTTAAGGTCCAGGAAGGAGGCATTGAGGGTGGTGCCTTCGACATCAATCACCATGGAGCCGTGGACCCGGAGAGTGGTGACGTGGGCCGGGAGAGGTGTGGGATTGCTGATGGCGTAGCGATTTCCGGAATTCCATTCACCCACTCTGCTGGTCGTGCCAAGATTGATGGCGATTAAGCCGGAACGGGGAGCGGAGAGGTTCTTTTGGTAGGGCGCGAAATCATTAGTGTAGCGAAGGAACCCGGATTCAGGGTCGGTCACTCCGAGAGGAGAACCGGGAGTGGGGTTGAGCGAGTTCTTTTGGAGATCGTAGGAAATGGAACGGGTTGTGAGATCTCTGATGAGATGGGTTCGCTCGTAATACTCTCTTGCGCCACTCAGGACGAGATCGACACCGTATTGTTCGAGGACGGGTACTAACTTTCGGCGAGCGTCGCTTCCGTGCCCCGTGTTGAAATTGGAATCAGGATAGGGCGAGTGGTGGAAGTAGGCGATGATCCAGTCGGCGCGGGTTGAGGAGAGGTCTTCGTGCAACCAAGCGATCATGTTTTCCGGGTTTTGATTGGAGTCGAGCGACACGAAGTGGATGTTGCCATGATCGAAGGAATAGAAGCGTTCACTTCCCGATGGTTGACCGCCGGCTTCTGCCGCTGCAGGGAGATCAAAAATGCGAGTGTAGGATGGGTTGAAGAAATCTAAATCTCCAGGAGTGGGCCAGATCGGGGTGTTTTTTAGAATCTCAGGGAAGGAATCAAAAAGAACACGCTGATAGTAGAAGTCGGCTCCAAAATGATCCCTGTTGTCGCCGAGATCCAACCAGACATCAGTGTCCGTTTCACCGGTGTATTGAAGGTAGGCCTCTTTGACTGCCTGTTGGCTGCTAGGAATTTGCTTTGGCGGGAGGGCTTTGAAGCCGCCCTTGGACCGGAGCGGAGGGGGGTGAAAGGG
>JBLHUR010000094.1:0-23971 GCA_047629805.1 Akkermansiaceae bacterium | reverse complement strand
GAACGTCCAGACCGTTCGTCCGACTACGAATGCTCCTGCGCACACTCCGCAAGCCAGAAGAAGGTAGGTCGCTTTAATCACGCGCCTCTTCACGATTGGTGACCTTCTGGTTTCATGTTCTTAGCCCAACGTCTAGTCCACCAACCGCTGACCAGAAAACCGGACAGCTCGGAAGCGGTGGAACACCTTCAAACTACACACCGCTCTGACAAACTCAAGAGCGGTCAGCGGCTCGGTGTCACGTCTCTCCTGCAAATGTCGGCGGCTCAACTTCATAAACAGCGACAATACGATAAGGCCCAGGTTCACAGCCGCTCCCACCTGAATCTGACAAAAACCTGTGAGCAGAATCAAAGGAATCAATAAGGCACTCTGAGTTCACATCAATATTCTCAGCCAAGGAATTACAAGAAAGAGGTGAACACTCAACCATCTGGCCACATGTATTCGTAACGATGTCAAAACCCTTCAAAATTTTGGTCGAAGGAAGAAAAATCTCAGTAGAGAAACTTGGTTCGGGTAAAAATGTATTCCAAGAACCCGCATCTTCATCATATTCTAGGGGATGGACCTCGTAGTAAAACCATCTAACTCCGGCTAACTCGATCTGACTCTCATCTGCTATCTGCACAATAAGTTCTGGAGAGTCAAAAAACCAAAAACCATTATGCCGCCAGAATTCAACGTAGTCTGCGGAATCGTCAGATGTGCAACTGCTGACCGAAAGAATTTGTCCGACCTTTGAGTTTTTCAACCACTCTGGCCGATCGGCGACTCTCTTCGCCATGTAACCGAGTGGGATCATTTTTGAGAGAACGTAAAGCTCTACCGCTGCCCCAAACGTAGGGACAATCAATCGAGTCATGTAAAATGGTGACTACTCCACCGACTTTGAGCCGGTTAGCAGTCAGCGACTGGTTAGCTTTCTTCTAATCTTCGAGATTCGCCATTAAAACGTGAAATATCGTATCCACCAATTCCGAAGAAGGTCTGATCTGCCTCTCTAGCTCCGGATCAGCTAGTAGAATTGGGTGCAGAAAATCTGAAATTCGGTGCAATAGCAAATCAGGATTTTTGGTGCGTAGAACTTCTGGGTCAAGTTCGGCAACTAGCGAGTCATGTAAAGTCGCTGCGGTCCTCAAGAGAAATTTAGAACGTTCTTCCTGATCAGCACGGCGAATTTTGGACACGTCTCCGAGATCCGAACAACCCTCTGGAAGCAATGCCCGTGAGAGAGGTATTTCAGGTTCTGTATTCATTATTAGCTAACAGTTTTATTATGCGGGGGGTCTGCCTTTCACCTTGTTATCCCGGGGTTCCGGGTAACTCCGATGGCAAAGTGGCTCTTGGTAAGATTATTTCCCTTCCCAATCATTTCGAGTTTTAGCGAGTCGATGATGGTAATCCAAGTCTTTCTTTCCAGTTCAGCGGCGATCCTGCTTTGACTGGAGATACTCCTGGGTCTTGCAGTGGGTCGACATTGGCACCAAGTGCGTGGCGGTGGTCACGATGGGCATCGCGTCGCGTAAAAGGCTTTGCCTCACGCGATTGTTGATCCCGTAAAAGGCTTTGCCTGACGTGACTGACAGTTGGCGACGGGAAATCTCCGCGTCGCATGAAAAGAAGTCTTTGGGTGGTCACTCCGATCCCTCATCGGGCGGAGTGGTCCGGTCATCAGAATTTAGGAGGGGCACGTGCCAATGAACAATCGTTTGGGAAAAGCAGATCCAAGAAATTGTTCATTAGAACAACTCAGGCATGCGAAATGAGATGTCCAGTTCCGAGATGAAATTGAAGAATCAGAATCCTCCCTCGCCATTCTGAATTGGTGATCATGTATTTTATCAATGGTTGTATCATAAGCACTTCCCTCGCAGTCAGGCGCTCTGAGACTCAAGCTGGCTACCGGTTGCGCTTCCGGAGGAGTTGTTCCTTGAAGCGGGGATTCTTTCGGTAAGCATTAGCCCTGAGGTAGGAAATGGTGGGGAGAGGTTCGATGGACTGAAGAGGGAAGAATCGCTGAGAGTTCGGGAATTTGAACTGACTTTCCTGAAGCCCGAAAGGTGGTGTGATATCAGGATGAAGTCAACGGAGCGCGATTTCAGGCCGGATTGCGTAACACCCCGTGCGCTGAAGGCGGACGTGAAAACACCGTTTTATGACCTTGTCCTTCAGATAAGCGAGCTGGAGGTTCGTGATCATGGGGCTGTGCTGCGCTTCTCCCATGCTGGTATGATTTTGTCCTTTAGGCAAATGTGCCTCTGAAAAAGAGGTTCTTTTAGTGGTTTGCGAGGGTTGTCGGGGAAGACTTGCGGGGATCATGTTGCGAAGTTACAGAGGGTGCGTTGAATATTACGTATCCAGACTTGCCGGTTGCTCGGCGGAGGGAGGAGATTCTCGCGGCGATGCGGGAGTCGCAGGTGGTTGTGGTGGTGGGTGAGACGGGGAGCGGGAAGACGACGCAGTTGCCAAAAATGGCGGTGGAGTTGGCGCGGGAACTTGGGCAGGAGGGGCGGATTGGGTGTACGCAGCCTAGGCGCTTGGCGGCCACGAGTGTGGCGCGACGGGTGGCGGAGGAGTTGAAGGTGGAGGTTGGTAAGGAGGTGGGCTGGCAGGTTCGGTTTACGGAGGTTTGCTCGAAGGATACGGTGGTAAAATTTATGACGGACGGGATTCTGCTGGCGGAGACGCAGGGGGATCAGGAAATGCGGCAGTATGATACGATCATTATCGATGAGGCCCATGAGCGGTCGTTGAATATCGATTTTCTGTTGGGGTATTTAAAGAGGTTGGTGAAGAAACGGAGGGATTTGCGGGTGATTATTTCATCGGCGACGCTGGATGCGGGGAGGTTTTCGGAGTTTTTTGGGAAGTGTCCGGTGGTGCAGGTGGAGGGACGGACTTTCCCGGTGGAGGATGTTTTTTTGCCGGGGTATGATGGGGAACATCTCCGCGATCATGTGGTGCGTGGGGTGGAATTTGTGACGGATTTGGATCCGGATGGGGATGTGCTGGTGTTCTTGCCGGGGGAGCGGGAGATCAGGGAGTGTGCCGATATGATCGATGGGCGGAATTTTGCGAATACGGAGGCGGTGCCGGTTTTTGCGCGGCTTTCGTTGGCGGAGCAGGAGAAGGTCTTTCAGAAGAGTGGGAGGCGTCGGGTATTCTTGGCGACGAATGTCGCGGAGACTTCGTTGACGATTCCGGGGGTGGTTTCGGTGGTGGATAGTGGGATGGCGCGGGTGAGTCGGTTTAGTCCGCAACGGCAGGTGCAGAGTTTGCAGATTGAGATGATTTCGCAAGCGAGTGCGCGGCAGCGACGGGGGCGATGTGGTCGGGTGAGGGAGGGGATTTGTGTGAAGCTTTATGATGAGGAGACGCTGGAGATGGCGTCGGAGTTTACTGATCCGGAGATTCGGCGGAGTGCGCTGTCAGGAGTGATTTTGCGGATGCTTTCCTTGAGATTGGGGGATGTCCGGGATTTTCCGTTTATTGACCCGCCAGGGCCGCGGGCGGTGAATGAGGGGTGGGCGACTTTGGAGGAGGTGGGAGCGGTGGCGAAGAAGACGGATGTGCAGTTGACAGATGTTGGTTGGACTTTGGCGAAGTTGCCGCTGGATCCCAGATTGGGGCGGATGTTGGTGGAGAGTGAGCGGCGCGGGGTCTTTGAGGAGGTGCTGATTATTGTTTCAGGTCTGTCGGCGATGGATGTGCGGGAGCGACCGCAGGGGAAGGAGGATCGGGCGGATGAGAGGCAGAAGGATTTCTTGGATCAGCGTTCGGATTTTGGGGTGTTTTTGAATTTGTGGAGCGGGATTCAGGGGTTTCGTTCGGAGACGGGGAAGATGCAGTCGAATCAGATGCGGAGGTGGTGTGAAAAGCATTTTTTGAGTTACCGCCGGGTTCGGGAATGGTTGGGGATTTATGCGGAGTTACGGAGGTCGTTTCGGAAGAAGGGGGTGAAGGAGAAGGCGATTGAAACGGCGGCGGATGTTTATGCGGAGGTGCATAAGTCGGTGTTGGCGGGGATCCCGAGGCAGATTGGGGTTTGGGATAAGGAGAAGAAGATTTATCACAGCGTGGGGAATCGGTCGTTTGCGGTCTTTCCGGGTTCGGGGCTTTTTAAGAGTAAGCGGGCGCTATGGGTGCTGGGATTTGAATTGGTGGAGACGTCGAGGTTGTGGGCGCGGAAGGTGGCGGAGATTGATCCGACTTGGTTGGAGGAGGTGGTGCCGCATTTGTGTCGGAGCAAGTATCACTCGCCTTATTGGAATGAACAGCAGGGGGCGGTTTATGGTACGGAGGATGTCGTACTTGGTGGGTTGACGGTGGTGGAAGGGCGGCGGGTTTATTTTGGGCGGGTGAATCCGAAGATGGCCTTTGAAGTTTTTGTGCGGGAGGCTTTGGTGGATGGGAAGATGCGGGGGAATAATGCGGTGACACTGAATTTGGCGTGGGTGAAGGGGCAGATTTTGGGGGGAGAGCGGAAGTTGCGGCGGGTGGGGTATTTGTGGGATGAGGTGGCGGCGTATGATTTCTTTTTTGAACGGCTGCCGGCCACGACAAATACCACGAATGATTTCTATAAGCTGACGGAGACGCCGGAGGAGGCGGGGAAGTTGATGGTGCGGTTTTCTGATTTGATTTGGGAGGAGGGGCTGGAGGACCATTTGAAGTTATTCCCGGATGTGGTGGAGCATGGGGGGCGGAAGTGGCCGGTGAATTATGTGAGTGATTTGGAGGCGGAGGATGACGGGCTGACCTTTGAGGTGGGGATTGATGAGCTGGTACGGTTTCCGGAGTTTTTGCCGAGTTGGGGAGTGCCTGGGATTTTGGGAGATCGGGTCGAGTTGTTGATTCGGAGTTTGCCGAAGGACTGGCGTCGGGAGTGTCAGCCGGTGGCGGATAAGGTGTCGGGATTTTTGACGGAGTGGGAGAATTGGGAGTCACATGGGCCGTTGGAGGAGGCTTTGCTGGAGTATTTGCGGACGATGGTAGGGCGGAATTCGCTGGATGGATTGGAGCCGGGTCGACTGCCGATTCATCTGCGCCCGAAGGTGCGGGTGCGGGATGAGAGGGGAAATGTCATGGCCTTTGGGGAGGATGTGCAGTTGATCAAGGATCAGTTGGCGGCGGAGCTGCGGGCGCGTCGGGAGGCGGCGGCGAATGAGGAGTGGGAGATGACGGGTGGGGAGGTGTGGAGTTTTGAGGAGTTACCGGTGGAGGTGGATGGGATCTTTCCGGGCTTGGTGGATGAGGGGGAGTCGGTTGGGATGCGGGCGTTTTTGGATGTGGAGGAGGCGGCGGAGAGTCATCGCGCGGGGGTGGTGCGTTTGTTCATGCTCGAGCATGCGGAGCACGGGCAGTATGTGCGGAAAAATTTTCCGATGCAGATGGCGGGGAGGTTTTTGCTACCACTTTTGCCGGATGGAACTCTGGAAGATCTCGTACTTGTGACGGCCGAGGGGGGAATGGGGAAGGGTGTGCGAAGTGAGGAGGAGTTTGAGGAGGCTTCGAAGAAAGGTCGGGGGGAATGGTTTGGCTGTGCGGAGGCGGTGGGAGATGCGATGGAGGGTGTGTCGGATGCGGATGGGCGGGTGCGGGAATGGATGGAGGCGAATCGTCAGGATCGGCATTTGGGTGCGGTGGTGCAGCAGTTGGAGGAGCAGCGGGCTTGGTTGCTGAGACCGGGCTTTGCGTGGAAGTCGGGGTATGAGCGGATGAAGCGGTATCAGCGTTTCTTTTTTGGGATGGAGGAGCGGATTCATCGACTGGAAACACAGCCGCTGATGAAAGATGAGGAGAAGCAGGATCAGTTTTTGCCCTTGTGGGATGAGTGGTTGATTTTATGGCACGAGAGGCCGGAGGCGGCGCGGCTTTGGGAGATTGGCTGGATGCTGGAGGAGTGGCGGCTGCAGCTGTTTGCGCCGGGGGTGCCGCATGTCGGGAAGGTGAGTGCGAAGCGGATCGAGAAGGCGCTGGGGATCTGAGATTTGTGGGGAGGTCTGACGCGGGGCTGCAGAGGTTTTTGGGGTTGGTAGCGTGAGGGGCTTTGTTGCACGCGATGGTTTTGGTTCAGAGGAAATCAGCGATAATCAATCCGAAATCTGCGTTAAAAATTCCCTGCCAATCGTCCGAGAGTCATTTTTGCTAAACCCTCGCAAATCTGTGGTCAAATTTTTATTGATGAATGGTGCCAACCACGAAATTTACCAAATGAACGAAAAATATGGGTTGCTTGGTTGAGGTTTTTTTCAACCGCGAGAGACGCGAAACCAGGTTGAGAGTCTTCAGACTGAAGCTCCAGGGGGTTGGGAATTTGAAGATCGGGGCTTGGGGTTTGGGGGTGTTGGTTGGATACTGGGGGTCAAGATGGCGTTCATTCACTCATTGGAAACGGTGCCGGAGCATGGGGATTTTCCTTTTACGATTCCGGCGATTGGGGCCTTGGAGGAGGGGTTGAAGTTGCATCCGAAGGTGACTTATTTGGTGGGGGAGAATGGATCGGGGAAGTCGACTTTGATGGAGGGCTTGGCTGATAAGTGGGGGTTTTCCCATGAGAGTGGGAATCGGAGTAAGGTATTTGGGACGCGGGATTATGACACGGAGTTGGCTCAGTCGTTGAGGTTGTCTCGTTCGAGTGAGCGTCCGACGGATGGGTTTTTTCTGAGGGCGGAGAGTCTTTTTAATTTTGCGACGGAGATGGATGATTTGGAGAAGGAGCCATATTGTGCGGATGGATATTCGATGTATGGCGGGAAGTCGCTGCATGAGCGGTCACATGGAGAGTCGTTTTTGACGATCTTTTTGGAGAGATTTAAAGGGCATGGTTTGTATCTCCTGGATGAGCCGGAGGCGGCGCTTTCTCCGACGCGGCAGATGGCGTTTTTGGTGAGGCTGCATGACTTGGTGAATGACGGGAGTCAGCTTGTGATTGCGACTCATTCGCCGATTGTTTTGGCGTATCCTGAGTCGGTGATTTATGAGCTGGGGGAGGAGGGGGTCAAGGAGGTGAAGTATGAGGAAACGCAGGCGGTTGATGTGACGCGAAGGTTTTTAAGGGATCCGAAAGGGATGGTGGGGCGGCTGCTGGAGGATTGAGGGGGCTTTTTTGGGGAGGCTTTTTGAACCACGAAAGTTACGAAATGGACGAAACGTGGTTGGGGGTTTTTGACCACAGAAAGAGCGGAAGGGAGCAGAAGCTTGGTTGAGGGGAATTTGACCACAGAGGGAGCAGAGAAAGCAGAGGCTTGCTTGGGGGATTTGAAGAGGAGGTTTTGACTGGGTTTTGGGGTTCTCGGTTTTTGAGAAGGGCAGTGCGTAGACGATGGAGTAGGATGAGATTCTGTCGTTCTTTTGATCTAGGGCGAATTTTTCGAATTCGATTCTTCCGAGGGTGTAGCCGGCTTGGTTGAGGCGTGCTTCGATTTTCTGGACGGTGGGGGTTTTACGAAGGGTTTCCGGGAATTTAGCATGGAGGGGGAGGACTTTGGGATTGTGCCTGTTTCCGCTGGAGCTGAGGGCGGTTTTCCAGAGCTTGGGGTGGTCTTTTGCGAATTGAGCGGCGAGTTCTTTGTGGAGTTCGCAGCTTTGATGGAAAAAGCGCGTGAAGTGAATTCTTCTTGCTTCGGGGTTTTTGGCGATGGCGAGTTCGACGGCTTCGAGAGCATCCTCGACGGTGGGTGAGGATTCTTTGCTGGAGCCCCAGAGAGAGCTGAGCGAGAGGAGGGTCATGAAGAGAGTAAGACGGTTCATTTGATTTTCAGAATGAACATGCCCCTTTTTTCGCCAACACAAAAAAAGGCCCACTGTGAGGTGGGCCTTTTTGAAAAATGTTGCTTAGGAAGGGTTTACCAACCGGTTTCACGGCCACCGCCACCACCACGGCGATCACGGTCACGACCACCACCACGGCGATCGTTATCACGGCCACCACCGCCACCGCGACGATCTCCACCGCCGCCGCCGCCGCCACCATATCCGCCGCCACCGCCGCCACCGCCACCGCCACGACGATCTCCGCCGCCGCCACCACCGCCACCACCTTGTGGACGACGCTCTTCGGCTTCATTTACGCGGAGATTGCGACCCTGAAGGTCGGCTCCGTCCATTTCTTCAATGGCTTTACGGGCTTGTTCATCGTCTGCGAGAGTGATGAAAGCAAATCCGCGTGGGCGGTTTGTCTCACGATCGAGAGGGATGAAGAGGTCTTCGATTGTTCCGTAAGCAGAGAAGGCTTCACGGATGTCCTCATCAGAGGCGCTAAAGGGCAGATTGCCGAGATACAGTTTCATAGTCTTTGAATTAAACACGCAGCTGGAATGGCTTTCCGACCCGCTTGCGTGTTAACAAGCTGGCGTGAAAATTTGAAATAGCGAGGGTTGTTATTACTTTTCACAAAAAACGAGTTTGGGAGACTAATTTGTGAAATCGACAGGTTTGTTCTCTCGGGATAAAAATATTGAAGGTGGTAATCATCGCGATGCTCTCTTGTTCCCTGGGAGGCTAGGAAGCAGTTTAAGTGAAGCTAGGTGTCAAGACGGCGCCTCCTGCCTCAGGGCGCAGAAAGAATCGCGTTCCGGTGAAGGCACCTTCGAATCGTCAGAGAACGTAGCAGGTGCCTCAAACAGCAAGCCAGCCGACACGAACCCGTCGTCGTGTGGTGCTTCCTCCTCCTGAGATTTCCTCCACAGAACGGCCATCTTCTTCCCGGTCCGCCGTTCTCAAAAATACGAACCCTACGGGACAACGGGCAGCTCCTCCTTCAAAGGGGGGGGCGACTACAAGACCCGCGATCGCGCGCGTGATGCCGAAAGTTCTCAGTGAAACCATTACGAATCAGCTTCAAGGCAGGCTGAGTAATGGGCCTCCACTCGACCTTTCGCTGAGGGGAATTGGTCCTATTTTTGAAGCCGACGTCGTTACGGGAGAGAAATTTTCGATTCTCGCCCACCAATACTTGGTGATACCCCATGATTGTTGATAGAAGGGAGGGTATAGCAGTGGGCCTCGTCTTAGGATGGAGGTGGCTCGCAATGGGCAAAACACTTCGTATGAGTCCCGTGATGTCTATCGCTCCGGGACGGTGGTTGCGAAGGAAGGTGAAAAAATCGTGGTGTCCAAGAATAGAGATCGTGAATTGAGCCTGACTTTGGCGAAGGCGTCCAAGGAATAGGCGTTACTGTCTTAGGGTTTGCGCCCAAACCGTGGGTCGATAGGGTTTGGGCACTATGAAATATCTGCTGCTGGGTTTGATTTGTTTGTCGTCGTTCACCTTCGGGGGGGAGATTGAGGATTTTGTGGTGGAGGCGAAGAAGAAGCATGGGGACTTTGGAGAGAAAGCGGCGCGATTTTTGGCGGAGGGGATGCCGAAGTCGGACCGGGAGACTTTGAAGAAAGATTTCCTGATGACGAATCTCGATTTGGCTCTGAAAGCGCGGGCGGAATTTCCGTGGTCAAAGGTGCTGCCGGAGGAGGTGTTTTTAAATGAGGTGCTGCCCTATGCTTCACTCGATGAAACACGGGAGGATTGGCGGACGTCTTTTTATCCAAAGTGTGCGGAGTTGGTGAAGGATGCAAAGACGACGACAGAGGCGGCTCAGGCGATTAACAAGGGGATTTTTAACCTCATCAAGGTTCACTACAACACGGGACGGAAGGCGCCGAATCAGAGTCCGTCGGAGTCGATTAAGTTGGGGATGGCGACGTGCACGGGTTTGTCGATTATCTTGGTTAATGCCTGTCGTTCGGTGGGAGTGCCGGCGCGGGTTGCGGGGACGGCTTCGTGGTCAAATAAGCGGGGGAATCACACCTGGGTGGAGATTTATGATGGGAGCGAATGGTATTTTACGGGGGCGGATGAGTATGATGCGAAGGGGTTGAATCGAGGGTGGTTTACGGGGGATGCTTCAAAGGCGATTGAGGGAAAATGGCAGCATGCGATTTGGGCGACGTCGTGGAAGAAAGCGGGGTCATTTTTTCCGATGGTGTGGGATATGAAGAATCGGGGGATTCAGGGAGTGAATGTGACTTCGCGTTATATGAAGAAGAAAGAGGTGAAAGACGGGCTGGTCTATTTTCGAGTTTGGGATGCGAAGGGCGGGATGCGTTTGGTGGCGACTCTGAACGGGGCGGTGGAGACGAAGGCGGGGACGGCGGATTTGAATGATATGGCGGAATTGAAAGTGCAAGCCGGAGCCTCGGTCAAGGTGACCTATGGCGGGGAGACTCGCGAAGTGAGCGTGCCGGAGGGAAAGACGGTGGACCTTTACTGGAATCAATTGAAATGAAGCCGAGACGTTATCAATGCAGGAAGGTCGAGGGGCCGATTACGATCGACGGGTCGCTGGGGGATCCGGCTTGGGTGGAGTTGCCTTGGACAGATGATTTTGTGGATATCACGGGGGAGGCGAAACTGCGGCCGCACTATCGGACGCGGGTGAAGATGGCTTGGGATGATGATTACTTTTATGTCGGGGCGGAGCTGGAGGAACCGCATGTTTGGGGGACGATTACGAAGAAGAATGAGGTCATGTTTGAGGACAATGACTTCGAGGTTTTCATCGATCCGGATTGTGATGGCTTGAATTACTATGAGTTCGAAATTAATGCGCTGGGGACGATTTGGGAGCTGAGTTTACCGAAACCGTATGGCGAAGGCGGGGTGCCGATCTTGGGTTGTAATTTGCCTGGATTGAAGAGCGCGGTAAATATCCGAGGTTCACTGAATAATCCATCGGATGAGGATGAAGGGTGGTCGGTTGAGGTGGCTTTTCCGTGGAGGGATTTGGCGAAGTACCACAAGGAGGGTGCGCCACCCAAGGCGGGAGAGATTTGGAAGGTGAACTTTTCGCGCGTGCAGTGGGAGCACGAAGTGGTGGATGGGAAGTATGTCCGCATTCCTCCGCATGGGACTCTTTTGGCGGAGAGTCTGAATCCCGAGGAGCAGGAGCACCCGGAGAATAATTGGGTGTGGAGTCCGCAAGGGGCGGTGAATATGCACCTCCCGCTAAGGTGGGGCGAGGTGGAGTTTGTGACAGGGCCAGCCACGAAACTCACGAAATGAGCGAAAGAGTTAGGGGAGCAGGGTTGATGGTATTTTAAACCACGAATCGGCACTTATTTTCACGAATCTTTGGGAGCTTGGTTGGGTCTTCATTTTCTAGATTTGCGCATTCTAATAGATTCTTGAACGAAAGTTTATGGCCCTGGGACCGCTTTCTTCAACCGATTGTGAGGAGGGAGGGGCGCGTTTGGAGGAATATTCGTCTGCCGAGCAGAAAAAAGTGATCGGGGTGGCCAAGCTCCGGGGCGAGTTTTTAAGGGAAATTACCCATCGCAGCTCCCCATCTGCGAATTCCTGCTTCATCGCCATTCAATACGCTAACGATCATCCCACATTCTGCGACCTCCTCAGCCGAGAGTAATTTCCAGGCGATTTCCACGTATCGAGAGGCAGCAGGATAAGCCATCTCTCGCACTGCTTGCCATGCCTTACCCAGTTGGCCTGAGGCAGATGTCGGGATAGATACGAGGATTTCAAGCTCACAGGCGCCAGTCGGACGTGGTCGATTTCATGCTCACGCCGACAGGACGGACAGTTTAGTTTTTGATCCAGGCTCACTCTTCGAGGTAAAAAATGATGTCTTCGAGTTTATCGGAGAGTTCTTTGAGTCCACTAAAGTCTCCAGACTTAATCGCGGTTAAGCTCTCCGACAGTAGATCTGTTAAGATCCTCAGAGTCTTCGGAGTCGAGATCTAGGGCCAAAAGATTTTTCGCGCGTTTTTTCAAATCCCTTGCTCGGGTGAGTTCGGTATCTTCGCCGCTGTCTGCCCCGTCCACGACTACCTCCTCTGCAGGAGGTTCCTCGCCAAATGACTCGGACATCCGCTTACGGGTTTCGCCAAGATCAAAAGAGGCCCCAACCTCCCCAGTATCGATCGTTACGGTTTTCTCCAGTCCGGTCGATTTTTCCTTGGCTGCGACCTTCAACATTCCATTGAGATCAAAGGAGAACTTGATGAGAATAATGTTTGCTGCGGGGACCTAATCCAGCCCATCGACCTCGAATATCCCAATTTTCAAATTTTCGGCGGGCTCAGTGGATTCTCCCTGAAGAACGGTCACTTCAACTCTTTCCTGATTATCGAGAGGCGTGGAAAATGCCTCGGATCGGGTGACAGGAAGCGGAGTTCCCCGCTGGATGACAAGCATGCAAACCGTTGCCATATAATCAAACCGGAGAGCCTCGGTGCTGAAGGTCTGGGTGGAGATAGCGACTAAAATCGAGCCGACATCTTCTCCGACGATGATGTCTGATCCCCGGCAGACCGGCTCCGGTGCCTCAGCAAGAACGAGGGAGTCAGCCCCACGCAAACGCGGCCTTTCATTCTCAGAATTCAGCTCCTCGAGTTCACCCCCCCCTGAATCAACACCTTATCTCCCACGAGTTGCTCCTCGGCCCGCTTCAAGGCCACCTCGGGAGTCCCCTCAACTGGTCTCTTGTTTGCTTTAGGGCTTTTTGTCCTTCTCTTTTTGCTGCGGACCACTGGCGAAAACGCTAGCGACTTTGATGTCTAGATTAATATCAAAGCCGATCATTGGGCAGGGCACCTCCGCGACGCTCGTTTCTCAAAATAAAGCCAATTTTTCCCATCTCAGCGTTGTCCAGGAACCCGATGTAAAGTCAGGTTCGATGGAACTCCTGGCCTTGAGATGGGTCGAGTTGGTCTCCGCGAGGGTGAGTCCGTGCCAGTCACCCCCGGTTGGTTCGGAGGTCCCGGGATACTCCGATGGCACGAGAGGCAGGCTTTCATCCGGGAGTCCCGCAATTTCCCAGCCTCGTGTCGTAACCTCGGGGACCGCGCCCAGAAAGATGAGGCGGTCGTTGCCTTGAAAGAGGCCATATTGGATCCGGGCCACGCTTGCTGGAATGATCAAGGCAGTCCACGCAGTGAGTAAAAGCGTCGGGATCGAGTGCCGTTACTCCATCCGGGATGTGTAAGCTCCGGCCAAGCCGCAGGGGAAGGAGAGGAGCTGAGCGGTCTGCTCTGCGGGCGAGGACCTTGGTGATGATGCGGAAGTGTGGGAGAATTGGGCGAAGTCGCACGAAGAGTCTAATTGAGATGGTAAAGTTTGCCGAGAAGCCAGCCAGTGCTTTTGGTGACGATTCCAAGGGGGCCGGGGATGCGTTGTCGCTCGATGGAGAGGTTGAGGGTGGAATGGGCGACTTTTGATTGCATAGATTTCATGTGTGCTTCCATTTGGTCGAGTTCGGTTTGGACGCGGCTGAGTTCTTTTTCGATCTTGAGGATGTCCTCTATTTTGGTGGCGCGGGAGAGGAGGGCGCGGAGTCGGTCTCGGAGGGCGCGCTTGTTTTTTAGGGCCGCATTGAGATCGAGGTAAGCATCGGTGATGTCGCTCATGTTGACACGGCTGGAGATGACTTTACCCACGGACTTGAGGGAGGTCATGAGAGGAGTGAGCTGGGCGGATGGGACTTGGATGGTCGCTTGGAAGTCATCCTTGGAAAGGTTGGAGGAGGTGATGAGGGCGTGATGCTTAGCGGTGAGGGCGCTGGATTTTTCGGAGGCTGTTTTGAGAGAGCGGGATTTCATACTGATGGAGCCGGAGCGCTCGATTTGACGGGATTTCGTGGACGGGCCGACGGTGATTGGGGAGGGGGGAGAGGAAGAGCAGGCAGTAAGAGTGGCAGCGACCAGAGTGAGAAGGAACAATTTCACGATGCTAAAAAAACAGCATTTAAAATGGATGATTGCAAGATTTAAGTGTTGGGAAAACAGCATTAACAGGATGGAAGCTGATGAGAAATGGGCAACGCGGTCCAAAAAAAACTGCAAAATTTGAAATCGTATGGCTGGATTTTACGAATGGAAAGGAACCACAGAATCTTCGTGATTATTTTGCTCCCTATCGCCAAGGCACCTCTCCATTATCTGTGCGCTTCGCGAAGCTATATTCAGACTATGCCATCGTCCCGGAGATCTGCCGAATTTGAATCACTCCTTACTCAGGTGTGGAACGCCATGCTCGTACGTCTACAACATCCCGTTGAAGGAGTTTTGGTCCCAATTTCAAAGGCCCGGAAGATTGGTGAACCGCTTCTGCATCGACTCATGGATCTTCAGGGTCCTCGTTCTGATCAAGCCGAGTTTTCTGCCGAGGCACTACGCGTCGCAGCGGAGGAATCCAAAGAAGCGGTGGCGGAGGAGCGGCTTAACTCGAATGATCAAGATCGATTTCGCGATCCAGCGGACACACGATACGAGAAGAATCTCAATCTACCACACCTTCAAAAAGGCGATTCTTCAGGAACATTCAATCATCCGGAATGGGCTGCCTTGGATCACTTTCTCCGCCCATTTTCAGCCCCGCAGTTTCGAAAAAAGAACATCGCACCAGATGATGCGGATGAGATCTATAACTCGACATTGGCTTACTTGGCTCACAAGTCTGACACGAAACCCAATGCCCCCATTGAAACGTTAAAGGTGTTTGAAGAAATCATCCCAAATTTCTGCCGCTTAATTTCGCTACGAAGTATTGATTGGCTTCGTCGGCACCTCTCCAAAAAATCCCGCCCCGCCTCCCTCACAAGTATCGAGGCCATGACAACCGAAGATGGAACCCAGGTTGAGTTGGCCGATCACCATGCCAGCGATCCTGATGAACCCGCCACTTGGCGCTTTGAAGAAATCTATCGTCAGTGTCGGGAACTGCTGACGGCGACCGAATGGAGTCTTATTTTTAAAATCTACATCGCCCAAACGCACAGTGTGAAGGATCTGGTTCAGGATAAAAAAGAAGTGGCACAACTTGATCTCGATCCTTCGCAATCATCCTCAACTCTTCGGCGACGAATTGATGATATCCTCCAGCCTGCCCTCGGAAAGCTCGCGGATGCCCTCGAGATCTAACCCCGCCGACAATGAACACTGACAACGACCCCAGAATCGAACGGCTCAAAGAAGTCCTCTCTTCGTCATACCCCTGTGTTAAGAAAGAAGGCGACTTGGCACCATTGCCTCAAAGCATCATCGAGAGGCTCCATCCAAAGGAAGAACAGAGAGTATCCATCTTTTCCAAGATGGTGCGCTTTTTTGCCCAACCGCTGCCTGCTCTTGGAGCCGTGGCAATCCTGACGATCTGCGCTGTGCTTGTCTTTAGACAAAATCCCCCTTCTGTTAATCAGGGGCCCGGGATCCGTTCGGGAGGAGAAACCGCCTCGACTCCTCAACTCATTTTTATTAATGCCCCGTCTGTCACCTTGAAGAAGTTCCAAACTTCGGGTTACTTCCCAGATGATCTCCTGAGCACCGCAGAATTTTACATCCCCGGAGAAAGCCCAGCGATCGTTCTCGATTGGAAGATCCGCACGATGACTCGCTACCTTCCGGGTGAAGAAGCCACATCAGAACCTATCGCTGGAACTGACGAGGAAGTCCTTGAGCGAGTTCTCACGCTCTACCAAGAAGCACTTTCCGAATGAAAATTCTCCTAATCTCACTCGCTCTTGGCATTCCATTATTTGCCCAGACCGACATTCATTGTGGCGGCGATCCGCTGCCATTTTTCATTGAAAACCCTTCCTTGGTTTCCGGACAAGCGACCTGTTTTCACGAACTCATTAATGGATCTTCTCGTCTAAGGTTGAGCTTGGGCAAAAATTCTCATCTTCGCTGGTTTCGGCTTTCTCTTCACGAAGGCGACGCCCTTAATTTCCAGTTTATTAATGGAGCCGATACCGTCCTTAATCAACTGGACGGGAGTCGGTCTGTCCTTCACGGAGCAATCCTATCTCCGGGGGGCCACCTCGGTCTGGTTTCTCCAACGGGAACGATCAGTCTGCAGGGTTCGACTCATATTGAGGCAAGGTCTCTCCTTCTTTCGAACCACACACTGAGCGACCCAAAGGCTTTTCTAAACGAGCAAAACTACCAGCTTACTTCGATAGATAATGCCCGCCTCACGGTCCGGGGAAATCTCTCCACAACCGGGAATCTCATTGTTACCAGCAGCAGCCTCCTTACGACGAGCAATGCAGGCCTCACGAGTTCCACGGGCACCATCGCTCTTGCTGCGGGCAACAATCTTACGGTTAACCCATCCTCGCCCACTCCCATCGTCAACGATTCGACGAACGATTCCTCTGTAAGTTTGCATGGCCCGCTCCAGGCTAGAAATTCAATTCAAATTGACGCCACCAATCGTATTCTGCTCGGCAATGCCCTTTCCACAGCTTTACCTCAGGGAAAAATTTTTGTCAGGGTTGACCATGATGGGCTCATCGAACCCGAGATCAATCCTCTGCCCGTGACTGGCCATCTCACACTTTCCGGTCCGGTCAGCGACGATCTCACAGTCATCAATCCGAATGAAGGGGACAACGCGTCATCTGCGGCTCCCTCCATGAGCCAACTTCCCACACTGAAACGCGGCAGTCGCAGGGCCAGCTATAAAAGTGCTCCCGTTCATGTTCGTTCTGGCCGGAAAATCACAACGACGAGAGCGGCGCCCCCTCGAAAGAAAACAGTAACGACCAAGGGCAAGCTTGCCCTGCGCTCATCGTCATTTTTCGGCCTTCGTTCGCGATCATCCAGGTGACCCATTCCTAGCGGGTCATTGAAAAACCTCCGTAGCGTAAGACCGCCTCGTCGATGTTTTTTGCCTCACTCAGTCGTTCACGCTGTGCTGTCCACAAGGCCTCTTCCGGAGGCCTCTTCATCGCGTGGTCATAGAAGCTCTCCATAAAGTCGGGCGTTGAGGAATCTCGAATTTCCCAGAGCGTGATCAGGACTCGTTTTGCTCCTGCTTTCAAAAATGCCCGGCTCACTCCAATCACTCCCACTCCCGATACCATTCCTCCGAGACCTGATTGGCACGATGAAACCGTGACCAATTCGCATCCCGCAAGGTTCAGCTTCTCGATTTCAAAGATTCGTAAAACGCCATCTTCTCCTTGTCCGGGCTCCAGCAGAATGGCACCCCGCTGCCATTCTTGTTCGAGATCTAGGCCTTCGCCACCGAGTCCTGCGCGACCTTCAAAAACACCGTGAGTTGCCAGATGTAAAACCCCGGGGACTTTACTCAATCCGGCCAGCTTTGCCTCCGTAGCATCCCGATCGCGAAAAATTTGGCCGCCTCCTTTTTCCAACTCCAGATTGACTCCGGGTAGATCGGCGACCTCTCCCCACCACTCGTCCTGCTCCTTTTTCCGGTGGCTTGAAAAGTCGCTTAAACCAAAAGAGACGCGCTCCACTTCCCTCAAATTTCCACTTTCTTCCAACACTTTCCTGGCATTTGAAACCAGCCCCAAACTTTCCATTTCCTCGCAAAGAAAACGTCCCTCCTTTGACCGCAAGACTGCCCAAGGAATTAACCCCAAGCCTCCATCGGGCGACAAGGTCACCCTGCGAGTTTGCTTTGGAAGAAGCAAAGACAGCGGCTGCCAGAAGTCATCGTAGAGATCACGCAAAAGTGGTTCCGCCGCCATTCCGGCCTTTTCGCGCGCCAAATCACTAAGAGCTTTTTGCAACAGAATTAATCTCTCGAGCCGCTTCTCCGAGCCCAATTGCACCCAATGAGGACCGGTCAACTCTTGAGAATAAACGAGCGCTCCGTAGGACCATTCGCCGAGCTCATTGCGGTAGCGCAAGGCATCGACCAGAACCTCCTGCTCGTCCAGCCCGTTCAAAATTTTGCGCCATGAAATCTCGCGCTCACGACCCCCATCCAAGAGCCTTCCTTTATGCTTCACCAGAAGCTCTCCCAGCCACTCCCATTCTTTTAATTCTACGAGTATTGAAAAGGGATCAATCCGCGCTCGAAAGTTCAACTTAGCTCCCTCGCCGGCATTCGAAGTTGCCCTGACCATCAATTCCTCCGCCCTTGTCATCCCATCTTCGAGAAGCTTCCGTGCACCCACTTCATCGCCCACTCTCACCAGACACCAAATTTTCCCCCAGAGTGCTTCCACGCGGGTTTGGTGCCAGTCACCCGAATGTTCCGAGATCTTTTCCACTCTCTCAAAACACTCTTTCGCCTTCTCCCATTTCTTTTGCGCGCTCAAGATTGCACCTAAGTTTGCCCAATAAACAGCCAAGGCCTCATTCTCGTTTCCGAGCGTCTCTTGCAAAACGGCGATCCCTTCCCGCAAGTCCTCCTCGGCCTTCGGAAGATCGCCTGCATCGCGCCAAAGCTCCGCTCTCAAATTTAACCTCGCCGCAAGTCGTGTTCCTTCGACCTCTTGATCGAAGTCCAAATTTTCCATTGCCTTCAGGGCCGCTTCGTTTCCCTCCGATCTCAAAATTACGACCAAGCGATCAAACGCTAAATCCTCCGTCGCCTCGTTCTCGCCGTAAATCTCTCGAGCCATATTAATCGCCTCATCGTAAGCTCGCCTCGCAGCCCCGTAGTTTCGCACCGTCATTTGATAGCGTCCCATCAAACCCAAACAAAAAACCCTCGTCCCGCTGGCTTCATCGCCTACCGCATCCATGGCCCCTTCGACCCACTCACGAGCCTCCGCATAATCTCCCTGCACCAATGCGAGAATTCCCAAATGCCCGCGGCTTTGTGCCACTAACTCGCGCTCATTTTTCAAACTCTCGCGCATTTCCAAAGCCCGCATGAGATGAAGTTTGGCATCTTCCATTTCGCCCAAGCCCTGACAGGCGCGGCCCAAACCATCCTCCAATGCCGCCACAAATTCCGGAGACTCCTCCCCGGTCCCCTCAGGAAGCTCTCCAATCACGGACTCAAACAACTGCCGGGCCTCAGAGGAATTTCCCTCCTCCTGTTCTCCCCATGCCAGTTGCGCCCGGGTCTCCTGCCAGCTCCACCAAGCGGCTTCTTCGGCGGAACGCAAGCTTTCGAGGTCGAGCGCTGCGACCTCCTCCACCGTAGCCGCAGGTTTCTCAGCTGGCTCCGATTTGCACGAGGCCAATAAAGCTAAGGCCCCTCCGGCGGCAATTGCCGCAAGATAAACCGCCAAAATCGTTTTTCTTCGACCAGTGATACCGGAACCGTGAACGATAAGGGTGTCACCCGTCGAGCAATATCCGGTTGTCCCAAATACCAGTCCGCTGGTTCATTGGGCGTCCAGCTCACCAAATCACTCGACCATTCCAGGACCACCTCAATCACGGTGTCACATCCCAAGTCCAAGTGGTGAAAAGGTTCCGTTGATAACAAGGTCCACGTGGGAAGTTCGATCTCCAGGGTCCAAGGTTGCTCATTTAGTTTCGGGAGAAGAATGGGGCCGCTTCGGGAGATCGAATCGGTGGGGTCACTTTCTCCCAAGTATTCCTCTAGGTTGGTGAGCCCATCGCCATCGCCATCAGCCCAAAGCCCATCCCCCACTAGGTCATGAATGATCAACCAATTCTCAAATTCGCATCCCCGTGGAATCGCGATGTTCAGGGTCAAGAGTTGGATCATATCACTACTTTGGAAGACGCCGTTTGCGATCATCGTATTCTCCAAAACCTCTGGTGTTACCTCGGGATTGTTACTGAGAATCGCGGCGGCCACTCCTGCGGCCAGCGCGCACGATGCGCTTGTTCCATCAATGGTCTCTCCGCCGCCTCCAACCGGAACCGCAACTCCCGGAGCATAGAGAGTGATCGTTTCATTCGTTCCGCTTGAGTCGATCGTTTGCGCCTGCGCCCGTGCATTGAGAACACCTGCCTCTGAATGTTTTGTTGCTCCCACCGTGATGATCCCGGCCCGGCTTCCGTAGCCCGCCGGGACATTCATCTCAACCGGGGCATTCTCGGTGTTACCGGCCGAGAGCACGATGGCGATATTCGCGGCCAGAGCCTCGTCCAGGGCACGTTCCAAGGTATCAAACTCCGTCAAGGCCACCGTTGATTGACCACTGCTAGGGATCACGATGAGTGCTCCAGTTTTAGGGCCGGTGGGAGCCTCGCGTTCGTCCAAGACCCTATCAACCGCCAAGAAAATTCCATCAGCGATATAGCTGGGATAAGTTGAGATCACCCCAGTCCCGCGATCCGGGTAAATATTGATGTTTTCAAGTCGAAAGGGGATTCCCTGCCCCGATCCAAAAGGTTGAAACGCCATCAACTTCGTCACCTTTTCGGCGTGATCCGAGTTCACGTTCACGACATATTCCCCGTGCTCGGCATTCGCTCCGATGGGTGCCTCCAGAATCTCTTCGGCCCAGCCCATTTCTACCGGGCGGCTGGGATCGAAGGGACTCTTGGGAGCAAAACGACTTCCGCTGAGATCATTGATGCGGAGTTCAGGGAGTCCGGTATCCAGCAGAAAAACCCAAGGTCTTTCGACTCCTTCCACCCCGTCATCCAGCCAGAATTGGTAAGAACTCCCAAGTCCCGCTGCTTCATCTTCGTGCTGATTGAGTCGACGCAAGGCCCAGCCGGCTCCCGTTTGCTCCTCACCCTGGCCACTGTTCTGCGTGATAATTTGCGGGTCGGGATCCACCGATAAAGTGTCGTCAGCCTCAAGATCCACCAATTGTTCAGGTGTCAGAAAAGCCCCCACACAGAAGATGCCAAAACGTTCATGTCGCATCTCCAAGTGAACCTGCCCGCCCAGTTCCGTCACCGCACTGACCAAGCTCTTCATCGCAGAATCAGCGTCGAGTGGATCCACCGCGTGTACCACATAACTGTTCTGCACCGCCTCTGGTCGAAACACGCTCATCGTCATTCCTGTTCCGTTGTCCCCCAAGACGATCTGTTCCTCCACTCCGATCCCCAAAACTCCGCCTATTGTAGAAAACCCAGGCAGTCTTTTAAAATCCCAAACCCGGCTTGTTCCATCAATCGAGATCAATCCTCCCCTCCCGGTCAAAGTCCGATTGACGCACTCGATCTCGTAGAGCCCATTGCCTGTGATCCCGAGGTGGAGATTCCCAAGTGGATCGGAACTGAGGCGATTTGCTCTCATCGTCCACCTCGTGGTTCTAGGATCCGGGATCGCTTTCGCTGCGGTCTGAGTCCAATTTGCCCCCACCCGGCCCGTGATCGAACCTTTTTGAAGGTTTACCACAATGCAATGTTCCTTGGTCAGATCGCCATAGGAATTTTCCTCCAAAAGAGGAAAAACCGACAGCCCCGCTTCCACCGTGAACGCCACTGAAAGAGTGCCGTCGGGATGAGAAATCATGGCCCCGGCAAAATCATCAGTTTTTCCTCCCAGAACGGTGCCATGCCAGGGATCCTCCAAATCGGCACCCTTGTTAGATGGGTTGGGAGTGACACAATACAAGACGACATCCTGCCCTCCGAATCTTGCGCCTCCTTGGGGAGAGACCTCTGCGAGAACAAAGTATTTTCCCGCTTCAGATCCTTTTCCTTCGATGAGTTGCACCCCCTTGGCGCCGACATCCGGGAATGACCATGACCATTCGAATTCACCGTTGGAATGATACTTCCTTAAGAACCAATTCTCATCCTTATCCACACACATCACGAGGACCGATTCATCCTTCAAGGCCGCGACCGCAGCCGGATAGAAATTCGTGGAAGATACTGGATCTGTTAGGGCGATCATCAAGGATGGCGTGAACGAAGAAAGGCCCCACTTCATGAGATAACCCGCCTTCCCGGGTCGGTCCCAGGGATATCTCTGCTCCTTCGTTCCCTCTGGTCCAAGTCCGCCAACCTTCACCTCGAAGACCACGCCATCGGGGCCTTGACCCTCTATCGTCCCACAAATCCAGAAGGTCTCTCGATCGACAAAGGACGCATCAGCGACCGTGGTAATCGAGTTGTCCTTTAATTCATTCTCCGGCACTTGATCGATCCCTTGAATCACGCCGACTTTATCACCGATCTCCCCCTCGTCATTTGATCCGGTTGTCCACTCCACCTTGCCACCGCCAAAGTCAACTTTGTTGATCACCGCGAGATACCCCCCAGTCCTCGCTTCTCCCAATTTCGTGATTCCTCTCGTCGGCACTTTGAGTTCATTCCGGGCATCTCCGAAAATCAGGAAGGAGTTTGACACTCCTGGAAATTTTTCTGATTCCGGAAGGACGATGGAGCCATTCACCTTGCTATTCGATGTCCCGGCCGCGTTTTGCGTGTGGATGAAGCTCTCCGTCTCCGTCAGGATTTGCACGGCATGAACCGGAGCGATCATCATGCATGTCAGAGTGAGTCGTTTCATCATTTTCATTCTAGGTAATTTGTCTCAATCCAGGGCGGGTCGCGATTCGCTTCAAGAAATAGGGTAACAGATTGGCTTCCATTCGGAAACCATGAGGAAGGGATTCCAAAAAGTTTGTCGATTCATCGGATAGAAAAATTCCCCCCGCTCGGATAGAACAAGCGGAGGGAATCTGGATTGTCTGTGGATTGATACCGGGACATCGAAGTACAACATCTCGGCCAGTCATACATTCCCGCTAGCGGAGCGGAAATGCGGGATGAAATTAGCGATCTTCCGCGAGTTGATTATTGCGGTCGGGATCACTGCTCTCACTCTTCTATTCGCAGAAAGGGGCGGCTGATTTCAAAAACCTTCCATTTATTTTTGGGGAGGGGCCGCTCAGTGACTCAGGTTCCCGGCAAAAAAAACATGCCATCTGGTGAAACCACCAGATGACATGCTGATTGGGGGGTGGAACTGCGGATGCTTACTGAACCGGCGGGACTTCGGTCACGCGGTAGAAGTAAGCAGGGCAGTCCGGGAGGGGCATGACTTTTAGGACAAGCTCGCTGCCTTGGGCGATGAACTCCGTAACGATCTCAGGTGAACCAGGCGCGGAACATGATGCCGATGTCCAAGCCTGGTCACCTCCCAGGGAGGCGCTGGATTCCATGGCATAACGCTTGCCCGCTTGGGTCGCGATTCTGAAGGTAATCTGACCGGCTCGGTTCACTACCATATCTTTGATCGCGAGCCCTTCCTCATTCTGGGAAAGCACGAAGACAAACGATCCCACCAATTGAGAGATCTGGCCCTGCTCGTTGTAGGCCGTGATCAAAATCGGATTAAGAGAGGTCGGAGGAAGGTCCAGCTTGCTGAGTAAAATAAAGATTTCCACTTTGCGGGTTTCTCCACCTCTGAGGTCCAACGTGATCAACTGGTTTGGTGCCCCGCCTTCTCTTGATCCGTCGGGAGAGCTAATCTCGGTCACCGCGGTCAGGCTGGAGACTTCGAAAACAAAGCGACGGGACTCGGCCCCCGGGTTTGAAACCGTGAGAACGTTCAGCGGAGAATCCGCGTTCAGGACTGGATCCTGAATCTTGATCACAGGTTCGTTGTCAAACGGGACGTAGACTTGGCCTTCACAACAGAAGGAGTTGGAGGGAACCCCCTGCTGCTCTACACAGACCTCAAAACAGGCACGATCACCTGGCTGGAGTTCCTCGCAGTTCACGGGAATGACAATGCTGACGCAGCTGTTCGGACCGACCGGAAACGAACCGGATGGCATGACAAATGCCGACGCGGTCAGGACTGCATTACACCCTGCGCCCAAGGGACGGGGGAGGATTTTCCAATCGTAAGAACGTGGGAAAGCAGAGTTATTGCACACCGTCAAGGTGACAGAGGCGATGACATTGCCATCCGCATCCCGACAGCATGGAGCTTGGCGGGTCACGTCGCAGCGATCAACTTTCACGCCATCACAGGGAGGCAGAATAATGCAGCATTCCTTGGAACAGCAAAATTCAATACCTTCACTATGAACCGAAATGTTGAAGCAGATGGCATCTCCGGGATTTCCCGTAATACAGGTCTTGAACTGATAGGTTCCTCCCGGTGGAACCGGAGCACCACTGAGATCAAAGGTCGCGGTGCTGAATAGGCTCGGAGGCAGAAGGTTCAAATTATGCCAAGCAAAGGTCGAGGTGTTGAGAAGGTCGAACTCGATGGTGTATTTTGGCGCTCCGGTGGCATCGATTTCACATGAAATTTTCTTTTCGAGGACGATAAAACATTCGCAGTCAGGAA
>JBLHUR010000093.1:0-24050 GCA_047629805.1 Akkermansiaceae bacterium | reverse complement strand
GTAGCGCGGCGGCGAGATCGCAGGGCGCGGTGATGAGTCTTTGAAGCTCAGCTCCACGCTTTCCAGAATTGGCTTCGATTTATTGTCGGTCGAATCGGTGAGTTTGATTTCACCCTGAAAGCCATACCCTTCAGGCAAAGACGGTGTTCTGCTGGGTCGCCAGATAAAAGGGTCCTTCCGCAAAGCAGACATCGGGATCGGGATGACCCTTGCCGATCCTGTCGCAAAAGGTGAACGGTTTTCCGATATCCGATGAGGTGAACCACGCCGCTTGCATGGGTTTCCCGTGTTCGGAATCATAGTCGCCGAAGAGGTAGGATTGTCCTCCGATTGCAATCGCAGCCCAGTCGCCAAAGGCTTCCTGATTGGGGCGATGAACTTCATCCTCCGCGACATTCGAAGGGTCGTTTTTCGGATCCTCCCTTGTCCAGTGAGGATGCTTGGAGGTTTTGATTTCTCCGGTGGGCTTGGTCCGGACATCGACGGGGGCAATTTTCTGGATTTTGAACGGCGAGACTCCGTCCGGGCGCACGGCATGTCCGGCCAGCGGTGAATCCCAGGCCCGCTTGCTGGCATTGATGGGATCCCAATTCCGGCGAGGAAATAGGACATTACCTTTTCACGGGCCCTCAGTCTCTCCTATTTCGCAGGCACTAATCTGATGAGCTGGTCGGGATCATTCATCAGTACGTAGATCAATCCATCCGGGCTGGTCGCGACGTCTCTGATTCTCCCGTAGTCTTTCAGGATGGTTTCCTGCTCGGTCACTTTGCCATCCCGAAGACGCAGTCGCTGGATTTCCTTGGCTCGGAGTGACCCGACGAGGAGGTCATTCTGCCACTTCGCGAAAGGTTTTCCGGAATAGAAATCGAGCCCGCAAACCGCGATACTCGGAACCCAATAGGTGATAGGATTGGTGATCCCTTCCTTTTCCGTGAGTTCCGTGATGGGGGTGCCATCATAATTCATCCCGTAGGTCGTGATAGGCCAGCCGTAGTTATTCCCCGCTTGAATGAGGTTCAGCTCATCGCCTCCCCGCGGGCCATGTTCCGTGCTCCAAATCTCACCACTCTCCGGGTGGAGCGTGAATCCTTGCGGATTGCGATGCCCCATCGACCAGATTCCGGCCAGGGCCTCCCTGCCATCGAAAGTAGGATTGTCGGTCGGGACGCGGCCATCGTCATGAAGGCGGAAAGTCTTCCCAAAAGAATTGGTCAACTTCTGGGAGTTCATGTTCTCGCCTCGCTCTCCGACGGGAAAGAAAAGGTAGCCATCTTGAAAGACAAAGCGGGTGCCAAAATGGGCGCCACTTTTGGTATAGTCCTGGAGAGGTCCTTTCCAAATCACCTCGTTATCGACCCATTGATGGTCCTTGATCCGACCACGAACGACCGCCGTCAGGACCCTCTTTTTCTCCTTTTCGAGATCCTCGGGATGAGGATCGCTGAAGCCGAGGTAAACCCAGCCATTCTTAGAAAATTCAGGATGAAGAGCGACCTCGAGAAGCCCTCCTTGGCCGTGAGGTGCGACCGTCGGAATTCCAACGATTTTTTGAGGATCCAAGGCGCCTTCCTTGGAAATCCTTCTAAGATCCCCACCACGTTCAGTGACCAGCCGGGAACGATCGGGAAGAAAAGCAATCGCCCAAGGGGTTTTTAGACCCTCGGTCACGACTTCCAAGGTGTAATTGAGGTGATCGGTTTTGGTCACTTCGCCTGGTTTTGGCTTGGGGAAAGTCGTCCCCTTGTTTTTCATCTCGCCTTCCTTTTCTCGCATGAAAACGACTAAAGATCGGATTTGTTTGTCGCTCAGAGTCCCTTTGTAAGGGACCATTCCTAGCTCAGGGAATCCTTCCTCAATCGCTTTCGTAAGTTTGGCATCGGAGTCACCATACTTCCAGATACCGTCAGTAAGGGAGCCTCCCAGGCCACCTTCAAATTTTACTCCGTGACAGCTGGCGCAAAGCGTTTCGTAGATTTTATCCACCTTCATCTTTGAAAAGTCAGGCTGCTTGTCCTGACCGAAGAGGGGAAGTGAAAGGAGTAGGAGGGGTAGGAATCGCTTCATTGAAAAATTTTAACTGAGGAAATTAGAATTGCCAATCAGCACTGAGCCAAAAGGCACGGGGCTGACCAAGCGCGACCAAACCATTATTACTACTCCCGCTGATGATCTCGGCATCGAAGAGATTTTCGACGCGGGCTCCAAGTCTCAGGTCGTCGGTGGCCTGCCAGGATGCCGACAAGCGGGAGGAGCAAAACTCCGGAAGCTTCCTTTCCCCCAGAAGATCGTCATAGGCCGAACTCTGATAATCGACCTCCAGCGAGAATCGCCAGTCCTGACCGGGGTGGTAATGTGCGGCGAGATTCATGGCAAAAGCCGGCGACTGGGGAAAGCTCTCGTTCTCTAAAAGTGCCTGTCCTGGCGAGGACTCAAAGCGAGTGTTCGACCAAAGTCCCTTTCCGGAGAAAGTGACAGAATCGTCGATGGCCCAATCAAAATGACCTTCAGCTCCGTAGACTCGTGAGCGATCGACATTCCGCCGCTGGCTGCCGCTTCCACCTACTGGAAGCGATCCGAAAATTGTCGAAATTTCGTCAGGGTCGGTCACCGGGAGGTTGGCAATGGCATCGTCGATCCAGTAGTGAAAGCCTCCGAATCTGAAGGAAAAAGGATCACCCAAACGATACGCCAGCCCTGACTCTAGGAAATGATAGCGCTCCGGCTGTAGGGAAGGATTGGCCTCGGTGATATCTCCGCGGACTCGGAAGGGGCGGTGTAATTCATTGAGGGTTGGGAGTCGGTAGCTGCTTCCCACGGCAAGATCAAAAAGCCACTCATCGGCGAGGTCCTGTTCCCAACGGAGTGAAAAAGTCGGCTCCCAGTCATCTCGATCGCGGGAGGAATCATCACGCAGGAGGTTCCCGGTGCTTAATGAGGTCTCACGACGCAGTCCGTCGCGCAACTCCCAATGATCGAGACGGAGGCTGGCATCGATCCGCGAAGTCGGGGAGGCCTCGTACTTCACCGTCGCAAAGGCCCCGAAAACATCCTGCTCTCCTCCTGCTCTACGGCGGCGAAAGGTTCCCGCGTTTTCATTCGTCTCACCGCTGAGCAGGCGGAAATCAAAGCCGCCCAGAATTTGCAATCGATCGGAAGCCTCCCAATCGAGGGTGAGTCCGCCACCGAGCCCGGTGCCGGGGACCTCGAATTGATCGAGCGCGAGCCGTTCACTTGAGCGATCTGGAGCAGCGGCGGAAAAGACCGAAGTGAACTGGCGGTCTTGATAGAAAAGGAGAGCCTGCCAAGTGAGATCCTGATGCTCGCCGAGGACTCTGAGACTGTAATCGAAAGCCTCGGTCGAGTTACCGGTTAGAGCGGTGCCATTCCCCCTCTCCTCATGAAACCATGAGAGGCGGGATTGAATCTCAAGATCGTCATTGAGTGACCATTCGGCCTGGAGGAAAGCTCCTCTTGTTTCCAGGTCAGCCTTGCGATCGATCTCCCCGCGTTGGGATTCTTGGAGAAGAAAGTAGCCCTCGCTTTGGCTGGCGTGAGCACCGACCCGGAAACGCCATCGTTCATCATCCGAGACGAGATCCTGAAAGAAGCTTCCCGCCAAATAACCATGGCTGCCTCCGGAGAGGGTCAAGCCACCCTGCCCGTTTTTGATTGCTTTGCTGGTGAGCTGGATGCTTCCTCCGACGCTGAGATTTCCCCAGGTGCTGGACTGGGAGGAAGATGATAGTCTCACCCTGCTCAGCAAGGCTGGATCATAGCGGGCCCAGTTCACCCATCCGCCGAAGGGATCATTCTGGGGGATTCCATCGAGAAGGACGAGGCTGCGAGAGGCGGCGGTCGCCCCGATGTTCCGCAGACTCACTCCGGACGAGGTGGGATTTCCAAAAAGCGCGCTCTGACGCCGGTAGAGGGAAAATGAGGGGTCGGTTGCGAGGAGCGCATCGATGGTCTGCGGTGCGAACTCCTGGATCTCGAAATCATACCAAGCGGTTTCATTGGGAAGAATTTCACGGGTCCGCTCTCCGATGACGACGACGGGTTCGAGTAGCTCCTGCGAGAGCGCGAGGCTGGTCGCGCCGAGAGTCAGAAAAAGAAAACGCATGGGGAGGTTAATAAAGCGGGCTTCTTGAGAGAGGGAGTTCCATTCTTCTAGCGGTCGGATGGTAGGCTCTTGCGATTTGGAGCTTAGGTTCTGCGGGTCAGACTGAAGTCCAGGCTTCGCAAGGTATACGGGCATGGGACTTGGCGCTTACCTTGTGGCGGAGCGGTTGAGGAAGGGGCGGGAGTTGATGATTTGGAGGATGAGTTCGCGGGTGGCGTATTTGTTTTTTGGGAGTTCGGCGACGATCTGGTTGATGGTGACTTCGTCGTAGTATTCGAGGGCGCGGCCGGTCGCGTAGCTGATGAGTTTGCGGGTCATGTTGGCGGCAAATTTGTCCTTGCCGGCGAGGAGGAGGGCTTTGAGTTCCTGGGGGGTGGAGAAATTGATGTCGCCGGGGAGGGTGGCGGAGGAGTCGATGGGTTTGCCGTTGGCGTCCTGGGTGCGCCAGCGGCCGATAGCATCGAAGTTTTCCAGTCCGAAGCCGAGGGGGTCGATACGGGCGTGGCAGCTGGCGCATTTGGTAGCTTTGCGGTGGAGGTCGAGTTGTTGGCGGAAGGTGAGGCCTTTCGCTTTAGTATCGTCGGCGGGGAGTTCGCCGGCGTCGGGGGGAGGTGGGGGAGCGGGGTCGCCGAGCATCGCGTCGAGGATCCAGACGCCGCGGTGGACGGGGCTGGTGCGGAGGGGGAGGGAGGTGGTGGTGAGGGTGCTGCCCATGCCGAGGATGCCGCCACGGTTTTTGTTTTTGAGAGAGACTTTGCGGAGCTTGCTTCCGGTGACGGTTTCGCTGAGTCCGTAGTGTTTGGCGAGGGTGGCGTTGGCGAAGGTGTAGTCGCTGTCGATGAGTTCGGTGAGAGGGCGGTTTTGGCGGATGAGGTGGGAGAAGAAGGCAACACTTTCGTAGTACATGGAGCGGCGGAGCTCGGGGGTGAAGGTGGGGAAGCGTTTGGGATCGGGATCGGCCTGGTCGATCATTTTCTCGAACTCGAGCCAGCGTCCGGCGAAGTGGCGGGCGAAGTTGGTGAACTTGGGGTCCGCGATCATGCGGAGGGTCTGAGCACGAAGAACCTCGGAGTTTCGGAGTTTTCCTTCGTCGGCGAGTTGGAAGAGTTCGTGGTCGGGCATGGAGGACCAGAGGAAGTAGGAGAGGCGGGTCGCGAGTTCGAAGTCGTTGAGGGGCCATTCGTCTTTGCCCGGTTCGTCGTGCTCGGCGCGGAAGAGGAAGCGGGGATTGATGAGGAGAGCGGTGAGGGGGGCGCGGAGGGCTTGACCGAAGTCTTGTCCGGCTTGGTGTCCTTTGGCGAAGGCGTTGAGGAGGGGGGCCAGGTCTTCGGCGCTGACACGGCGGCGGTAGGCGAGGGTGGCGTGGTAGCTGAGGACTTTTTCGGCGGTCGCCTTTGCTTCTTTTGGGGATTTGGGGCTGGTGAAGATGACTTTGTTTCTTAGGGCGGGATCGGTGTAAACGTTGGCGATGACTTTCTTGGCGGCGAGGAGGTATTTTTCGAGGAGGGTGGGGGTTGAGAAGAGGGCGTCGGCCATATTGTCGAACCCTTCGCCGCCTGCTCCGTCGATGGGGAAATCTTTAGAGGGGTTGAAGGTGACGCCGAAGAGATCGCGGACGGTGTAGTGGTATTCGTTGCGGTTGAGGCGGCGGAGGGTGACGCGGCCGGCACGTTGGGGGACGTCGCCGGATTTGACGCGGTCGACGACCTTGGAGAGGGCGGTAATGAGGGTCTGGCGCTCGGCGTCGGTGGGGAGAACGTCTTCGTCATCGGGAGGCATTTCCTCATGTTTGACCTGGTCGATGACGTTTTCGAGGAGGTGGTATTTTTTGAATCCGGCGTCGAGGGAGTCGATGTCGTGGAGGGTAATTCCGCCTTTTTGTTTGTCGGGGCCGTGGCAGGCGATGCAGTGCTTTTCGAGGATGGGCTTGATTTGATTCGCGAAATCATCGGCCACGGCGGGGGCGATGGTGGTTAGGAGAATCAGGAGGAGGGAGAGGGGTCGCATTTTGGGTGGATACGTTTTGAAGGGCAGGGATTTATCAGGAGGGATGCGGCTTGGCTAGGGCTTGGTTGGGGGCGGGGAGCGGACAGGAATGTCCACGCTCCTTATTTGTTGTTGAGGGCGGGGAGTTTGGTAGCCTTCGGTCTTATGTTGAAACGATCTTTGGCGGCTTTGTCCGGCCTTTTCTTGTCTGGGTTGGCGGTGGCGAAGCAGCCGAATGTTTTGATTCTTTATGCGGATGACTTGGGATTTGGGGATTTGGGGTGTTATTATGAGAACAGCAAAATCCCGACGCCGAATTTGAACCGCCTGGCGACGGAGTCGGTGCGGTTTACGGATGGGCATTCGTCATCGGGGATTTGTACGCCGTCGCGCTTTGCGATGTTGACGGGGCGGCATCATTGGCGGGATTTTCATGGGATCGTGAATGTCTTTGGCGATTCGGTTTTTAAGCCTGAGCGTCTGACCTTGCCGGAGATGTTGAAGGAGAAAGGTTATGCGACGGCGGCGATTGGGAAGTGGCACTTGGGGTGGGATTGGGATGCGATTCGTAAGCCGAGGAATGTGAAGGACAAACGAAAGCGGGTTGGTCCGGAGGATTTCGATTGGAGTAAGTCGATTCCGAACGGACCGCTGGCGCATGGCTTTGATTATTATTTTGGAGATACCGTGATCAACTTTCCGCCGTATTGCTGGATTGAAAACGACAAGGTGGTGAAGGCGCCGGATACGGTGATGGACACGAAGAAGTGGAAGCCGATCAAGGAGGGGAATTGGGAATGCCGTCCGGGGCCGATGGCTTCGGATTGGGATCCTTATGAAAATATTCCGACCACGACTAAGAAGGGGGTGGAGTATATCAAAGCGCAGGCCAAGACGGAGGAGCCTTTCTTTCTCTACTTTGCCTATCCTTCGCCACATGCCCCGATTATCCCGAACGATGAGTTCGACGGGAAATCGAAGGCGGGGCCTTATGGGGATTTGGTTTATGAGACGGATCACTCCATTGGGCAGCTTTTGAAGGCGCTCAAGGATTCGGGTCAGGCTGAGAATACCATTGTGATTTTTTCAGCAGACAATGGGCCGGAGCACTACGCCTATGCGCGCGATGCCAAGTTCGATCACTGGTCGGCGCATCCGTTCCGGGGATTGAAGCGCGATATTTATGAAGGCGGTCATCATGTCCCTTTTATAATCAAGTATCCTGGTGTCACCAAGCCAGGAACCGTGAATGATGCCCTCGTTTCGCAAATCGACCTCATGGCGACCCTGGCTTCGGTGGTGGGTTACGAGCTTCCGGCTAAGAACGCCGCCGAGGACTCGCATGATCTTTTGCCACTGCTCAAGGGCGAGGTGAAGTCGGTGAGGACGGCTCATGTCCACAATACTTTTAAAGATTCCTATGCGATTCGTGAGGGCGATTGGGTGCTTGTGGAGGCGAAGAGCGGGCTCTCTTCGCTTAAGAGTAAGGCGTGGGACAAGAAGCACGGCTATCCCGAAACCGAGAGCAAGGAGCCGAAGCTTTTTAACCTCGCGGAAGATATTGGTCAGCGGGATGACGTTGCGGCCAAGCATCCCGAGAAGGTGAAAGCGATGCGAGCCTTGTTGCAGAAAATCCGCGAGCAGGGTCACTCGGCTCCGCGCCTTGCGAAGTGATTTGCGGCAGTCTGTCACATCAGGATACTTATTTTTGCCGGAAACTGGCTCGAACTGCGTAGTGTTCAATCAGGATCATGTGGGGAACGGTGAGGACGGCTAGGCCGATGAAGGTGATTTGTAAGAGTCGCTGGTCGAATTGCGCGGAAGGCAGTAAAACAAAAAACAAGGCACCCAGGCCAACGGTTAGGAGAGTCAGTCCGAGCGCGGTGGTGGTAGCGGTCATGCGGTTCATTCCTTGCGTTGTCTCGATAAGGTGTCTCGGACTGTGTAGGCTGCAGAAGTAGAGAAGGAAAAAGACCAGGGGAGGGAGGGTGAGGGCAGAAATTGCAAGAACTGCCAGCTCTGCTGCGACTGTGGGACGTGTGGGGAGAGATCGAACCGCAGAGAAAATCGTCCCGACCAGCGCTGGAATCGCAAGCCATTGTAAAACGCGAACGAGAGCGGTGGCATCCTCGCCGGTGAGTGCTGAAAAATATTCCGCCACCGTATTGGAATATAAAAGTGAGGGTGCACAAATGACGGTTGCTCCTGCGCAGACTCGCCAGCCTTGGGAAAGCCAGTTCCGCCAATCACCCGCAAAATGCCAAGACGAATATGCGAGGAAGGCGACTAGCGAAAATCTTGGTGCCCACGCCCAAAGTAGTCCAGAAATCACGGCAAGGAGAAGATAGGCTCCTATGAATCGCGCGAGCCCGGAAGGATTCCGCCATAATCCTGCCTTCCTAGCCACCAAGGGATCCAGTGCTCCGTGGGGGAGGCCAACCACCGCGACCAACAGTGCCAAGATGACGACAAGTGCTCCCTGCGGCAGCTCGATTCCGAAATAAACAAGCACACTTAGCGCGAGCGCCGAAATGAAAAAGATTCCTTGTTGGATGAACTTCGCCTGTTTCATGCCGTCTTCTTTTTCAAAGGTATTCGTCTCGCGAGATCATCTCGGCTGAAAAGATGACGGAGAAACGGTTTCTTGGGAACCGCCCACACGACGGCCAAGAGATCAGCGAGGCTTGCCCGGTCCATCATAAACCGCGCCATTGCATCGGCTGAAATTCCCTGTGCAAGACGAACGAAAATCTCGGGAGCTTGTTCGGGTTCGTTGCGGAGCACTTTGAGAAAGAGGGCATCCATTTTCTGCCGTGCCCATGAATCCTGCGGGTGTCCAAGAACTTCGCCGGAATTTGCAAAATATTGTGCGCACTCCAGCGACCATCGCTGAATTCGCTGGTAGGCATAACCGCTGGCGGCGCGAACCGCACCTCCCGCGGTTCCGGCTCGAACCCAGCCAGTTTGGCCCTCAGGCCTGGGGAGTCGGTAGCCCATCGGAATCATTCCTTTCTCACGTCGCAGGCAGCGGAATTCGCCGTCCGGGATGATCCGTTGCAAACTCGCCTGCAGTATCTCCGACAGGTGCTTCCCGCACTCAGGATCTGGACTTAACAGGGTTGACTCCACCAACCATCGCTTGGGGCCCAGCGGCAAGAGATAGTCAAAAGCGAAGCCGTTCTGACCGGTGTGCATCTCTGCCATCAGGTTGGCGATTTCGGGATCTCCGATCGTGTGGGTGGTTTCAATTTCAATCCCCTCGAAGACTTGGTAAAGATCCGCTTCAGTTCCACGCGTCATCGAGGGTGGTCGGGTGTCAACAACCCGACGGGCCAAATAGTCACCGGTCGTGGTTGTGACCTTAAATCCTCCACCGGAGGGTTCGATGGCTTTGACTTCGACCCCGAGTTTGAGATCGAGGCTGTCGTCGCGCTGAATGGTTGCGATCGCGTCGGCATAAAAATCGGCCCCTGAGACAAGGCAATAACTTGATTGCGAAGAACGTTGGAGCACGGTTTCCCCTTCTTTGGAAAATTTCCAAGTCTGCCAGCGACGGTTCACGAGTGGATTGTCCGCGTCGCCTTTAAGCGACCAGTAGCACCAAGTACGGTCGTTTTCATAGTGTGTCCGAGGTTCAAAAACGATGACTTGTCGCCGGTCCGGACGGCCTTCTGTTTGCTGTGCAATGTCGCGCGCCAGCGAGAGTCCGGCACACCCGCCGCCGATAATGGCAAGGTCGATGGGCTTCATGAGCCGCTCGTGTTGTCCGGTGGAGCTTGCGCCCATGGAAATCCTGCCAAGTGCCGATGGAGTTCGGCATCATGCCCGGTGGGCTTTGCGCGAAGTAAGCCGTGGCGACAGAAATAGACGAAAGTCCGAGCCGAAATGATTACTTTTTTCCAGAGGGAAACCTTCGCTCTGCCTTCCCAAACGGCGAATTCCATCTGTCGGATTTCGCTTCCGATTGATTGGTAAAGACGCGCTGCGACCAAGATGCCGAGGCGGGCGCGTAAGGGGAGATAGGCGAGACCGGCGATGCCGGAATGATAGTAGCGATCCGCTTCCTCCAGGAGCCATCGGACAACTCGGCGGATGTCCTCGCAGGTCTCGGTATGACCCGCGGCGAGTGTTTCAATACTCGGGGTTTGGCCAAAAAAATCGGCGGGCAAGTAGCGTCGCCCGTTTTTCGCATCTTCACTGACATCTCGTGCGATATTGGTGAGTTGCATCGCCACGCCTAAGTCGATGGCGTGGCGGAATGCTGACGGAGATTTCGCTCCGAGGACCCCGCTCATCATGAGGCCTACCGTTCCTGCGACGCGATAGGCATATTGCTTGAGCTCTGCTTCGCGGTCGAAGGCGACACCCGTCAAGTCACCTCTCACTCCCCGCACGAGTTCAACGGCGGGATCAAGATCGAGGTCGCACTCGTGGGCTAGATCGAGAAAGTCGGCAACGGCGGGGTGGCGTCGGTCCGCTTGTAGGAGGTCGTTTTCGATTTGCCCTAGCTGTTGAGCTGCCAATTTTGGGTCGTCACATTCATCTGACAGATCGTCGAGGAACCGGCAAAATTGATAGAGTCGAGCGCAACGTCCGAACGATTGCCTTGGAAGAAACTTTCCAGCAAAGTGAAAGGACTTTCCATGTCGTTTGAGAGTTCCTTCGGCTGCGCTGGCAGCGTAGTCTGGCACTGTCTCGAATGTCTCTATCTTGGTTTTCATTCGACGACTCCCTCCTTGGTTTTCCAGTCGGAAACTTGGCGCGGAGGTTTGACGATTCGGTCGAGAACCTTGGCCGAGCAAAGCACACCGGGAAGCCCTGCTCCCGGATGGGTTCCGGCACCAACAAGATAAAGGTTCTCGGGACCCTCGGCACGATTGTGGAAACGGAACCAAGCCGATTGGCTGAACAATGGCGCAACCGAGAATCCGGCACCGGCCACGCTGAGATAATCTTCCGCAAAGTCCTCGGGCGTCATGTAAAATTCGGCGGTGATTTCTTCAGCGAGACCCGGCAAGATCGATTCGTCGAGAGCTTTCACGATCCGTGCTTTCAGCAAGGGGCCCTCGACTTCCCAGTCGATATCGGCCTCCAAGTTCGGCACTGGGGCGAGCACATAGAACGAGTCGCAGCCCTCGGGCGCAAAGCTAGGGTCGGTCGCGGTGGGTCGGTGGAGGTAGAGTGAGAAATCCTCCGGTAACTTCTCGCCATCGAAGATCTCACGTAGCAGTTCGCGATAGCGCTGACCGAGCCAGATGGTGTGGTGGGCGACTTTGGGGTATTGCCTCCGCGTGCCGAAGAACAGGACGAAGAGGCCCATTGACATTTTGGCCCGACTCTTTTTTACGCGGGCCGAAATTTTTTGTTCTGAATTGGAAAGCATTTTTCCGTAGAGATAGGCGGGATCGACGTTTGATACCACGATATCAGAGTGGAGGTCCTCACTGTCTTTGAGCTGCACGCCTGTGGCCTTTCCTTTCTCGACCATCACCGATGCGACGGTCGTCTCGAGCCGAACCTTGATGTCAACTTCAGCCATTAGCTTGCTGAATGCATCTACGATGGCACCAGTTCCCCCCATCGCGAAGTGGACGCCCCACTGGCGTTCAAGGTAGTGGATGAGGCCGTAGATACTCGTCGTATCGAAGGGGTTGCCTCCGACAAGAAGTGGCTGGATTGAAAAGGCCTGCCTCAAGCGCGGATCCTTAAGGTGACGGCAGACCAACTGCCAAACGGTCCGATAGCAACCGAGTTTCACTAAGTTGGGAAGCTGCCGCATCATGGTGCTAAAAGAGTCAAAAGGCTGATCTGATAACTCGGTGAACCCGACGTCGAAGATCTTGTGCGATTGCGCAAGCAAGGCCTTGTAACCGTTTACGTCCTCAGGGCAGAAGCGGGCAATTTCGGCCAAGGTATCTTCGACTGTTCCACCGTAGTCGAAGGTCTCACCAGATGGAAACTGGAAGCGATACCATGGGGTCAGTGGCACAAATTCGACGTAGTCGCTGCGCTTTTTCCCGAAGAGGTCAAAGATTTCATCGAAGAGAAAAGGGGCTGTGATAACGGTCGGGCCGGCATCGTGTTTGAAGCCGTCGCGTTCGAAGACCTGAGCACGACCACCAAGGCGTTTACAGCGGTCGACAATCGTGACTTCATAGCCGCGAGCGCGCAGGCGTAAGGCCGCTGCCATGCCGCCGAAGCCTCCTCCGATTACGATTGCTTTACTCATTAGAAAGGAGGTCCAGGCGTTTGTTGATGTGGACCGCTAGATCGGCTAGTCCCTGGCCACAACTGGCGGGGAGTTCGAGGGCGAGCGATGCGGATTCATCCAGATAACGCTTCGCCAAATCGCGGGCAGACTTGAGCGCATCCTCTGGCGCCAGCTCAATCTCGAGGGCGACCACGGTATTGCTTTGTGATTCGGAGGCGCGGTCATCATTGACGTCGATGATGTCGTCATAGATTTGATAACCGAGACCAAAGGACTGCGCGGCGTGGGAGGCCTGTTGGAGGGAAGGGCATCGCCCGGCGAGTTGAAGTGGCAGTTCCAGGGCTAGGGCGAAAAGGGGCCCGGATTTGCGACGGGCGATGGAAAGGGCGTCTTCCAGACTGGTAGCATTGCCACTGAGATCATCAGTCTGCCCTCGCAGGGTGACTGAAATAGCGTGGTAGAGGCTGTCGATCAGTCCTGGTAAAAGATTGGGTTTGGAGACTTCGCCGAGAGCTCGGAAGGCGGCGGCGATCGTGAGATCGGTCAGCCCGATGGCACAGTTGGTTCCGTATTTGGACCAAACGGTTGGTGACCCGCGGCGCATCCGGGCTTTGTCCTGGAGGTCGTCTTGAATCAAAGAGGCATTGTGCAATAGCTCGACCGATGTCGCGAGAGCGATGGTATCTGCTTTCCGGAGGCCGAGCCTCATTCCGCAGGTCAAAGAAATTTGGGCCCGGGTCCTTTGACCACCGGCCGCGAGATGACCGTCGAGGGCGCTTGCGTAAATGTCATCGACTTTACTGGAATCGGCGCAGAGCATCCGCATCTTTTCCTCCACCGACTGCATACGAAGATCAGCCGCTTTTGTGGCGGGAGACATTGGATTCGTCGAAATTTTCATGGTGAAAAGCCCGAGCCAGGCGAAACCGGCTCGGGCAGTTGAATGGGTTCGTAATTCGTCTGCCTTATCCAATTAGATGGACGGAGAGGACGAGACCTTGGCAGGAGGGACTCCATCACCCATGAAGCCTTCGGCTTCCGACTTTCTCACCGCGATCATATAGATGAGAATTCCGAAGACGGCTTTTGAAACGACATCAGCGATCGAATAACCGATCTGGACAGCGGTGTCTGCGGCACCGCCGGAGAGACCAAGCATCGGAAGAATAAAGACGACGGGATAGAAGGCCCATGAGAGAACAACGAGCCAGCGTGCGCTGTTCACTAAGCCACGTGCTTCCTCGGGCTGGCTTAAGATGGAACTCTTGAGACTGACGAACAGCTCATAGACGATCCATAGGAATGGGATCATGGCCAGTGACCACCAGAGCCAGCGGGTGCTAGCGACGTCAGAGACTTCACCAGGGTATCCTAGGACAACCATGACGGCAGCTAGTAAACCAAGACGGACCGATTTTGAAACGGTTACAGCTCTTGAGAGCTTCATCACGAGGATGAGTTCGACGAGCAGAAGCGGGACCGTCAGGAGCCAATCGACATAACGGTAAGCATCATTGAAGCCAGCACCGCCAGTTGCGACGACGACTCCGTCGGCGACGGTGTAGGCACTCGTCCAGCTTCCGTAAATTCGGAAGTAATGATAAAGAGCGATGAATGTTACTAGTCCGCTGATCGTCACGGCTGGACGATAATATCGTGCGACTTGACTGCGATTCAGCCATAGAAAGGCTGTTGCAGCGGCCATCGCAGCGATTGCGAATGAGATGAAGTTACCGACCAATTCGTATTGGTCTACTGTTAGTTCGGGCATTTTTTTAGTTTGGTTTGGATTACGTTTTTTTCGGAGTTTATACGGAGACTTACTTATCTCCGATTGAAACGTGCTAACAATGAGACAGGTTTTGAGTCTGTCAAACTAAAGCAAGGAAGTTTCGCGAGGGCGAGTAAGAGGCGCTACCCGTGGAGACAGATTTTTCTTGAGATAGAAGAAAAGAGGGCTATCTTTGAAGCGTTTTTTGGATGGGGAATCTTGCTGTTGACCTCGCCGCAAATGCTCTGTTGAAAATTTAGGGTGGAAAATGTGTGCCACACACTTAAAAAGAAAGAGCGACAATTTCATTAACCACCGTAATTTTACGATTGGGCAAAGTGAGGAGTTTTCGGGTGTGAAATCACCCCCTCCTTTTGCTGCGGTCACACAAGCCCTCGCCGATGGGAAACCACAAAATCAGCACTCAAGAATCTATTTTTTGACACACGACACGACAAAAATTGAACTGAAAATCGGAGAGGTGAGCCAATCGCTGAATTCCCTTCGTTCCTTCTCCTTGGGGTGAGGATTGTTCAGCAGGCGTAGGATGCCTTCCAGCCCAATTCGGAAGATGCTTTTGCGTTTTATCGGTGCTGTCGATTTCCGGATTTTACGCAACTGGTAACTCCACGCAGAGCTGAAGAGGAACGCTAACGATACCACTGCGAACAGCTTTACAAGCTTGGTCACATGAGTGACTTCCAAATCGAAGCAACGCTTCTTGAGGTGGCGAAAGAGCTGCTCAATTCCGCATCTCATCCGGTAAAGTGCAAGAGCCTCCCTAACGTAAAAACGATCGCTGATCACATAAAGATGGCTGTCCCGGCGTCTTTTGCTCTGGATCACTTTGTTGGCAAAGAACACCTTCAATCCCATGATCGACCGGACGGGTTTGTTCTTCCCCTTGTGAGTCATTGGGTGCCCTGTGGAGACTGTCTTTTGAGGAGGATGTTTTTCTTGATTCGCACCCCGTAGCCCACCTTCTCTTGTTCGGGCCATTTCAGCCATTTTTCTCCCCCGCGTTCCCGGTCCCCCGGTGAGGGCGAAAATATCTTTGGCCTCCACCCTTTGAAGCGGCGGAACCGGGAGTGCTCGCGGAGCATTGAAGTTCGGGGCCTATTTAAAGGCACTGGTAAGCATGGGCTCGATTAGAAAATCCGACCCTCCTTGGGAATTGTTCATGCCGTGGATTGCCAAGACGTTTTCACTGGGTCGCAATAATCCGAGGAAATTGGATACGTCGATGATCTCAAACTCGACGGCCTGAGTGTCGATATGGGATTTTGTCGCTTTGGTATCCCACGCGACATCTGCGGGAGCATTGCGCCGGGCGATCTCAGTTCCATTGAGATAGGCAACGAAGCCATCGTCATAGCGCATCCCGAGCGTGAGTGTTTGGTATTGGCGATTGGGATGCGTGTTGAAACCGTATCGAAGGTAGATCGAGGGGTTGGTCGACAGCATGGCTTCGAGCACGTTTGAGCGGATGAGTGGATCAAATATTCCTGGCCGCGTTTCGTAGCCAACGGCCAGCCCCTCACCATCGATAAATCCTGCGCCCTCAGCCAAAGTGATGGCAGACCAAGTGTCATCCAGAGTTGCATCGCTGGGGACCAGCCATTTGACGTTCGTTTCGGCTAGGAAGTTATCGGACGGCAGGCCCTCGCGGATCCGGAAGAAGCGGCTTCCTGCAGGTATCGCAAAGGTTTGAGAAGTGGTCGTGCCCCCAGTGGGGACGGAGAGTGGGAAGTCACTCCACCTGGAAGCATCTTGGGCGGTTTGAATGACGTAAGTTCGATCTGCTTTTGAGTTCCAGGTGATCGAAGCCTGTTTCAGATCCGCAAGGTTTTGGACTTGAAAAGAAGTGATTTGGAAAGGGGCGGGAGGGGGGATTAACTTTTGGATGGCACCGTAGTAGGCGTCCGCCATTTTTGTGAGGCCCGCAAGATTGGGGTGGAGTCGATCGGGCATATCCGAAAGTGGCACGGCGGCGCGCATGTCGAGAAATGAGACCTTGCGACCTAGGGCAACTTGTCCGGCGATCTTCTCTTCGACAAACGGATTGAAGTCAGTCTGGATGTTGGTGTTGGCATTGCCGCCACGCACCAGCAAATTCGTGACGATCATGTGGGAGGTTGGAGTCGTCTGCGCAATCTTAGTCATCAGGTTATCCAATTGATCGATAGCGGTTGTATTGGATGCCCCATTCCCAAAATCATTGGTTCCGATGTGAATGAGGATGACATCAGGTGCCTCGAATAGCTGGAGCCAGCCTTCGATCTGCTGGTCAATCTGAAGAATTTTCCAACCACTGTGGCCATCATGGTGCTCTTCTCCCGCGTCTATGAGCACGCGGTCGGCAAAATCTTTGACACTCCCTACCATATCGACTTCATACCCTGAAGCGGTTAGTTTTTCGTAAAGTGGCGAACGGTAGCCACCGGGAGCGGTGGTTCCCCATGTGATGGAATCGCCCACCGGGTAGACGACCAACTTGGCCGTTACCTTGGAGACGAAAGAACTGACGACGAGGGCCATTAGAAGGAGGAGTTGGGATGGTGTTTTCATGGTGGGGTAAAGTATCGTGGACAAATGCTTGAAGATATTTCGGTCAATGCATTGGGGTAGTATCATAAAACGGGCACTGGCGAAAATATTCGCAGTGCCCGTGGAGAGGTCAGAGAGTGAGGCTCGTCCTTGGCGTTCTAGTTTTCTTTCGTGACTGAATAGAATCTCTTCTTTGTTCCGGCGGGCACAAAGTCTATGAACGAAGTACTTCCTTCTCGGCCTGTGATTCCATCATCGATTTCGGTGAATGTCTGCAAATCGTCAGTCCACGAAAGGCTAAAGATTTCTCCTTCAGTTGATGGCCAGGTGACGGTGACTCTGTCGGTCGCTGAATCGAGCTCAACACTGGTAATCTGTAATGGGATGAGATCACCAATTTCCCCTGACAGGACATAGAGTTTACGCGTGGTGTAGCTGCCACTATTCCCTTGGAACGTGTAGTCTGGCTCCCCGCCGAGGTTGGTTCCGATACCAAGACCACCGGTGCTCCCGGCGTTGTTCGAACCCCAGTTATTGTAAGCAAAGACAACCTCATTTTCCATGAAATTGTGAATCTGCATGCTCCCGTGACCGCCGCCATTCATGGTGTCGCCGAAATCGAAGGTGCCATCGTCGGCATTCGTGATTGCCAGTGTGTTGCCCGGCGCGTAGTCGCCGCCCCAGAACTCGATGTTACCTTCGGCAAAGCTTCCCTCCGTGATTTGCGGCGCATTTGAAACAACGTTCATATTCGTAACGATCTGCTGCAGCGCAGTCGGCCAGGCTTCGAAATGAGGAATACCGATTTTGGACAAATCATCGGTGACGGCATCAAAGGAGACCCAGACCCATTCGTCATCCAACTGTAAGACGTAGGCAACTCTGGACCCGGGCGTCACGGTAGCGGAGTAATCTGCGTTGTAGGCCTCGGCGATGGTTTGGGCATCACCGCTGAATTCATTCACTGCAGGGAGGTCCATCTGATAGACGAGGTTGTAGCCTCTTGACTCCGGGACGGAATTGGTAATCGCTTGGGGGAGCTTCAGGAGGGCAGGACGCACCAGGACGTAGAGGTTGCGTGACGCAAAGCTGGCTGCGTTCTCCGCAAAAACGTAGTCCGGGTTACCAGCGCCGTTGGGGTTGTTGCCGATCCCGATATCCGTCGTTCCACCACCGCTACCCCAGCGGTTGAAGGCAAAGAGCACCTCGCTGGCATCGTGGTTATGAATCTGCATTGTGCCATAGCCAAGGTCGCCCGACCCACCGCCGTCACCCCAGTCGAAGGTCGTGTCATCGGCGTTCGGGATACTGTTAACGTTGTCCGGAATAAAATTACCCGGCCAGAACTCGATATTGCCACCGCTCAGGCCTGTGCCCTCGGTGATACCGGCAATGCTGGAAGACACGGCCATGTTTGAGAGGATGGTTTGGATCGGTGTGCCGGCGACCACCTCAACCGTCGGGATACCGATCGTCGAAAGGCGATTTGCCTGCTCGAGAGTATCGTAAGAAACGAAGACCCACTCGCCATCCAACTCCATGATGTAGGCCACGCGGTCAAAATTAGTCGATTCCGTGAATCCCGATTGGTCGACGAGATAAGGCGCGCCATTTCCCCAAGCTGGAGCCGCTTCCGGAATCTCCGCATGATAAATAAGTTCGTATCCCGCCGCCGCTGGAATGGTCCCGGGGAGAGTGGGAATGGCAGGAGCGGTGAACTCTTGCGAGAGTGTCTCGACCAGAGCAATACCACCTCCTGGCAGTCCCGCAACGCCGGTGTAATTCACAGTGTAAGTCGTGCCTGCCACCAAGCCTGAAGTGGTCAAGATCACGGTGTTTCCGGAAGTAACGATATCTGTAATAGCGGGTCCACCTACGATTGAAAAGTTCGCAAGTTCTGCTGAATTCCCACTGATCTCTTCGTTGAACGTCAGCTGAATCTGATTTCCAGCGAGCGATGAAATTGATCCAGTCGCTTCTGGAGCTGGTAAGATGGGTGTCCCTTCACGCACGAGAACGTAGAGGTTCCGCGTGGTGAAGTTTAGGCCGTTCTCAGCAAAGACGTAGTCTACGTTACCGGCAGTGTTATTACCGATACCAATATCGGTAATTCCTCCGACACCAGCGCCAGTGCCGCCCCAGCGATTGAAGCCGAAGATTACCTGGCTCGCACCGTGGTTGTGAATCTGCATGGAGCCATAGCCTTGGCCGACGCCCGCTCCGCCGTCGCCCCAGTCGAAGGCAGCGCCATCAGCGTTCGGAATGTTCGCGTCATTCGCCTCGTTGAAATTGCCCGGCCAGAATTCGATATTTCCGCCCGCCAAGCCTGTGCCGGTGGTGACGATATTGGCATCCGTGATGCTCGAGAAGACATCCATATTGACGACTATCGTCTGGATGGGAGCACCATTGACGACACCAATGGTCGGAACTCCGATCGTCGCGAAGGTGCTACCTTGAGAGAGGGTCTCGAAGGAAACGAAGACCCAGTCGCCATCCAATTCCATGACATAAGCAACGCGATCAAAGGCCGTCACATCCGTGATTGACGATTCATCGACAAGATAGGGCACGCCATTTCCCCAAGCTGGAGCATCAGCTGGGATCTCCGCATGATAAATGAGGTCGTATCCCGCAGCCGCTGGAATGGAGGCTAGAATCGCGGGAAGGATAGGGGCGGTAAAATCGATGGTGACCGTAGCGATCAGAGCTGGTCCAGCTCCTGGCAGTCCGGAAATGCCGGTGTAATTCACGGTGTAAGTCGTGCCCCCCACCAAGCCTGAAGTCGTCAAGGTGACGATGTTACCAGAGGAAGTGGCCGCCGTGAGTGCGGGGCCACCTGCGATTGAAAAATTGGCGACATCAACAGAATCTCCGCTAATTTCTTCGCTGAACGTCAGCAGGATTTTATCCCCGGCTAGCGATGAAATGGCCTCGGTCGCTTCCGGAGGAGGAAAGGCAGGTGCCCCTTCACGCACCAGCACGTAGAGCTTCCGCGTGGTGAAGTTTGCGCCGTTTTCAGCAAAGGTGTAGTCTGGGTTATCGAAAGTTCTGCTGCCGATCCCGAGATCCGACGTTCCCGCAAAGGCGCCACCCCAGCGATTGAAGGCGAAAAGCACCTGACTGGCATCGTGGTTGTGGACCTGCATTGAACCATAGCCAACATTTGCTGCCGCAGCTCCGTCACCCCAGTCGAACAAAGCGCCGTCAGCGTTCGGGATGTTGTTGATGTTTTCTCCGTTGTAATTGCCCGGCCAGAATTCAATATTGCCGCCCGTCAAGCCAGTGCCCGTGGCAATGATGTTGGCATCCGTGATGCTCGAAAAGACATCCATATTGATGACCGCCGTTTGGATGGGAGATCCAGCAACGACATCCACCGACGGGACTCCCACCGTTGCGAGGGTCTGCCCTTGAGGGAGGGTCTCGAAGGACACCCATACCCACGTATCATCCAACTCCATGATGTAGGCGACTCGATCGAAGTTGGCGGGGCCGGTTGCCGAATTATCGAGGGCATATTCCGGTGTTAATCCCCAATTAGGAGCAACGACAGGAATTGCAGCTTCGTAAATCAGGGAATACTGATCGGAATCGGGGACTGCCCCGAGGATGGCGGCGGGAACCTCAGCCCTGAGGTTGGTCACACCGGCCAAAATGGCAATGGTGAGGGCTGAGAACTTCGTTATTTTTTCAATGGCGTTCATGTTTGTCGAATTGCGAGCGACACACTCCAAAAAAAATGAAGCGCTCAGGCAAGAATATTCCTCGTCTATCCTGTCGAAATTGGATATAATTTTATCGAAATCAGGTAGGGCCCATAATATGGTCTCAAACGCTCTTTTGAATGAAAGCCAATTCCATGGGAATTACTGTATCGAATCCTCGTAAACGCGTTGCTCTACTGGTTTACACATCTTTCGAACCGGGGCGCGAAACGCTTCGTGGTATCGCTAAATTTGCTCACGAGTTTGATAATTGGCGGTTATTTTACGTTCCGAAAGGTGATCATATTTCGATTTCGGAGTGGCTCTTGGATTCAGGGGCAGAGGGGATTATCGCTCGAGTCGGCGATGATGCGATGGCGCAGACTCTCCGCGCCACCGGATTACCAGTTGTCGATGTCAACAGATCTGTCCTGGACATCGGCATCCCGCAGATTGACGCCGATGACGAGGGAATCGCCGCCCTGGTGGCTGGCCATTTTTTTGATCACGGATTCAAGCACATCGGGTTCTATCCTCACGAAAGCGGAGACCAGGGTTGGTCTCAGCGCCGCTGCAAATCCATGCGTGAAGAGTGCGTGGAAAGGGCAACTTTTCATATCTTTGAACCGCCCGTCGATCAACCGCCCGGTTCAAAGGCGGCGCGTCACGCGGTGCGAGCTTGGATCCGCGCCCTACCAAAGCCAGTGGGGATTATGGTTTCGCGAGATGATGGGGGATTGATGGTTTTGGATGCATGTCGCGAAGAGGACATGATCGTTCCGGAGCAGGTGGCAGTTGTCGGGGTCGATAATGATCGCCCTCTCTGCGATCTTTCCGCGCCTCCCCTCAGTAGCGTCCGCTTAGATCACCATAAGATTGGTTACGAAGCAGCACACTTACTCGACCGGCTGATGGCAAGCTCCAAGCCGCCAAGCGATCCGTTGCTCATCCCGCCCATCAGGCTGGTCACGAGGCGGTCTTCAAATACCCGCGCGATCATCGATCCCGCAGTTGCCCTAGGGGTCCATTTTATCTATGAGAATCTTTCTGACAGCAAACTGGGCAACGACGACTTAGCGCGTGAGGCTGGAATTTCTCGCAGCCTCTTTCAACGGCGATTTCGGAAGGAAACAGGAATGACTATTCGAAATTTCCTAATCGAAGTTCGGCTGGCCAAGGCAAAGTCCCTGCTTCGAGATTCCAACTTAAGCCTCTCCGAGATCTCCGAAATCGTGGGATTTTGCCGTCAAAGTTACCTGGGCCATGTCTTCAAGAAATACCTCGGGATCACTCCACGGAGTTTTCGGGCAGAACAGAGCTAGTCCTCAAATTTCCTTGAAATAATGGCTTCTTCTTGCGTTCCTTTGCGATCGCTTAGTTGTCACCCTTTCTGAGGATTAGCCTTTGTCGTCGAGGTATTTCCAGTTTCCCTTGAAGCGGCGAAAGCGGGAGTGCTCTTGGAGTTGTTGGGCTTCGCCGTCCCAAAAGTAGTCGGCGATGAATTCGACCTTGCCGCGATTGTCTTCCTTTTGGCCTTTGGAGGTTGAGACGATGGTGAGGAATCTCCAGTCGGTGTGGTGGATCGTTTCCTCAAGTTCGCGTCGGAGATCGGGGCCGCAAGAGTCGGGGTGGGTGGTTTCAACGAGGTAGTCGGGAAGGCGGAAGAAGAAGGCGCTGAAGCGTGAGCGCATGAGATCCTCGGCCGTTTTGGCGAGTGCTTTGTTCTGATGAAAGCGGAGGCAGCAGTCCTGGTAGGTCTTGGTGCTTTTGCAGGGGCAGAGGGAAATATGGCGCTCCTTGGGGATTTTATCGAATGCCTCGGACATGGAGGAGTCTTAGGAGGAGTTCGGGGGAATGCAATGCGGAGATTGAGTTGCTTTTTTGCAGGGGTTGAGACAATTCAAAATCCCGATTCCACTTTCCTTTCATTGGGTGAGGCTACGATAAATGCTATAAATAGAGCGAAATATCACACCGAAATTTTTAGCAGGACGGGTTTAGGATGTCGGGGGCTGCGGTGAACTCCTTTAGAAAGGTGAGCATTGGCGCCAGTTCTGATAAGAACGTTCAAAGGCCGAAAATTAACGAGCTCATGATGGGAGTCCAAGTCATTCGTTTCCGCGAGTCTGTCGCTACGATTTTCGGCGGCGGAAGCCGATGATGGTCAGGCCGAGGAGGCCTCCGAGGGGGAGTGTGGTGGAGATCTCGGGGATGGCTGAAACGGTGCCGTTGATGCGGAGATCGTTGCCTCCGTTACTTGAAAGGTTTCGGATGGAGGTGATCCCCCGCTGGTTGGTGCTACCCCACGCGTAGATCCGGAAGTTGGCAGTGTTGATGTTTTGAAATGCACCACCTGTGAGGACGATTGGACCACCGAACCCATCGCTATCAGTATCGAAGCCTCCCGCTTTTCCACTAAAACCTGATGCCGTTGACCCTGTTGTCGGTGTAATTGGGGACCCAGCAGTGGAGAATCCATCGAGGCTGTAGTAAATGGCCACATTATCCGCCCCGGTTTCACTCGACTGGCCATTCATGTTCAAAGAGTCTAAGTTTAGAACGTAGCCGGAGGAGGCCGTAATATCGAATTCGATGAAGTGATTCGCGGTAATAGCAGCAGCGAGAGAGTCGGTGCCTTCCCCGATCCTGAATCCATAACGGCTTTGGGGGTTCGTCGGATTATCGGCAATCACCTCGCTGCTGAGAGTTAGATGGGAGACCTCGACGTTTGGATCCTTAACAGTGTTTGCTAAGGCGTAATCGGGTGTAGTAAGACTTGAGGTTTTGACGCCGTCGACATCCCAGCCCACCAGCAAGGCTGCTTCAGCGAGGCGGGTGGTAAGGAAGAAAGCAGAGGTGATCAGGAGGCTGTGTTTATTCATAACTAACTGATTGATAGGGGTTTGAGTTTTTTTGGGTGAGATGGTTGGGGCGGGAATGGAGTCTGATAATAATTAGTCACTTTCTTATCTATACGGACTCATTCAGAATATAGAAAGTAAAGCATATTTAATACCTTTCTAATTCTGTGCCAAGTTTTTTTTGGTATTGGAGACCCAAGGTCCTCACATAATGGAACGACAAGATCTCGTTATTTGCGATCTCTGAAATTTAAGCTATTCGTAATATCTGGATATTCTAACATCTCCGGATGCCTAGAAATTCCAATAAAACCGACCATACCTGAGGTTTCCCCAAAGAGTTTAAAAAATTTCAGCGCGAAATCGCCAAAACGATTGTTGATGGTGCTGCCGATGACCCTCTTTGTGCCAAGGGAAATCAGGAATCTTTTCACAATAAAATAAGGGCGATTGGCTCGAGGATGGTTAAATTTGGCGGGCTTGCTGGAGGAGTTTTAAGGCTCGCGCTGGGTAGGATCGGTAGGTGTCAAGCCAGCTGCTGAGCTTCTTCGTCTCGTCGAAGGGAATGATCGCGAGGAGCACGTTGCGGGGCAGGGCCAGGTTCTGCGCGGCGTTGACCCGACGGTGTCGATGGTCATCTTCCACCCTCTGACAGGTTTCTCGTTTGTTGTGAAGGGGATCTATCGTCACGATTTTGTTGACGAGGATGACGTCTTAGCTCGCCAAAAAGGTGCGCGCTTCACTGACTGCGCTGTCTTTTTTTTCTTTTTCTTTTTCTTTTTCTTCCCGGTGGCCGCTCTCCTTCCGACGGGGCGTCCGTCTTCCTGGCGGCATAATGTCACGA
>JBLHUR010000092.1:0-24139 GCA_047629805.1 Akkermansiaceae bacterium | reverse complement strand
TCTCCTTTGCTGAGAAACTCCAAGGTCGAACGTGAGCAGCCTCGGGACCACAGATTATGCTGTTCCACTGCGGTGAGGGCTGCTGGGGTGTCGTGGCGGAGCCATTCTGAAATGATGCGACTTTTGAAATATGAGCTTTGTTTGGCGTAAAGATCGCTATTGGTAAAGTAAGTGAGCGCGGATTTGGGAGCAAGCTTGGCCCAATCGGCTAGCCCGAGGAGGATGAAGGCTTCGCGTTGGAGGGGATCTTCGAGAGCGTTGATTTCTTGGAAGAGGTTGGGGAAGCCTTTGGCGCCGTTGTTGAGGTGGCGGGCCTTGAGAGCGTTCCATTGGGCGACGAGGGGGGAGGTTTCCGAGGTTGTGCGATTCCGTCGAAGGGAAGGAGAGGCTTGGGCAGGTGCTTGGAGCGAAGTTTGGGTGGGGGAATGGGATTCCAGAGTTCGGTGGAGACCGTATCCGACAGGGAGGCAGAGACCGAGAGTTAGGACAGTGGCGGCGAGGGAGAATTTTGAGGTGGTCACGGCGGTGAGGGTGGCGGTTTTTGGGATGGTTGAGACTGCGGTGGCGGCGATGGCGGAGGGGGACATCATGGCTCCGATGGTGCTTGCGACGGCGGTGGTGAAGAGGACGCCGGGGCCAGTGGCTCGCATGACGGGGTCGAGGAGGCGGGTGACGCGGCGGCGGAGGAGGGTGCGTCCTTCGGAAAGGCGTTTTTTGACGATGTCCGGAGTGAGGCTGAGGGCCTCGGAGACTTTTCGGACGGACTGATCTTCGCGGTAGAAAAGGATGAGTGGGAGGCGGAGTTTCTCGGGGAGGGCATCGAGCGCGCTCAGAACGATTTCTGCTTCTTCCTTTTTTACGATCAGTTCGTCAGGGCGGGGGATTTCCGAGGCTCCGGGGAATTTTTCGAGAGGAGGGAGCGCGCGCTTTTTTCTGAGGGCCATTAAGGCAGAATTCCGTGCGATTTGGGCGAGCCAAGGGCGGAGCTTTTCGCGATCTTGGATTTCGGAAATCTTCTTCCAGGCCGTGATGAAGGCTTCTTGCGCGGCGTCTTCGCTGGCTTGGAAATCTCTGAGGATGGACAAGGTGATCCCGGTCACCATTCCTTGATACCGAGCGACAAGGTCGACAAAACCCGCTTTGTCTCCTGCTTGCGCGGCGGTGACGAGGTCGGTATCGGTGAGTTTCTTCATCTACCTAAGAGATGCTCGGGGTGGCCGAGCGGTGCCAGTTTTTTTGAAGAGGATGCCCTTGGGTCATAAAAAAGCCCGCCGGGTGGGGGACCGGGCGGGCTTTGGAAAATGGGTTGGTTTTACCTACTTCTTCCAGTCGGTGATGCGGTCTGCGTGGGCTTTGAAGAGTTCCTCGGTGGAGCCGTGGATGACGATTTCCTTGATAAGGTCGCCGCCTTTGATGGCGTCGATGACGTCCTGTCCTTCGGTCGTTTCACCGAAGACGGTGTGCTTGCCGTCGAGGTGCGGGGTGGGGCAATGAGTGATGAAGAACTGGGAGCCGTTCGTGTTGGGGCCGGCGTTGGCCATGGAGAGCATGCCGGGCTTGTCGTGGCGGCGGTGTGCCTTGCACTCGCACTCGAACTTGTAGCCGGGGTTTCCGGTGCCGGAGCCGAGGGGGCAGCCGCCTTGGACCATGAAATTGGGGATGACGCGGTGGAAGCTCAGGCCGTTGTAGAACCCGCGGGAGGCAAGGTGGAGGAATGAGCAAACAGTGACGGGTGCGTCGTCGGGGAAAAGGGTGAGGTTGATGTCGCCCTTGTTGGTCTGCATTGTTATTTTGATGTCGTCCATGTGGGCGACACGCTAGCGCAGATCCGGTCGGTGAAAAGCCCCTTATCGGCAGCCTTTGAGAAGTTGGTCTATAAAGAGGGTGATGTTGTGCATCGCAGTGGTATAATTCGAGGCCTTGAGGAGTTTAAGGGAATCACGAGCTTCCTCGACGATTTGCCCGGCGGTGTCCAAGGCATCGGACATCGCGCCTTCGTATTCGGCGATGCCGACGAGGACGGGGAGGTCAAGAGCTTGCTGCTCAATGATGCGCTTTGAGAGCTGTTCCTTTTGCTTGGGATTGGCTCGTTCGAGGAGATTAAGAATGGGAAGGGTGAGCTTTCCTTTCTCAAGGTCGGTGCCGAGGGTTTTACCGATCTGGTCTTCCGAGCCGATGAGATCGACGACGTCATCGTAAATCTGATAAGCGGTGCCGAGTTTCATGCCATACTCATACATCGCGTCGCTGATGGCTTTCGGTGTTTCCGAGATGATGGCCGCGAGTTGACAGGCGATGGCGAACAGGGCACCGGTCTTCATCTCGATCATCTTGAAGTAGTCCTTCTTGGTGAGGTTGAGATCAAAACGGCGCTGGGTCTGGAGAATTTCGCCTTGGCAGACTTCGCGTGATGCTTGGCTGATGGCACGGCTCAGGTCGAGGTTGTCGAACTCGGTAGAGAGCTTCAGGGCATGGGAGAAGAGGGCATCGCCTAAGAGAACAGCCATGCCATTTCCCCACTTGGCATTGGCGGTGGGGACTTTACGGCGGGCCGAAGCGCCATCGATGATATCATCGTGGACCAAGGTGGCCATGTGGATGAGCTCAAGTATGACGCCGAGCTTGAGGTGCTCGTTATTGAGTTCCCCGGTGGCTCCGCCGGTTAGAATGGCGAGGGCCGGGCGGATACGCTTGCCGTTGGTACGGCAAATATACTCCATGTAGGGTTCTACTCCGGGGTCGAACTCGCGGACTTGCTCACTGATGCGGGATTCGACCTTCTCGATATGAGGGCGAATAAGATCGAAAGGGAACAATTCCGGATTAACGGTTTCTCGATTAGTGATCATCGACACGTTCCGAACTTTCACTAAATACTGAAAATAGCAACTTTTATGAACGAGAAAACTCTAATAACTCGGGTAAACGATAGGAGACAAGAGAGAGGTTGATCTTAAATTCGATGGATCTACCGACAGTAAGGGGCTGGCTAGACATGCCAAAAACGATACGGAAAAGGCCCGATTCGTCGTCAGTGGATTGACTATTTAAGTATTTGGTTTTGTAGAATAGCTGGCTGCAAGCAAAAAAATCAAGATTTCGTGTAACCGAAGCGTTGCAAACTGCTTAAACAATTATAATTAACGAAACCGCTTCAGCTGCTAGAACTTATTCGACTATGAAAATTAAAACTATTCTCCTCCCCATGCTTGCGGGGGGCTCACTCATTCTTCCTTCCTGGGGAGATTCCGCTGCCCAACTCATCCAGGCCGAGACCAAGGAAGCTCCTACCGCTGGTGCCGAGCTCAGCGTCGTCCCTAATTTTGACGTTAATGCCATGGCCAAGAAGCTCGGCTTCGCGGCTCACGTGCCAAAGAACACCGAGGGTTACCTATCCGTCATTGGTGGTAACGACATGTTCGAGCGTCTCACCAAAACTGAGATCGGTGAGTTCGTGATCGAAATGATGGCCGGCCAAGGTGCTGATCTTGAAGAAATGGAGGAGGACGAGGACATCAGGATGCTCAAAGCCGTTTTGGGTGAGGAGATCTTTGCTGCTTTCGGAGACACTTCCGGGGCTCAAGGCGTTCATCTCAATGCCATCGCAAAGTCCTCGAACTTCCACCAGATGAAAATGTTGGTTAAAATGGCTGCCATGAATTTGTCCGGTGACGCCGATCCCGAGGAAATGCAAGGTGCGGCCATGGGGATGTTTTCTTCCATGTTGGGAGACCCCAAGGCGGGCATCCCAATCCTCGAAAAGGCCGAAATGCCGCCAATTACTCTTGGTTTCAAAGTGAGCGACGCTGACATGCGTGAGCAACTATCCGAAACCATCATTGGTATTCTCATGTCTCTCTTTGACGATGACGTGGATTCTCCTTTCAAAGAGATCGACCAAAAGATGGGCGAGGTTCAGCTGAGTGGCATGACCATCGTCGGCAAGAAGCTTGCGGCGATGCCTGGCGAAGACGAGCGCAAGGAAATGGCCGAAGTCTTCGGCTCTGATGCTAATGTAGATCGTTTTCTTAAGGCTGTCGAAACTAAGAATCTCAGTATCGCTTCTGGGGTTAAAGGTGAATACGTCTTCATCTACCTCGGTGGTTCCCTCGACGGGCTAAAGCTCGTTGATAAGGCTGAGGATTCGCTCCTCGCCAATCCTGGCCTCGATTTCCTCAAAGGCTACGCCGACAAGGATATCCGCATGTTCCTTTTTGGAGAAGAAGAAGCTCTCGACCAAATGAGTAACAGCAACGAAGTCCTCGCTTCCATGGCTCGCGGACTAAAAACCGGCCTTTCCGAGACCGATGTCTTTGGCGACACTCGTGACATTCAGGCTCTTCTTGGGCATGTTGCAAGCGTCGAAGGCACGCTCTTCGATATGGTCGACGCCGATCGCACCGGACTTGTCGGTTTCCTCGAAGAAGGATTCAAGATCGAGTCCCACGGAGGCAGTAACCTCCCTATGATCGATACTGATAAGCCGCACACCTTCTCTGCTCTCGGTGAGATGGATGATGTCCTCTACTTCAGTAATACCCGCACCAATCCGGAATTCACAGCCAAGCTCTTCGACATGATGGATTCGCTTGGTCAGGCCACCTACCTGATGGCGGGACGCGTTACTGAAATGGACATCGATGACGGTGACTTCCTTGACTTTAAGGAAGGCTTCCAAATGTATGAGCAGATGGCTGCTGGAGACCTCAAGGAAATTTGGAGTGCTCTCACGACCGACTGGGCTCAAGGAACTGGAGATGAAGGAGCCTTCATCATCGACACGAGGGGAACCCTTCCCAAGATTCCCGAAGTTCCCGGTGCCATCATTGAAAAAGGCCGTATTCCCCGCATCGCCTACGTCGCGCCTGTCACGGATCGCGCTAAGATGAAGACTGCGTGGACCCGGATTGAGAAGTCCATCACCAACATCTTGAAGACGGTGAAGGAGATGGATGGACCTGAGATCCCAATGCAGGAAATCGATGACAATACCAAGGAGGGCGTGACTTATTACAGCACTGCCATCCAGTTTTCCACGAGGGACGCCCGTCCGGTCGTGGGTATGACTGACGATCGTTTCTTCTTCTCGACTTCGCAAAAGTTCATTGCCGAACTGAATGCCAAGCTCGACGCCGGAGAAGCCCCTGTTCGCAAAGGAGCCTACACTCGGATGAATTTCGCAGCGCTACGTGGTCTTGCCGAATATTGGGTGACCTTGCTCAAGGAAAACTCCGATGACATCTTCGAGAACGATTTCCAAAAGGATGACTTCAACGAGAACCTTCCACTCATCGAGAGGGCGATCAAAGCCTTCGGACAGCTTGAGGAAATGACTTCCCACACCCGCAAAGAGGGGGACGAGACTCGTTCGTCGATTCACTTCAAAATGAAGTAAATCGCTTCTGCAATTTTGGACTAAAAGCCCCGCCGGATCACTGGCGGGGCTTTTTTTTGGAAAATGAGTCGATTCCGCCTATGAAATCTCCTCGCCACCACGATCCTGTTTGAATAGGATTCTTTCCAAAGCTATGAGTGAAATCTATGTAACCGAGACTGACCACGCCAAGCTGGCAGCCAATGCTCAAGCGGTGAAGATTGCCAATGCCCGACGTCGTCGCCAAGAGACGATCCAGTCGGCAATTACGGCCTTCTTAGGCTTCGGGGTCGTCTTGGCAATCCTTGCCATTATTGCGATGATTCCAACGACCAAGGAGTTCCCTCAGATCGTCAGTTATCAGGTCGAGGCTCCGGAAGAAGACCCTCCCCTGAAAATGAAGGAGCTTACTAACAACGCCCAGCCCAAGCCGCCGGGCGCGAGTTCTTCCATGGCCAAGGTCATCGCGGCGCAGGCCACCAGCCCGGTTGCCGTTCCCATTCCCGTGACGGCTAATCCCGACAGCATGTTTGGGATGGAAGAAGACTTTGGCCCCGGCTTCGGAACCGGCGATGGTGATGGCGACGGCGGCGGCGGCGCCTCTTTCTTCGGAAGTCACCGGCGTGGGCGCAATGTCGTCTTCTGCGTCGATTACTCATTCTCCATGGAGTCTGATTCCGAGGATGGCAAAGGGACCCGCATCCAGGCCCTTAAAAAGGAGTTGGAAAAGTCCATCAATTCTCTCCCGGCCAGTATGAATGTCTCGGTCATCTTCTTCTCCACCACCGGATGGACCATCGATACTAAAGGTCCAAATCATGTCGACAATGGCTGGCTTGGCAATGGCAAGGTCCCCGTCGTTCCCTGGTATCCCGCTAACGAGCGACTCAAGGGCGTGGTTATCAAGGCCGTGAAGACGATGCCCGCCAAGGGTGGCACCAACTGGTATCCGCCTCTGAAAATGGCCTTCTCCATGAATCCACGTCCCAACATCGTCTATCTTCTCTCTGATGGTCAGGCCACTGATGCTGAGTCCGTTCTCAGCGACATGTCGGAGATCAACCCCGATGGCGTACCCATTGATACCATCGCTTTCGAGCTCGCCGGCACGCCTGCTGGTCAGCTTCAAATGATCGCCGAAGATACCGGTGGTAAGTTTTCCCTGATCTATAAGGGAAAGCGCCTCACCGGAAGCAGTGCCGAGGAATACACCAGTTCCGAATACGATTAATGAAGGTCGTGATCTTCGACATCGATGGGACGTTGACTGAAACCAACGCCGTTGATTCCGAGTGTTTCATTCAAACAGTGCGGGAGGTCCTCGGCGTGGTGGAGTTCGACACTGATTGGAGGAACTACCAATTCGTCACCGATAGTGGAATCGCGCAAGAGATCTCCCAGCGCCATTGCGATCGCCCCATGAGTGGGAGTGTGACAAAGGCTTTTTACAAGCGCCTTTTCGAGCTGCTGGAAGCGCAGCCCGATTCCGCATTTCAGGAGGTTCCCGGCGCGATCCGCTTTATCAAGCGACTTGAGTCCTCGCCCGATTATGCCGTGGCCTTTGCGACCGGAGCGCACCGCGACTCGGCGCGTCATAAGCTGAAAACAGCGGGCTTTGATCTTGGTGAGCTCCCTCTCGCCAGTTCCTCGGACGCCGTCGTGCGGGAACACATTATGCTCAAAGCGCTTGATCTCGCCGCGCAGCAGAATAACACTCCTCTTTGAGGAGATTATCTACTTTGTCGCGGTCTCTCTGCTGTTCACGAGTTGTTCCAGCTCCCGAACGGTGGATGCAGAGCGCATCGTCGAGCCCGGAAGTCATAGTAGCCGGTCGGTGCTGGGGAGTGATGTCTTGGTTCGAAAAGGCAGCGTTCTTGATGTCTCGTTTAGTAAGGGCAACCGTTTCTATGTCGCTTCGGGAGGCGTGCTTACCGGTTTCCAAGCGGGAAGTCGAAATACCCGGATTTATGCCGAGGCTGGAGCCTATCTTCCGGAAAAAATACACCTCTCCAGGACCAAGGTCATGACCGTGCCGAGTGTGGAAAAGGCCTTCAGAAATCGCTTCGAAGAGCTCCCACCATTAAGAGGTGGCTCATCCGGGGGCGGGGGAAGTTCCTCTCTCTCCGATGATGACGATGACGACTGGAATCATCGCGACCGGAGATCGAAAGCCATCTCTGCCAAACCCGCTTCCTACAAATCGAAAAACTAGAACCCCAACACCCCATTCCAATTATGAAAAATTATCTGATCACCACCTTCGGAACATGCGCACTCACTTCTGCTTCCTACGCTCTACTTCCCAGCTTACAGGGTGGAATCATGCTGGGGGGAGGCTACCTCGATAACCCAGGGAAGGCCTTCGGATTTGGCCAATTTCGGGGAACTTTCTATGAAGACAATGCCTTCGCCCACACCGTCTTTCTCGAAGTCTTGGGTCACACCGATGACGCCGTCTTGGAATACGCCGGTCGGGGTGGGAGCATCTTCCTGGAGGATGGCGAGATCTCCTTCGTGAACGTGACCCTGAACTACGAACTAGAAGCCAAGCTCGGCGGGCCTATCTCCTTCTTCATCGGCGCCGGAGCCGGAGTGGAGTTTGTCAGTCTCGACGATAGCTTCGACTACTCCATCGACACGGATTCAAATTACGTCGCGCAGGCCTTCGGTGGATTCCGCGCAAATTTTCAGAGCGGTTTCATGGCCCAAATCGGAGCCCGCTACCTCATGCGCGATGACTTTGCCCTCCTCGGCGACCAATTCGTCACCGAAGACAGCTGGGCCTACGAAGCCTCCTTCGGATTTAGATTCTAAGTCCTAGCCACGCATTAGCTGGACCTTGACCTTCTCTTCTACGGGAATTTCAAGCGTCTCAGCAAGGCCTTCCAAGTCATCGAGGAGGGCCTTTTTGCCGTTTTCGAAGAGGTCGTCATCCATCGCGCGCACCAAATCGGCTGCTGAGTTGATGTCATCGTAAACTTCGTCGGAATCGTGAAAGTCCTCCTTAACGATGACCTTCATCCTCGCTTTGTCTTCCTTGGTGTAACCCGCCGCATCAGCTTCCTCATCGGTGAGATCGCTGTCAGGGCAGAAGAGGTAGGGGAGGATATCGACACCTTCTGCCTTTAGAAGGCCGGCGAGTTCTTCATAGACTTCGCCAAGTTCCTCAAAGTAACCTTCAAGATCTTCGATCTCAGGCTCACAAATCACGCTAATTCCGGTAGACATGTGCAGACGCTAAAATCGGATTTCGCGGGAGAAAAGGCTTATTGCGGAAAAGTTTTGTTTTCTGGGGTTCCCAGATCAAAAAACAGTACGACTTTTCCTTGGGATAACCACTGACTCCTGCCATTCCGCAGCGAAAGGAATGTCCGGCAAACCAGACCACTCCGAAGCCGTGTCTTTTCAAGCGGGTTCAAATGGCATGTCGATCAAAAGAGATACGATGGGACTACTGCGGAAAAATTTTCAAAAGCACCGATTTTGAGAGTGGCGGCTCGAGTTTTAAGTGGGCGGAATACTCGGCTTCGAGGAAACTGGGGAGGTTCAAAATTGCTTCTTCAGTGAGGTCCGCGACGAAGTCCAAGGTGAGGTTGGCGGTCTCTCCGCCCCGAATCAACGGGCCTTTCAGGGTGACTCCGCCATCTAGAATCCCCTCGCCTTGCACTTCGATATTAAGTTCCGAGGGATCGATGGGCCCGTTTGAGCGGTTGCGAACCTCAACAGGTAAGGTGACCAAGACGGTTGTGTCCCGAAAGCGGACCTCGGCCTCTTTCCAGAGCGGGCGATAGCGGCACTGCATGAAATGGGCATGCGTGATCGCGCCATTGGCCCACCAGCTGAAGAAAACGCCCAGCCACCCTGCGAGGGTCAAGACCACGCTGCGATAGAAAAGAGTCCAGAGGATGGGCGGTCGATTCTTGGCGAGATCGGGGCGTCGTTTTAAAATCCGTGCGCCAAGGTGGCAGCCCGCCAAAGTGGCCAAAGCCATGCCAAGAACTTCCGTGAAGACTAAAATGGAGATCGCAGCCGTGGGGGTAAGTGACGAAGGCAGGGACTTTTCCAAAAGGAGAACGGGACCGATGCATATCAAACCAATGAGGGCGGTTTCGAACGGGGCCCGCCGGAGTAGGATCCAAATGATGCCGTGGATCTTACGGTCACGTCGTTGGAAGAAGGGCGAGCAATGATCCAGAGCCATCGCGGCAACGAGGTAGGCCACGGAAAGTCCGGCTCCCAGGCGGGCGAGCTGCGGATGTCCTTGGAGGGCCAAATAGAAGCTCATTCCTTGCAGCAGGAGGTAGAGCACGGCCAGCTTTACTTCCTCCAGTCCTTGTTGCCAAAGCACAGGTTGGGGTTGTTTCTCCAGCTCGGGGAAATGCTCTTCCTCATAGGTTGCGGAGAGTTTTTCCTTAATCGGAAACAAGGTCATTCCAATCACGATAATTCCAAGCCCGAACCCGCTCGTTACGAGGAATGAACGGAGTTCGTCCCGGAAAAGGCGATGAATAAGGTCGTCTGCGGTGGAGCGCCAGACTTCGGGGACGAGTTTGACCATGAGCCAATCCTCGAATTTCGGCCCATAGTGCACGCCCAGATTGAGCAAGCTCCCCAACACCAGTAAGGCGGCAAGGACATAGATGATGAACCAGTATTTGGTGAGATGCGGTTTCATGTTGATCTGTTCGCAGGAGAGGCTCTTAGCCTCTCCACGGGGAAATCAGTAGCAGAGGGGCTAAGAGCCTCTACTCCTGATCCCATGAGACAAAGATGTAGGTGAACCGGACTCCGTGGTAGACGCGGCCGTCGGCGCCATCGGACTCATCGAGGTGGCTTTGGAAGTCTTTTAGCATTTCCCAGTCGTTCTTCCAGAACTCGGTGTTTTCCATCGTGAGTTCATGGATAAGGTGGGGATGGAGGGCGACCTTGAGTGGGATGATAAGGGGGAAGAGTGGGTCCTTGCGTTCGAGCTTGATTTCGCCCCTGAGAAGATCGCCGGGCTCCAGCCCCAGGAGGGTTGGGAAATCGGAGTGAGAGATGGCGGGATCGGAATTTCGAATCGCTTTGACAAGCTCAACGTAATTGAGGTCTTCGGCGACGCGCGTGAATTCATCGTCCGCCGTTTCAAACTGCACCCGAAAAATGGCGTGACCCTTCTCCTCGAAATTTCCGCGTGATTCTTCGAGATTGAGAATACTCCCCTTGTTCATCACGATGAGATGAGACGCTCTGCGAGGGAGTTTTGGCGTTTCAGTTTCGGGGAGAATCCACCAGGAAGGATTGCCATTTTCGCCGAGAGTGGCAGAGATAAATTTGCCCTTCAGCCCCTCTTGGTCATCGGTCCAGCCGAGGCTTTCGCCGGTGAAGGGATCACTCCCGCTGAGGCAGTAGAGTTCGTATTGATCTTTGTTGGAGAGTTTTCGGACCTGCCATTCGCAGTAGTCGTCGTCGCGAAGAGTGAGGTAGGGATGTTGGTCATCCCGTGGAACTTCATCGTCCGAGACCCGGGTGTAGGTGAGGTTGTGCTGATGGAGATCGGAGAAGTTAGGGTCGGCGCAGAAGATTTGGTAAACGTCCTCCTTTTCCGGCACGCTCACAAATTTCCAGAGGCAGGGGTCGCTCTCGCGAATGATTGCGCCGGGGTAGTCATGCTGTTCGGAGAGATCGCGGGTGAAGGTGAGTTCCTGATACCGGTAGCGGCAACCGTCGGCGAGGAAGAGCCTGCGCTTGCCCTCCAGCGGATGGATGGACGGCGGGGGTGGGGGAGGAGGAGGTTCAGTGCGGACTTCTTCGATCTGATCTGCCACGGTAGGAGCGGTGGTTTCGACTTGGGCTGTGCCTTGCTTGGCGTTGACCTTTTGAAAGATAAACCATCCGCCGCCGGCAAGGATGAGGGCACAAAGCACCATCATGAGGCCGGGGCGGAAGCGCCGGACGCCGTTGTCGATGGGGTCGAGTTCGCTCATTTGATTCGTCGGATGGAAGAGTTTGCCGAGTAGCAAAAGAAGATAAGTGCCAAGAGCGCTTGTGCAATCACGAGGATGAGAAGGGCCCAGAAATCAAGTCCGAAGATCGAGGAGAAGGCAAACTTCGAGGAACCAAGTTGATCGAAAATTGAAGTGCCATGTCGGGTGGAGGCGAAGACGCTGCCCCAAAAGTTGCCTTGCTCGATCCAGGTGAAGCCGGAGTAGTCCATGCGCTCCAGGTCCAGGCTGTGGAAGGGGTGGGTGAGGCTTTCCTCGTTCGCTTCTCCCGCAAAGCCGGTGGCGTATTTACTCAAGAGGACATGCGGAAGCAGAATAATGGGCATGAGCGAAACGGCACTGCGTTCCGATTTGGCAATGGTCGAGAGGAGTAAACCAATCATCGCTCCGGAGAAACAGACGAGCCCAAGGACGATGAAGTGGGAGACGAAGTCGCGCGCGTCAAACCAATCGGACGCGGCCACGGCATCGGGGTCGATTTTAAAGAGCCAGACGAAGAACCAAGCAGCTCCACAAAGGAGCAGGGTGCTGACGAGGACCATGAAGATGGCGAAGGCGGCTTTGGCGTGAAAGTACGAGAACTTTCCGAGTCCGCTGAGTTCATCGATGGCGTAAAGAGCCCGGCTTGAAACGATCTCGCGGATCGTGAGAGACATCCCGATCCAAAGGGCGGCGATGGTGAGGAAGAAGTTGATGAAGCGCGGGCTGTTGTGGCCATGAAGCGATTGCGTGAAGACGATGAGCCCGGCGAGGAGGATGGGCAGGGCAATCGTGACACGGGCTGCGCCATAATCGCGAAAGGATTGGCGGGCCGAGCGGTGAAAGATGGCGGCGAAGTGGCGCGGGTTCCACCAATCGAGGCTGGTGGCGGGGGAGTCGAGGTATTCGACGTTTTTGATGGCCGTGATCGGCGTCGTTTGGGCAAAGAGTTCGGTCTCCGGCGTGCTGTCGAGGAGCTTGGCCACCTCATGATAGTCGGCTTTGAGGCGTCCGCCTTTTTCCATGACGAGGATGCGGTCACAGAGCTTGAGCGTGCTGGGGAGATGGCTGGTCGTGACGATGGTGAGGTGGTGTTTGTCGCAAAGGTTCCGGAGGAGCTGCATGACCTCGATGGCCACGGGGAGGTCGAGCCCGCTCGTGGGTTCGTCGAGGAGGAGGATACGTGGTTGCGAGCAGAGCGCGCGGGCGAGTGAGAGTCGGCGTTTTTCTCCGCCGGAGAGTTTGGCGACGGACTTCCCGAGGGACTCCGGGGGGAGGCCGACGGATTCGAGGAGTTCGACCGGTTCGGCATCGTGGCCGGAGAAGGTGAGGGCTTCCTCTAAGGTCTCTCGTACTTTAGCGGCTTCCGGGAAGAGATCTTCTTGCGGGACATAGGAAATGATTTCAAGAAGAGCCTGATGATTCAGTCCAGAGATGCGGGTGGCTTTTTCGCCTTCGATGGTGCTGACGATGCCGAGGTCGCCGTTTTTGCGGCTGGGTGGGCGTAGGCCGAGGGTGCGGAGGAGGGTTGTTTTTCCCGCTCCGCTGGGGCCGATGAGAGCGACGAGGGATCCGGATTCGAGGTGGAGGGAGAGGTCGTTGAGAATGGTGAGACCCTTCTGGCGAATGGTGAGACCTTCGACCTGGAGACCGATGGGGGAGGACTTCATCGGGTTGTCTTTTCGTCTTCTACTAGCTTGCGAGCCTCAGCGGGGTCTTTGGTGGCGAAGCCCTTGATGACAACGCGGTAGGTGGGCTCGGCTTTGAATTTTTCTTCAAAGAGAACGTGGTCGGTGCTGCGGCGTTCGAGCGAGACGGCACCGGTGAGATTGCCTTCGATGATGGTGTGGGTTTTGAGGTCGTAGTAGAGGGAACCTCGCGCGGCCCAGGTGCCGAGGACCTGTGCCTTATCGGTGCCGCCGGAGAAGACGACCTTGCCTTTGAGAATCTTGATGCGGGTTTCGTCGCGGTTGGTCGATTCGCGTTTGAAGGTGAGGGTGCCGCTGACATTGAGATCTCCGCTGGGAGCGATGAGGTGGGCGATGGTTCTGACGTCGACGTCCCATTCTTCCGGTCCGTCGGGATCGGGGTCGGGAAGAAGGTAGGCCTCGCTGTAAACCGAGAAGTTTTTCATGCGCTCCTCTTGGGCTTTGGAGAGGGTGGCCTTGGTTTGAAAATCGACGAGACCTTCGCCTGCTTCGTAGGTGTATTCGGCGGTGAGACCTTCGTAGGCTTCGAGCGGTTGGAGTTTGGCGTCGAGGAGATGCTCTTCGATGCCCTTTCCGGTAGCGGCGGTGACGGCGAAGTTGAGTCGGGAGAGGATCTTTTGGCGGTTTTCCTGGCTACGAAGCCACTCGGTCGCTTTGTCAATGGTGAGATCGGCGGCGACCCCGCTGGGGCCTGAGAAGAAGATCTTTTTGGTCGCTTTGCCCAAAACCCCGACGGCTGGGGGGATGTCGAGAGTGGCATCAGCGAGGTCGAGTCTGACTTCGAGATCGCGGGCGCTGAGGATTTCCAAGGCGACCACGACTTCGGTGTGGTCTTTGTTGACCGAGGTGACTTCGCGGAGGAGATCGACTTCGCCTTCGTGGACAAGGGTGACTTTTTTCGCAAGGCCCCAGTTCTGATCTTCGATCTGGCCTTGCACGGTGGAGGTCACGATGGTGCGGTAAAAGATGCCTTCCTCATAACGGGAAAGTTGCTCGGCAGTCAGGTTGGTCTCTGCGTCAGGATCAGTGCGGAAGATGAAGAAGACGGCGAGCGCGAGCGCGACGACCAGTAGGGCGATGAGGGAGAGGAGTTTGGATTTGGGAGACATCACGGCAGGAGTATGCCGGATAAATACGGGGATTCCGCCTTATAAAATACAGGGAAAATTGGAGCGTGTTCTTTCGAAGAATTTGAAGGGGATTACTATATTAGTATGGGGTCAGCGAAGCGTAACCTTCTGTCAGGATCGGCATTCGGGGGTGTGCTGAAGGCGGATCTTATGACCATGTCCTTCAGACAAGAACCGGCCCCGATTTGGAACCCAGCGCGTTGCGTTGCGCTGGGCTGAGTTTGGCCGTTGGCCAAATGACACTCCAGAGGCTCTGAGCTTCTGCTACTTACCCTTTTCTCTAAGGGGAATGGAAGGGAGGGCTTTTTGGAAAAGGCCCATGGTCCAGGCGGCGTCATTTTTGAGGCCTTGGATTTCGCGTTGCATTGGATCTTCAATTTTGGAGAGCGCGGTTTCTTCGGAGGGTTCGATGACGGGGGCGGGCGTAACGACGAGGGGTTGCTGGGTCGGCTCGTCTTTTGGGCTAAGCACGACGCCGATGGCTAGGACGGCAAGTGCGGGCAGGGCAAAGCGGCGGGTGAGGCCCTTTTCGTCCGGGATAAAAGGTTCGCGTGCCATGGCTTGGATTCGGGTTTCGAAGCCGGGGCGTGGGATCTCGGTGGTGATTTTTTCGCGGAGGCGTGGTTCGAGGGAATAGGTGTTCATGGCGAGGTGAGGTTGACGGTTTGGCCGGGGAGCCAGGTTTCGTTGGTGAGGGCGAGTTCTTTGCCGAGGTGTTTACGGGCGCGGTAAAGGATGACTTTGGTGTGAGTTGCCGTTTTGCGGAGGACTTTGGCAACTTCTTTGATGGGAAGATCTTCTTGGTAGTGCATCCAGAGAGCGGTGAATTCGTCGGGTTTGAGGTTGTTTTTGGCAAGGTCCCAGAGGGCGACGGCGTCGTGTGGTTTGGCGGCTTCGGCGGAGGGATGATCTGAGTCGAAGAGCGGGGAAGTGGGTTTGCTTTTGCGCCACTGCGAAATGGCGGTGCGGCGGGCGATGGTGTAGAGCCAAGGGAGAAGGTCACGGCCAACTTTGAAGGTTTTTAGTTTGCGGAGGGCCAGGAGGAAGGTCTCCTGAGTGATATCTTCGGCGTCTTCTTTCCGTCCAGTGAGTTGGTGGAGGAAGCCGTAGACCTTTTGGTGGTAGCGATGGATGATTTCATCGCGTGCCGACATGGCATCATCCCCGCCGGCGAGGGCGGTGAGGACGAGTTCGGTGTCGGTTCGATCAGCTGACATCAAGTGAAGGCTACTTTAATTCGGAGAGGAGGGCGAGGGCCTTTGCAACGGAAAGGTCCATCGATATGGTCATCGTCTTTCCATTGGTTTTTCCACTGTGTTGGATGCCGAGGTCTTCGATCTTTTCCTCGGCGAGTTCGCCAAGGGAGACGAGGCCTTGGAGAATGTGCATCATCTGGGAGGCCACTTTTTCGGATTCGGTTTCGACGACCATATCGGCGGTGAGGCGTTCATTTTTTTCGCCGAGGGTGAGGAGGAGGGACTCGGCTTTGCGGACAATACGGGAGCCTTCTTCAAGGGGCATGTCAATTTTCGCGAGATTTGCGAAGGCGACGACGATGGAATTCTTTGAAGGGAGGGGCTTCGCGAGACTGAGGCTGGGTTTGTTTCCTGCGAGGACATCGGCGGCGAGTGAGACGAGGTCCCTTTGCGGGCTGATGATCACGGTGTCTTCGCCATGGAAAGCGGCGTGCTGGGTTTTGCCTTTGTCGTCCCACTGGTGGATGGTGGTGGTGCTGCGGTGCGTGGAGGTTTCGTAGTTGTCCGCTTGCGTGATGATTTCCTCAAGGTGGGTGCGGCCGATCTTTCCGGTGAGCATGATGGCGGCATAGTCCTCTTTTCCGTTACCAAAGAGGGTGACGTCGGTGAGATCGGTGAGGATGTTGAAGCCGAAGAGATTCTGAATGTCGGCGAGTTTGTCGGCTTCGCTTTTGCTGATTTCTTTGAGAATGGTCTGACCGGTGGTGGTTTCGCGGAGTCCGGTCAGGTCGCCGTGAAGATACCACTGGGCCTCGGCGGGGATGGTTTGAGGCTGAAAAGGGGCCGCGAATGCCAGGGGAGTGGCAAGAAGCGTGAGGAGGAGAACTCGTTTCATCGCAAGGGTTATGCGGTAAGAGGGGGAAAGGTTACATTTATTTGGAGCGCTTTCCTAACTTGGCCAACGGCCTCGGTGATACAAGCATGGGGCAAAACGGAGTGGCGCCCCATGTGGTAGGATAACAGCGCGAGTTGTCTGAAGGACAAAGTGATACGAACGGGCTGATGAGGTTCGCCTTCAGCGAACCGCTGGCCCCCTCCCTCAGACCCAGCCCGTTGGGCTGAAGAAGGTCCGTCAGGCGATTTAGGAACGCGTTGCTGAAATTGGCGACGGGGACTTGCAGGTGTTTTTTTCGCGGAAGCTGCCGAAGGCGGGATTTTCGGAGAAGTGGCTGGCGAAGAATTTGGAGAAGTACGGGACTCGCTTAATAAGCGAGGAGGGATGGGTGAGGGAGATTCCTCAGATGAGGAAAGAGGGATGGCCTGAGTTGACGACGGTGGGGGAGTTGGCGGGTTGGCGGGTTGGCGGGTTGGCGGGTTGGCGGGGGGCGAAGTTGCTCTCCATCTTCGAGACGATTGCTTGGGATTTTGATTGGCTGAGGCACTCCGTTGGCTCGAAGAGGCTAAGGGCCTCACCTATGCTGGAGGGGCCAGGATCGGTATCAAGCAGCGCGTTTTCCGTCGCAGAGTTTGATGATGAGTTTGTGTAAGACCATGCGGGGGGATTGGCCGGAGGTGACGAGGGCTTTGTCGGCGTCGAGGCAGTCGCTCATGGCCTGTTGGAGTTGGGGGAGGGTGAAGTTTTTGGCACCAGTGGCGGCCATTTTGAGTCCCCAGGTGTTGACGGTTCCGTCTTTCTTTTTAGGGAGGACGGCCTGGACCCCGGCGGGGGCGCGGTTGGGGCCGCCGTATGAGCCGGCAAGTTTCGCGAAGAAGAGATTTCGCACGGTGGGGATGATGGAGGCTTTGATGATGCCGACGGCGTTTTCGTTTTTGGCGAGGAGGGAGTCGATGAGTTCGATGGCGCGCTTGGCGTTTCGTCGCTCGACGGCGCGGGAGATTTCCCAAATGACGCCCTTGTGGCTGACGGAGACCATGAGGGTGACGTCTTCGATCGTGATCTCGCGGCGCTGGTTGCCGAGGTAGAGGTCGAGCTTATCGATCTCATTGGCGATCTGGCGGGACTCGGCTCCGGCGCGTTGGACGAAGAGTTCGAGCGCTTCGCCTTGCAAGGTGAGGTTTTTGTCTGTGGCGAGGCGGGAGACTTTGAGTGCAACTTGATTTTCCCAGCCTTCTTTTGAGGTATCGATCTTGTCGAAGGCGCGGTAGTCGGCGGATTTTTTGGCCCATTTCCCGAAGCGGCGGACTCCGTTGATTCCGTTGGAGCTGAGGAGGAATTTGACGCCGGGTGGGAGTCCGGCTTGTAGGACTTCGAGGAGGTTTTCGACTCCGGTGAGGGCGCGCTCGGCCTCGCTGGTTCGATCGGTGCCGAAGAAGGTGGCCCCCTTCAGCCAGATCACTTTCTCTCCGCCGAAGAAGCCGATGGTTTGCAATCCCTCGATGGCTTGGGAGCATTTTTGGAAGGCGGCCTCGGCGTTGTCGGCGACGCCTTCGATGATCTCGTTGGTGAATTCGTCGCTGTTGGGAGGGATGATTTCTGCGAAGAGGGCGGCGGCTTCTTCTGAAACGCGGCCTTCATCGGTCCCGGTGACGACGTAAATTGACATGCCCCGATTTAGCGTGGCTGGTTGGTGGCGGCAAGCTTGGAGGATGGGTCTTTCGGCTATCCGAAAGAGTGACGAAGTTGTGACGAGGAAGGAGGTGGACAGATTGCGCGGAAGTTGCTTACCTTCCCATGAATCACTCGCATTACACTATGAATATTCAAAAGACGATCGCGGTTAGCCTCCTCTCTGGCTCCTTCTTTATCTGCCAATCCCAAGGAATGACGCTGGCTTCGGACGATTTTTCCTACGCAGATGGGGCCTTGGTTCCCAATGGTGGTTGGGCAAATCATAGTGGCAATGCTGGTGACCTTCTGGTGGCCGGAGGTGCCGCGGTTGTCCAGCACGGAAGTCCATCTGAGGATGCGAATCTCGCTTTTGGCACTCAATCAAATGGAGTCATTACAGCGACCTTTGATATTAGGGTGAATGATGACTCCATCATTGGGGACGGAGGAGGCACAGATTTTGAATACTTTGCTCATTTTTTCACGGCGGGATCATTTAATTTCAGGGCCCGACTCGATGTCATCGCTCCAAGCGCGGGTGGGGATTACTCCATGGGAATATCCAGTAGTTCAAGTACTGCGGAAGCGACCTTGGTGAATGATTTTAATTTTGGGGATACCGTAACGGTCGCCCTCTCATTTGATCTTGCCGACGGAACCGGTTCGCTGCTTGTCAACGGAGAGGCGATTTCTGGTTCGGCATCGGGGGCCGGTCAGACGATGGATGCGATTGGTCTGCGTCAGTCCGATTCGTCGAACAACGAGGCTGTGACCGTCGACAATCTTGTTGTGACAACCACGGTCCCCGAGCCTTCCTCAGCTCTTTTTGGCGGACTCGCGCTTCTCGGCCTTCTTCGCCGTCGTCGCTAGTTTTCTTCGCGAAAAATTTCACAAAACGTCACTTTTTCGAGAGTGGCGTTTTTTTAGGGCTCGATGCGGAGGTCGGTGACGGGATGGCCGCCGATCAGGTGTTCTTGGATGATGCGCTCGAGGTTTTCGGGAGTGCAGGAGTGATACCAGATGACATCGGGATAAACGACGGCGATGGGGCCACGGATACAGATCCGGAGGCAGTCGGCTTTGGTCCGGTGGACGAGGGCTTGGGGGCCGCAGAGCCGGAGCTCGGTGAGGCGTTTTTTGAGAAACTGCCATGCGGCCATGCCGTCGTCGAAGGCGCAGCATTTTGCCACGGTGGGGGTGGCGCAGAGGAAGATGTGCTTTTGGTAGCCGTCGAGGTTGAGGGCTTGAGCGGTGGTTTTGAGGAGGTCGGACATGACGATTATTTGGCCTTCTGCGGAGCGGTGGGCGGGGTGTCTTTTTCGAGGTGATCGCAGATAGCGGTGACGATAGCGAGGAGGAAGGAGGATGGACGAGGCTAAAAAAATGAGCCTGTGATTCTAATGTGACGACTCCGTGACAAGCGGAAGCTTTTGAAAGCGAAGGGAATTCGTTTTCCTTGCCAAATCAGATCAATGTTCCCTTTTATTCGTCGAATCGTCCCTGTTATGGGTTTCTTGCTGATCCAAGCCACGTCCGGGGATGGGCGTGCTCCTGCTTCCGATCTTGTGCGAGTTCAATCTGACATTTTGCCTTGGTTGGGTCGTATGGACCTACTCGATCCAGTTAAGCCACCCTTAATCGAGATACCAGTGGTGGGGCCTGTCGTCGAGCCGTTGTCGGAAGAGGTTTCTGCTGCTCCCGTGCGTAAATCGACTGACGAGACGGAGGCTCCGGAATCTAATTCTTCAGAATTGGAGTCTGTTAGTGCAGGGGTTTTACCAAAGATTACGGCGGGTGAGGGCCCAGGGACGGTGGAGGGAGTGGTTTTTGATTCTGACGGAAATGGAATCTCGGGAGTGATCATCACGCTTCCGGAGATGAACGGGTTTCAAATCCGGACGGATCAAAATGGCGCTTTTCGGGTGACAGGGTTACCAGCGGTTGGGGTGACGGTGGAATTTCTAAAGTCTGCTTATGTGACCAAACTGGATGTCTTGCAAATTAAAGAGGAGGGCGTGACCAAAGTACGAATCGCGCTGGAGTTGAAGCCGGTGGAGTTGGCGGATGGAGAGTATTTGTTGGAAGGTCAGGAAGTGATTCTGGATTACCAGGAGGAAGGACTGGGAGGAATCATTTTGGGGCAGGCCGAGTCACCAGGGTTCGTAAGTGGGATTGGTAAGGATGACTTTGTGAAGCAGTCTGTGAGCAATGCTGCGGATGCCGTGGGCCGGGTATCCGGAGCGAACATTGTGGATGGAAAATATGCGGTGGTCCGTGGCCTTGCCGACCGCTACGTGACTACGAGTTTTAATAACGGAGCCATCACCTCGGCCGATCCCTCCAGGAAGACTGTACAGCTCGATCTTTTCCCGACCTCGGTGCTGGAGGGGATCGGAGTCAAGAAGGTCTATGACGCCAGCATGCCGGGTGATTTTGGGGGTGGTGCCATCAATATCCAAACTCTTGCGATGCCTGAGAACCGTTTTCTTAAATTGAACTATCGCTATGGATGGAACAGTAACCTGGAGGGAAATTTTTATCGCAGTCAGCGTGGTTTGGGTTTCCTGGGCGATGTCGATAATCCGGTTCCAAGAAGTGAGATCTTCGATGCGGAGGGAAACTTCAGCGGCGGATCTGGAACGGATGCTCCAGCTCCTGAAGCGGAGGGTTCTTGGGATCGCTTGCTCTCACAGACTGATTTTCTTGGGCGGAAATCAAGTCCGCGACCCTTGCAAAAATTTGGACTCACTTTCGGAGACCGTATTGAATTCAACAATGAGGTCCGTTTGGGAATTGTCGCATCGGTGAGCCGGTCTGAGGAGGACTCGATGCAGCTCGATCGTGTGCGTTCACGACCCGGAATTGAGCGTTCGTGGGTGCAGGATGATTTTGCGAGTCAAGTTGATTGGGGGATCTTCCTCTCAGGGCAGTTGGAAATTGGTGACCGCCATAAGTTCCGTGCGAGTTACTTTCGGAAGCGGGTTGCGGAAGATCGGTTTTCATTACAGCGCGATATTGTAGATCAGACGAACGGGATTAATTTCGGGGTTCTGGCGAGCCGTGCCGTGAGGGATGGTCTCTCGGCAATCCCGGGGGTTCGCCCTGCCGTTTCGGGTTTCGGAGCGGATGCCTATTACAAAGGTGAGGTCTGGCAGAGCGATACTACGATACGCGACCTCGAGCTGTTGCAGTTCAGTGGTGAACATGAGATTTGGGAGGATGGCTTGACCCTCGATTGGGGGTATACCAGAAACAACTCTTCAGAATCCCGACCCTACTCGACATCGCTGCGATACGGAGTGCTGGATTTTGCGGATCCTCGGCTGGCTCCTTCCGAGGATCCTTTGCGGTCGGCGGCCGGAAATCTCAACAATGCCTTTAATCTGGGACTGGATAGCCCAAGCTTCGATCAGGTGTCGGCTGAGCTTCGTGATCGCATGATTCTGGGTGGGGCCTTGGAAGGCTTCCTGGAAAGTATCAAAACCTCCGCTTTGGAAAATGCCCCCATTTATAAGCCTGAGTTGGGGCAGGTTCCGACTCTCGGGAACGTGGAATACACTGATGACAGCCCTGGAAATCTTATTTCCGAACTCTTGAATCAGCGAATTCAAGAGGTCACGGACGAGACTTACGCTGACGCTATGATGCCCTTCAGGATCGGCGAGGAAAACGAGTTTCGTCTTGGAGCTGGTTTTCGATCTGCAAGCAAGAAACGTGAGTCCCGCGGTCAGCGCTATATTATTGATGCCAATAATTTGCCGGACGAAGGACTCTATGATCCCGATGGCCTCGGCACGCAGATTCCGCTCGACCCCAGTCTCTTTGTAAATGGGACGAACGGAGGGGAAAACGGGATCACCTTAGAAGATGGAAATGCCTTGGAGGTCCGGAACTTCGATGGGAATTCAGATCTCTTCGGTATTTATTTGAAGGGCGAATTAGACTTGGGCGATTACACTTTCGGTGCGGGCTTTCGGAGGGAAGAAGAGACTCGGGGATATTATACCCTGCCGGCTCCTTTGAATCTCTCCACCACTGCGGACAAGAGCGGTGAGGTCAGTAATATCACCAATATTCCAAGTCTCTACATGAAGCGCGCCTTCGCGGATGACACGTTTCGGGTTGGTGGCTTTTTCTCGAGGACGGTGGCCCGCCCGACATTTTTTGAATTCCTCCCAGCTAAATCGATCGAGCAGGACACCGGTTTCGAGCGACGGGGTGATTTCACGCTTCGTGATACCACCATCACCAATCTCGATTTGACTTTTGAATGGGACATTACTCCAGATTCCCGGATTACCTTTGCTCCGTTCTACAAGGCCTTGGAAGATCCTATCATCTCTGTGGTCCGGCGTTCACAGAGGTTCATCGGATTCCAAAATGCCGAAGAGGGGACCTTGAAGGGGATTGAATTGGAATTTGAGATTGGTGATTTTAAACCATTTAATTTGAAGGGAAATTATACCTTCATTGATGCGGAGCTAATTGCTGAAATCAATACAGGTGTCGATGGATTTCAGCCGGTGTCTCTGCAATATCCCAACCAACCGGAGCATATTCTTAATCTCTCTCTTGGTTATGAAAACGAAGAATCCGGGTGGAGCGGAAACCTTATCTATAATTTCACCGGTGAGAATGCCCTCTTCCTGAAAATTAGGGAATCCGATGCCAGCGTGATTACACCTTCCTTTCAGACCTTTGATTGCAATTTGCAAAAAAAGTTTGGCTTGAATGACATAGATATAACTTTGGGTTTCTCGGTGAGGAATATTTTTGATACCAAGGCTAAGGTGTTTTTCGAAGGAGGAGGCAGTTCCTTTGTCGACGAGACCTTCGATGTCAGAGATTCTGGACGCAGCGTCTTCTTCGAAGGGAAGCTGGAGTTTTGATCCTCCACTAGACTGGAATTTGACAAAATTGTCACGTGACGCAGTCGTCACGAAAATTCGTTCAGCGATTTGTGGGGAGTTGGTTATCAAACGTGCGTCGGAAGTGACGATCTCATCTTACAAAGAGAAATTCGTTAGGAAGACACCATTCGTAAAACCATGAAAAACAAGAACTACGCGAAGAAATTCTCACTCACTGCGGCGATCGCCACAATAGGGATGGCACCGGTGGCGCAGGCCGCAGCCGGTTCCTTTCTGACTCTTACCGACCTCATGGCACTTGATGTCGATGTGATTGCAGAAGCTGACGTAACGGTCGGTGCAAACGGGGTCACCTATGTCGATCTCGATGGAGCCGGTAACGAAGATGACGGTGTCTATAAGGTCACCGCTGATACCACTTGGGCCGCGGGGTCGAATTATATCCTGACTCGTCCCGTCTTTGTCGATGCCGGGGTCACGCTGACGATTGAAGCTGGTGTGACGGTCTATTCCACCTTCACAAACAGAGAGACCCCCGGTAATCAATCCGACGACGAATTTGGCTCCGTGGTAGTGACTCGTGGCGGTAAGCTTGAGGCAAATGGGACCGCTGCCGCTCCCATCATTTTCACTTCAATTCGTGAACTAGAAGCCGCTCGCTCCACCGACATGGATGGCGACGGGATCACCACGAATCCGACCCGTTTCGATCGCGGACTCTGGGGTGGGGTCGTTCTTCTAGGAAATGCAAAAACTTACAACTACTCCGCAGCTGGAGAGGCTAATTTGATCGGCGAAAATGAGATCGAAGGTTTTGCCCCTGCCTTCTCGCCTGACGGTGATTCCGACGGACGCACCGATATCATCGAATACGGTGGTAGCGATGATACTGACAACAGCGGAACGATGCGTTATGTCTCCATTCGTCACGGTGGGTATGAGTTCGCGGCAAATCAGGAAGTGAACGGACTGACTCTCGGAGGTGTCGGGAGTGGAACGACCCTTGAGTATATCGAGGTCTTTTCAAACAGCGACGATGGGATCGAGTTCTTTGGTGGCACTGTGAATTTGAAGAATGCACTTGTTGCTTTCTGCAAGGACGATGGCCTCGACATTGACGAGGGCTACACTGGGAACCTGCAATTTGTGGCAGTTTTCCAAAATTCTACTGGCGATGATAGCTCTGGAACTTCGGTTCAGGACAGCGATCACGGTGGGGAGTGGGATGGGAATGTCGGAGGCAATGCTGATGATGTTCAGTCTGCCCCGATCATTGCCAACCTGACTTTCATTGGAGACAATGAAGGTGACCGCGCCTTCAAGATCG
>JBLHUR010000091.1:0-24371 GCA_047629805.1 Akkermansiaceae bacterium | reverse complement strand
GCTCCCGGCCCGACGTTCGCCGCGCCGAACGCAAGATCGCCAACCAAACCGCTCTCGTCGGAGTCGCGACCGCTGATCTCTATCCCCAACTTTCACTCTCCGGAGCCATCACCTACGAATATTTGAGACGAGGAAACACCACCGAGATTCTCCGGCGTGTCCTTGGGCTTGGTGCCACCTTGCGACAAAGGATCTACTACGGCTGCGCAGATCGCTTTCGCATTAAAGAAGAGAAAGCGAAGCTTGAGGAAGTCATCACCGAGTATGAAAAAACGATCATCACGGCGGTCACCGAAACCGAAGATGCGATGGCCGGGCTTCACTATGAAAAGAAACGTTTGGCCAAACTTGCAGCAGCCTCCGCGGCTCACGAGAAGACTGCCGGACTCATGCTTGAGGCTTACAAGACCGACCTCGTCGATCTCCGCCGCCTCCTAAATGCCAACCAAGATGTCTTCGCAACTAGGGACGAAGAAGCTGCCACCCGTGGTCGTAACGCTGCTCACGCCGTCCGCCTCTTCAAAGCCCTCGGCGGCGGTGAACTCCCCTCCCCCGAATTTCCGAAAGGAAAGAAGTCATCCTGGAAGCTCTTTCCGTGATGCCGGCGAACCACACAAATCTATCCCAACAGGCTCCCGATCGCCTCTTCCACCTCATCAGGTCTCAGAGGTTTTGCAAGGTAGCCATTCATACCAGCTTCCATGCAGGCCAGTTGATCAGAGGGCAGGACATTCGCCGTCACTCCTAGAATTGGAATTCCTTTCATCGCTTCGCCGACCTCACCACTTCGAATTTTCGCAGTGGCTTCCAGCCCATCCATCACCGGCATGCGCATGTCCATTAAGACCGCGTCAAACCCGTGATCCGCCTTGAGCATAGCGATCGCTTCAGCTCCATTTGGGGCAATGGCGACGTCAAAGCCCATTCGTCCCAGTAGAAGAACGGCGAGCTTGGCGTTGATGACATTATCTTCGGCGACAAGCAGTCTTCCTCTCTCCTGCTGGCCTTTGCCAACCGCACTAACCCGCTCGGATTCCCTACAGACTTCGTCGGTTCCTAGCACAGAACGTTTCAGGATCTTGAGAAGCTCACGTTCCCGGACTGGTTTGAAGAGCACTTTTCGGACCCCCGCATCTAGCGCTTTCTCAAGACTCCCCGATAGCCGTGCCGATGTCAAAAGCACGATCGGAGTATTCTTAACCTCGGAGGCACGCTCGGCAAATTCTATCCCATCCATTTCAGGCATTATCATGTCGACGAGAATCACATCAAAGCTTCCCTCTTTCATGGCTTTTAAGCCTTCACTCCCGCTCGTTCGACAAACCGTATCGAAGCCCCACATACCCAGCCTCTTCTCCAAATACAGCAGATTCATCTCATGATCATCGATGAGCAGAACCCGTTTTCCCTTAAAAAAACCAATCGCTTCCCGCACATCAGTGGGGCCGCTGGCTCCTTTTAACAAAGGAATGGTGAAACGGAATTCCGCACCTTCGCCCGGCTCGGAACTCGCCGAAATTTCTCCACCCATCTTCTCGACCAAGCTCCGGCAAATGGCCAGCCCCAAACCAGTCCCGCCATATTTGCGAGTGGTCGAAGCATCTTCCTGGGTAAAAGCCTCAAACAAGGCCTTACTTTTGGCGGGATCAAATCCCACCCCCGAATCAGTAACAACAAAAATTAGCATCCCATCATCACCCCGGACATCCACACGAATCGCCCCTTCGCTCGTGAACTTCAAGGCATTGGAAATAAGATTCATCAACACCTGACGGACCCGTGTCACATCCCCACAAACCGTTACCGGAAGATCTTTGTCCATCGAATAGAGAAGATCGATATGCTTGGTGGAGGCTGACTGGGCATGCAGATCGAGAACCTCTTCCACGCACTCAGCAACCTCAAAGTCGACGCTTTCCAAAACTAGCTTGCCATTTTCAATCCGGGAAAAATCTAAAATGTCGTTGATGATATTCAACAAGATATCACCGCTTCGCTGAACCATAAGAAGGTTTTCCCGTTGCTCTCCGGACAGTTCGCTATTCAATACCAAATCCGTAAATCCGATGACTCCATTGAGAGGGGTTCGGATTTCATGACTCATGGTGGCCAGAAAGAGTGATTTTGCTTCGTTCGCCCGCTCCGCTTCATCGCGGGCATTTCTCAGTAACTCTTCTGCTTTTCTCCACTTGGAAATATCTCGAATAATTCCTTGAATGATCTTTTCAGATCCTACTTTGACCTGCGTTCCGACCACCTCTGCCGGAACTGTCGATCCATCCGTCCTAACGAGCTCCGCCTCGTAACGACAATAGCCCGTTTGCCGAACCTGTCGAAACGCCGATCTTGCCAGTCGCCAGTCTTTCCCCGCTACCAAACGTGGTCCTCCCATACCTAACATCATTTCCCGAGTATAACCCAACATCCTGCAGATCGAGGAATTGGCCTCCACCACTTTTCCTCTGGAATTCATCAGAAGGATTCCGTCCGTCGAAGCTTGGAAGACTGCGACAAAGCGGTCTCCTTCTACCTCCAACTGGGATCCCTGTTTCGCAACGAGTTCCTTGAGGAGTTTGTTGGTCTCATATAAAACCAAACTCTTCTCCTCCAAGTGCTTCTCGGCTTCGAGCCGGGAGAGTCGCTCCCGGTTGAATCTCTTGCGCCATTTTTCGCCCTCGTCCATCAGCTTTCCAAAGTAATTAAGAACTTCTCACCTTGATTCTCCAATACTTCTCGTTCGATCGAGAACTCCTTTTTGAAAAACTTCATAGACCCACTAATTAGACCTTCGCATAGGTCTTCCAAATGTCTACCTGAGGAGTAAATCATTTCGAGTTTGTGCGGAGATAGACGTCTGCAAGTGAAGCCAGGGACTACGGCATCCGGATCGAGTTTGCGAACCTCTCTATGAATATAGGATTCCACCCGTTCGAGAAAGCCAAGCGGGTCCACCACTCCTTCGAGAAACTCCGGATACCCCGCAACAAAAACTCCAAAAAGGTATTCCCCAAAGACCTTAAGCAGTTCGGGAATCGTAACACCAGTCTCCTCGCTGAGAACAGCCATCAAGCTCACAGCTTCCGCATGATCATAAGTCCCCACGGCAGTGTAGATCCCACCGGAGGGCAGATCAGCCTTCTCAATCAAGGTGTCCACCATATCAAACCCATGGGCTTCCTCGACCATCCTCAGCAAGCTTGTAAAAACGATTCCTTTCATTGTCCTCTAGCTGTTACATCAAGCCATGACGCTTAAGTTTGTTGTAAACTGACTTCTCGGTGACGCCCAATCGACGGGCTGTTTCTGCTTTATTTCCTCCGGCCATTTTTAATGTTTGTATCAAAGCCTGCTTCTCCAGCTCAGCAAGAGCAATCCCGCCAATCCCGAAAATCTCAGGCCCGTCCGTCGCCATTCCCTTCACTTCCTTCGGGAGATCCTTCTCCTCAATCACACCTTCATCAGAAAAGGCCGCGGCTCGTTCCAAAACGTTCTCCAGTTGCCGGACATTCCCGGGCCAATCGTAGGTTTGAAGCACTCCCAAAGCCTCTTTTGTAATTCGAGTCTTCGAACGCCCCTGCCGTCCGCTAATCTTCTTCAAAAGATGCTCACAGAGAGTGGCGACGCTTTCCAACCGTTCACGCAAGGGCGGGATTTCAATCGGAATGACACTCAGGCGATAATACAAGTCCTCGCGAAATCCGCCCTCTTTTATTTTCTCTTCAAAATCAATATTGGTCGCAGCCACGATCCTCACATTGGCCTTCAATAATTCATCGCCACCCACGCGTTGAAATTCGCGATCCTGCAAAACGTTCAACAACTTAGGCTGCAAATCAATCGGCAGCTCTCCGATCTCATCTAAAAACAGAGTGCCGCCAGCAGCGGCCTCGATTTTCCCAATCCGTCGTTTCACCGCGCCCGTAAAGGCTCCTTTCTCATGACCAAAGAGTTCGCTCTCAAGAAGCTCACGCGGAACAGCCGGACAACTCACCGTCACAAACGGCTTATCCGCCCGATGACTCGCACTGTGAATCATGCGGGCCAACATTCCTTTCCCCACGCCACTCTCACCTGTGAGTAGGACGGTCGAATCAAGCGATGCGATTTTTTGCGCCTGGGACACGACCAGTTTCATCGCTTCCGATTCCGCCACTATCTCCAACTTCGGGCCGCTCGTCCCGCCGATCACTTCCCGCAGTTCTTCATTCTCCCGCTCCGCCTTGCGCATCCGCCGGGCGTTCCGGAGAACCGCCATCAATTCATCGGGATCAAAGGGCTTCGTGAGATAATCCATCGCGCCCAGCTTCATAGCCCGGACTGCCTGATCCGCTTCATCAGCCGCGCTCAGAACCACCGCCGGCAAAGCTGGAAATTCTTTTCTAATTCGCTCCAGACATTCAAAGCCATCCAGCTTTGGCATATTTAGATCCAATAATACAACCTCCGTATCCTCGTTGATCACGGCCATCGCTTCTTCCCCGTTTCCTAGCGCTATCACCTCGAACCCACCCCGCTCCCCATGAATCGTTAACAAGCGCCGGATCGTCGCATCGTCATCAGCGACGACTAACTGGGATCTTCCTTTCCTCACCCGCCCTCCATATATTATTCTCGCTGACAATTCGATTCAAAAATGACAATTTCTCTCCCAACAATGAGTCTTATCGACAAAGATCAAATCAATTCCATCTCTGGCGGTGAGCCCGGAATCCTCCTTCCTATCCTCGAGGATTTCGCCGCTTCCTCTGAGATGCTAATCGCCGAGGCCATCGCTTTCACCAAATCAAGTAACTTTACCCAGGCCGCCTCCCTACTCCACCAGCTCAAGGGATCGAGCGGGACACTCGGGCTCTCCGTGTTCTGCGAGGCGTGCGGGACTGCCGAGGACGTATGCCATTCAGGAGAAGCAGTTGATCTCATCCCGCTCAAAGCCATGATGTCCGATTCCGTCGCCGAGGCCTCCACATTTATGCGACCCGATTGATCCCTTCTCCCCGAAAAACACAGCTAACCGATGGCTTCCGCGTCGCCATGATTCGCAAAATGCTCTCCGAAAAGACCAACGCCGAATATGAAGAGCTCCTGGAAATGGGCCCAATCATTGCCCGGAAGATGGCACCCGTCCGAGGATCAGGATGATGATTCTCTCCGCAGCGCGTGGATCCACCTTGAAGTCGAGATTCACCACGCCCGCCCCGTCGCCCCACCCGCCTCACTCGAAGAAGGCCAAGAGTTCCACGAAAAATGTCCGTCGTCCTCCGGGGAGAATTCCAACACCGCAGAAGGAGCTTGCGGGGCCGAAAATAATACGAACGAAATTCCTGAAAGCCTGACTTCACTCCTGCAACACTGCAGCGAGGCTTCGCCATGAAGCTCCGCTGTTCAGAAAATCACGTGATCAAAACGAAAAATCGGCTCCCAATCCAAGGCTGACCCCAGTGAGATCGACTTCAAATTCGCTCCCTCCAACCGAGTCTCTAAGGGATTCGTTCCAGTCATAGCGGGCATTTGCCTCGACCGACCATGCCTCATTGATCTGGTAACCCACAGAACTCTGTAGATAAAAACCGAACAGTAAATCTGTTCCAGAATTACGGAAACCAGCCGAACCAATCTCAACCGGAGCCCCTCCGTTGGTGACCTGAATGAGCTGGTCACTTCGCTTTGCATCCCAGTCGGCGATATTCAAAACCAGCCCTGTTCCGATACCCGCGAAGAATCTGCTTTCGGATTGGTAGACGGCATTTGCTCCGAGCGATATGCCAAACAAGTTGACATCCAGAGACTCTTGAACCGAGTCCCTAAAAAGGACAATATCGGTCGATCTCAAGGTGTCTTCGAATGTCCGGTTGGCCGGTGCAACAGGGAGAAGCGGAGCAATCGCTCCCGGTGATCCGGTATAAGGGGCATTGGGAAGAATCAAGCCCGTGGAGTCAAATCGATCAATCGCTCTTACGTCAAAAATGTCACGACGTTCACGGGCGTTCAAAGTATTCAGCCCTTCCTGCCGGCCATCGACATTCGTAAAGCTGAAATGGAAGGATGGACCGACACTCCAGCCGTTTCCAAGATCGGTGAGACGGCTCAAGCTCAGATAGGGAGAGATCTCCCATTCATCCCCTTCGCTCCATCCGGTTGGCGACGAAGCAGACGCTTCTGTCGTGACACGTCGCTCTCCCCCGGTGGCCGACAAAGCGAGGCGATTACCCTGCACTTGATCTTGGGTTTGAAACTCATAATCCGTCGTCCTTCCGGTCGCAGGACTGCGGGGTCCCTGACGGACGAATCCGTTGTCATAGACCCGGTTGAACAAGCCAGTTGCCGGACCGATCCCCACGGGAGGAACAAATGAATTACCACCAAAAACTCCCGGAACAACAATACTGGTCACTCCCGTATCAAAATCAACGGAACCGATCTTCCTCCAGGACAATCCCCATCCAAGCTTCCATCGTGTCGATGATCGAGGGCTTGGCTGAGCCAAATCAATGACACCCTTGGCAGAAACATCACCCACAGGTAATGAATCGAGTCCGCCTTTTGCCGATGAGAGGAAATCACCATTCCCGGAAACGGGCAGGCCCCCTTTGGCTGACGAGATCACGTCATCACCTGCGGAAACGGGCAGGGCGCTAAGGGCGAAGTATGCAAATCTGAATCGAAGGTTCATGAGTGTAAGGTAGGTTTGATTATTGATCGGCATCTTTTTGGATCACCCGGTAGAGGCGGAGTTTTTCTCCGGCAGGATGGCTGGAGGTTTTGGGAGGACCATTGTCAATCCATTGCATACGAGTTCCTCCCGAAACAACCTCAGGAACAACATTGCTCCAAGATTCACCGTCTCCACTGTATTGAACGGTATAGATTCCGCCGATTTGAGCCGCGAATTCGATCAAGACATCGCCATTGGGAAGGAGCTCACAGCGATCGGCCGAGACACCCTCGCCCGTGTTTTGATTCTCAACGGAATCAAGCAACTCGATTTCAAATGTGGGCTCAATCCCTCCGGATGCGTCAAGTTGGAAGTATTCCACGACCAGGTCGATGCTTTCCCCGCTCCCAAGCGTCTGGTTATAGAGCAAGTAGGAATCTCCAAGAATTGCCCCCTGTGCATTACGAACAATGACCCCTTCGGGAAGTCCGCTCACCAAAATACGAAAAGCTGGAAGCGCTCCCGGATTATTATTAGTGACAGTGATGACTTGCTTGAAGAGGGCCGTCTGTAGGTCCAAGGCAATCGCTCCGGCGGCTAGGCCCGCACTTGAAGGGCTCACGACATCCGTAAAGATCACACCGGTATCATCAGCAAGATTGAGGAGCGGTTCATTGGCACCGGCGACTGAGGCTTCATTTAAAACAAGATCGGCTCCGCCCGCTACCGTTCCGGGAATATTGAAGTAATAGATGATTGATAAAGGACTCCCAACTTCCAGATCGCCAACCGTCCAAACCGAGTCTGCGAAAGTTGTCCCGGAAGCCGGGCTGATTGATTCCACGGTAGCCCCATCGGGTAACATCTCATTCAGATTTAGGGTCACACCGGAAGCATCACTTGGCCCGTTGTTGACCACCGTCACGGTATGGAAAAGATTTTGCGGAAGATTAAAGCCAGCAAGGACGGGATCGCGTGAACCATTCGCCGAAACGGCCAGATCCACTTCCCGGGAAATATCGCGGCTAGCGCTCACAGACTCGTCGCCGGTGTTAACCTGGGCTTGATCAACGGCGCTGACCGAGGACACGCTCGTCACTCCGGGCGAGGCAACTTCGGCTGACGGCCCCGCGGTGAGAGTCACCTCCAGGGTTTCGGAAGCGCCAACCGCCAGACTGCCCACTGACCAGGTTTGGTCCAGGAAGGAACCGGCACTTGGAGTCATTGAATCCACGACAATACCGTCTCCGAATGTAAGAACCTCCGTCAACTCGAGCCCAGTGGCTTCAAGAGGGCCCTGATTCATCACCTCGATGGTGTAAGTAAGGTTACCATTCCCGGAGCCGGCCACCACGGGTTCGTCCGCTCCGCTCCGAGCGACCACCAGATCTACCCCTGCAATGATGGTTGTGGTCTCCGTCACTGAGTTGTTGGAAATATCGCTATCTGTTCCCGAAGCCGATTCGAGACTGGTCGTACTGCCAACGATGCCATCGTCCGGGGCATCGCCAGTTACGCTCAGAATCACGGTCAGGGTGGCCGCTTCGTTGAGTTGAAGGTCGAGAGTCCAAAGGCCGTTTGGATCGTTGTCAGGTTCAAATGATCCGCTGCTTGGAACGATCGAATGCACGGTCACCCCGACCGGCAGATTGAGAGCCTCTCGGATTCCAACGTTCCTGGCGTCAGAGGGGCCACTATTACTTGCCGAAACCGTATAGACCAAGTTTCCCGGGCCAGAAGCCGCCAGCACGGGATCGATCGATTCCATTTTCTCCAGCGCAATATCGAAGACACTGCTCACAGAAGTGAGATCGGAAGCCGAATTATCTGAATCGTTGAGATCAAGTTGATCCACCGAGGTAAGAGTAGCACTCCCAGAGATCGTGTCGGTTCCGGGAAGAGTGCTGCGATCGACGGTATAAAAAATGGAAAGAGTGGCCGAACTCCCGGATTCTAGGACGGGGATTGTCCATCTCGATTGATCAAAAGTGCCCAAGGTTGCGATCGTATTTCCAACAATCGCTCCGGGAGGAAGCATCTGGGCCTGATTAATCGAAATCCCGGTTGCAGTGGACGGACCACTATTCATCGCGGTAATCACGTAGGTGAGATTCTGCAGACCAGATCCGGCAGTCACCGTTTCTGTAGATCCTGCGACATCAAGAGCGATCGAAACAACTGCTTGCACCTCCAGGGAATTACTCGCACTTCCACTATTGCCAAGCGAGCTTGTCAAATCACCGCTGGCATTCGGAAAATTGCCACCTTCCCGGCTGGTGACCCCAACGGTCACGATACAAGTCTGTCCGGCAGGAACTGTTCCTCCGATATAGGAGATTGTATTGGAACCGGATAGCGCAACGAGGTTTCCGCCTAAGCAAGTGGTGGCGGGATTAGCGGGAGTTGCCAAAACAAGACCGGCAGGCAATTGGTGATTCAAAGTGATGTCCGTAGCCGCGAGGCGCGACTCTCTGTTGTCGATCGCAAATGTCAGGGTCGAAACTTCTCCCGCGTTGATGGAATCCGGACCAAAGACAATTGTGAAAACAGGAGGTGGATTTACGCTAAGAGTGGCGGTCGCAGACCCGCTGTCACCGAGAGATGTCGTGAGATTTCCACTCACACTCACCAGTTCGCCAAGAGTGGCAGAGGTAACATCAACCGTCACATTACAAATTCCACCCACAGGAACAACTCCACCAGAGTAGCTGATGGTGCGACTCCCAGCCTGAGCCGACACAGAACCTCCACAATCAGAAGATGGATTAGGCGCATCGGCGACCACCATTCCATCCGGAAGGTTACCGATAAACGTCACCTCTGAGGCTTCGATACGACTGGCCTGGTTATCGATGGTAAAGGTGAGCGTGCTCGTTCCATTCAATGGAATATCTGCGGGAACAAAGCCGCTTGAGAAAGCAGGAGCAATCGGCAAGACATTCAAGGTATCTGTTGCTGGTAACCCTACCAATGAACGGTTTCCGACTTCAGTGGAAATGAGACTGGTCTGGTTAAGATAGCTTCCGAATGTTGCCGAGATCGGAACCTCCACCCCAACCCGAAACGAACAGGATTGACCGGGAGCGAGTTGCCCTCCGGTAAAGGATAAAATATCACTGCCGCTGAGTTGCGACCCCGGCCCACAAACCGCTGCAGGCCTTTCTGGAGTCCCAATGCGGATATCATCGAAAAAGGCCTCCGTCACCTCGGAGCCTGCATTCGAGCTGTTGTTAAAGGCACCCAGTAAAATGGTGTGCTCGCCCGCTCCAAGAAAAATATTGGTGGTGTAAACCTGCCAGCCTGAATCCTGATCGACTCCGGCACCACCATTCAGCTCAGCAAGCGAGTTGTTAGCGCTATTTCCATAGCGAACGCCATCTAACTCAAACAATGCCTGGCCGAAATCACCATTATCATAAGATTCATCAAACATAAGGCGATAGCGTAGACTCACCGGAATGGACCCGGCGGTATCCACCGTAAAGGTCCGCGTCCAACCACCGGAACTGGCAGGATTGAGAAACCCCAAGATGAAATTCTTGCCTCCGACGGTTACCGTAATTCCCCCATCTGAAAATCCACCAGTGGGGTTCAGAGAACCATCTGAGGAACCGGCATCGTTGGTCCCCTCAAAAGTATCATCAGAATAGCTAAACCCGGCAGTGGGTGACTCTGAAGCAGGCAATAATCCCAGTGAAAAACCGACATCGCTGCTGTCCAAAGTGGCTTGGTGAAGCTCAACCGCAATCGTATTCGGACCTTGAACAAGAACTCCCGAGAGATCGAGAGGACTCGAGGTCCGGCTAGCTTCGTTTCCGAGTTCCGAGAGTGTGGTGGTCGTCACTTGTCCAACCGGCATTCCCGGACTCCGGAAGACCTCAGTCCCGTTGACGTAGATGATCGCACCATCGTCAAACACATAATCAAGTAACCAATCGCCGAGTCCGGCCTGAGTCGCATCAAGGTTGAAATTCTGCCGGAAGAGGTAAGTAGTGACGAGGTTCTCTCCATTGGCCGCGGCGTCAATCCCGCCTAAAACGGAGAGCGTCCCGGGAGGAAAAGCATCAATAACACCCGCTTGAAAGGGCGCACCTTCGTTCTCCCATGGCCCGATCGTCGAGGTTGACGGATCAAAAGCAGAATCATTCCAGACGTTTCCGGCCCCATCAACCGGATAGTCATCACTTCTTCCATTCTCATTCTGGAGTTGGTCGAGATAGTCCCACGACTGGCCCAAGACAGAGGAACCCGTGCCATCAAAGCCTGCATCGACCAGAAACCCTCCCTCCTTCGGCAGGTCAACCGCAACAGCCCCGGGAAGCATGGCATTCAGGTCATCCGTAAAAGTAATTCCAGAGAAGGTCTCAGTTTGACTGTTGTTTGTGATCGTAAATGCAAGGGATCCCTTCCCGCCCGGATCAATCGAATCTTCTACAAATGACTTCGAAAACGAAATGTTCGCAAGATCCTCGGGGCGAATCACCTCAAGAACCGCACAAGCCCGGCCGGAGGAAACCGGATTGCCACCTGGGAAGCTCGATGAGATTTCACCGGAGACACTGATATTTGCTCCAGCAGACAATCCCACCACATCAAAAGAGATGGCACAGGTCTGTCCAGCTGGGAGGTTTGCTCCCCTGAAGTTGATTTGCTGGGAACCCGCGATCGCCGTCAGAGTGGAGCCCTCACAGCTGTTGGAAATGTTTGCTTGGTTCGCAACGACAATTCCCGGAGAAAGATCATCGCTAAAAGAAATCCCTTCGGCATCAACTCCAGATTGGTTTTCAATAGTGTAGGTCAAGGTGGTCTGGCCTCCAAGCTGCATGGGACTCATGCCAAATGACTTGGTAAAACCTAGCGACGGACCGGTGAGAGGAATCCCGATCGAGGCGGTCGCAGTCCCGCTGTTCCCGGCATCTGAAGTCAAATCACCCGTGGTAAGGTCAAATGGTCCCTCGCCCAACAAGGTAATCCCGACCCTTGCGGAACACGTGGAATTGGCAGCAAGCGACCCACCGCTTAAGGCAACCGTCCTTCCACCATCCGCGACCACGAAGGTCCCTCCGCAGTCACTGATTGCATAAGCTGGACTACTCAAAGCAACTCCCTCCGGCAGATTCAAAATAAACGCGAGGTCGCTCACGACAATCGCACTGTTGTTTTGCACTTCAAAAGTGAGGTCACTACAGCTTCCAACCCCGACGGTCGCGGGTGAAAGCTTCAAGGTGAAGGAAGGAGCCTGCGCTCGGACCGCAGCCGTAAATGACAAGAGAACGAAAAGGACGCGGAAGAGTATCGAAGACAAAAAGCGACACGGAAAAGAAGGAGAGGCGTTCATTGAGAGATATAGGATGAGCGGGTCGGACATCAACAGGGACTTCCCCATCTTCTCTACCTTGAGCGATGCTTTGCAGCAACACCAAGAAGATTACCCAACCGAACGTTCTTCAGTTCAACGGATTTTAAACACCTTGGTCAAGACGAAATAACCAAAAATGAAATCCTAGAAAAGTGGACTTCTCCCCATTTGAAAACACCTTTAATTTCTGACCAATCAACGGGATCATCAAAAATCATTTTAACTACTCGGCCTGATAAAACACATAGCTACTCAATCTACCATCGCACGGCGCCATCCGCCCTCAGTCTCCAGGACGTCTCAGACATCGCTGACTGTGTTCCTCCAGACACTCCTCCAGATCGAACCCACAACGCTCCTGAAAAACGCGAGTATCAGGAACTTCCGTAAATGGGTCCCATGATGGCCCGCAAAATGGCACCCGGCTTTTTCTGGAGAGGCTGGGAGAACGCCCCCACTACTTCTTAAGCTCCGCATAGCGGGCCTCCAGTACCTTCATCGTCTCAATCAAGGCCTTTCCTTCCTCACCGGACTCTGCCACGAGACGATATTGCAGGGCTTCAAGCTTCTTCCGCTGTAACACCGAGGCTGCCTGAAGATCTTGAATCTCTTTAAGTTTGAAACCATCACGCGAAAAAGTCCCTGCCGCATCACGACTTGTCCGCTGGGTCGCTTTGATCAACTCGGCATCATTGCCCTTGCGAGCTTCCTCATAGACCACCTTGGCCTCATCGCGCGCCTTCCGCTGATCAGCAAGATCAGGGTGGGCTTCAATCCCCTTCCCCACTGCCGCGATTGATTCTTGCTTGGAGAACCCTAGAAAAATTCAGCAAGCGAGTCCGGGACAGGTTTAAGCTGTCCTTGGTCGTCTTTAGCCCAAGCAAGAATTTCGGCAAAAAACATGGCTGCTTCCACGATTTTTTCCCCTTCCATCCAAACCGGAAAGATCCGCACTTCAAAGGTGTGCTTACCCTTTGTCTCGTGGACGAGATTGAAGAGGTTGAAGTCGCAAAATTTGATGAGCTTGATTTGGCGAAGCTTCTCTTTGGCCTCATCCCAACTGAGCAAGGGAAACCCTTCCGAGGTGATGACATCGAAGATTTCGATTGGCCAGCGACCAAGACGGGTGCATCGGGGGTTGGTCTGGAAGCGTTCTTTGATCGCGTCGGAATGTAACCCAAGAATACGGACTAGATTGGCAAAGGTTGAGGCCGAGCACAACGGTTCGGCATCAAAGTGAAGATGAATGGCACCTTCGGCCGGGATCGTAAATCCCAGTTCCCGGGCCGGCTTAAGTAAGGCTTCGAGAGATTCGAGATGATTGTCGCTTATCGGGCTGGTCACGAGCTCGCAGGGGCGTTCGCGTTCCCCGGGAAGGGCCGCACCCAGGACGATCGGAGCCCCGGATTCGTCTGACACCCGTCTCATACCGCCCCCCCCGGTATCAGGGGTAGTCCCAAAAAGAGCGGCAACTGGATTGAGCACCGTCTCCAAGGGTTCACGGGCATCAGCGTGCCGCATCGCGAGCCTCAGAAAACGAGCGTCGTCGGAGACAATGCGATACCAGCCGGGCTTGGGCAGGGCCTCGGAGACGAGATCACTTTGCAGAGTAAGGTCGTCGACGCATTGGGCGAGGATATTTCCGGCCTCGTCTTCGACTGAAAATCCCAGAGTAAGATTTTCAAAAACTGGGGTATTTGGAACTTTACTCGGCTCGCCTTGAGGATGAAAAAATCGCCGAACCCGAGCTCCGAAATTTTCGGCAATAGCGATCGCCAAGTCTTCCCGACTTTTGCCGACCGGAGCGATTAATTCGATCTCAACACCAAGCTTTCCGATAGCAGCCGGGGAACGATTGCCTAAGTCGGACATAAACGAGATGCCTGAGTTGGATCTAAAAAGCGGCGGCGAGAGCAGCACGATTCCATTGGTCCTGCCCCTGAATGAGATTACGAGCCATCTTGGTTTTCGCTTGCGAGGTGCCACCACCCCAGTAGCGGCCAAGTCGCTCGGCGTCATTATAAGTGTAGCCTCCGTCTTGAATCCAGACCGGCCACTGGCTGATGGGTCTGTTCACGACAGTTTGCCTAGCCTGTCCGAGGTGGATTCTTCCTTCTTGTGGCCCAAAATCGAGCATCTTGTGACCCAAACGAAGTTTAGCGGCCGAAGGAGAAGACTCACCCCAGAAGTTCGCGAGGACTTTGGCATCGACGTAGTTATAGCCTACCCCAAAGTATTTGTCGTAGGCCTGAGAATCAGTATATGTTGTGCGAACCGCAGGATTTACTGGCTGGATTGGAGCCGCCGGATTCACCGGATTCACCGGATTTTGCACAGGGGGATAATAGCCCGACGTGCAGCTGAAAAGGGTTAGGGAAAGCGCTGATGTTGAAAAGGCTGCTGAGATCAGGTTGAACTGAGCTGAAGTAGGAAATGGCTTTTTCATGGGTGCTAAAGAATTTATTGGCTGTCAGGAAGGATTCGTTGAGAAATTCACCAACGGAAGGTCAAAGAGAACGTAAAATGTGACGATCTTTTTGGTAAAGTGGCCTCAATATGATTTAAAAATTATAAACTAAGCAAGATAAATTTAATGAAATTAGGTGGTTTGGATTCGCGAGACTCTTTTTCCAGAATTTGAAGCAGAACCGGGACGGGTTCAACAAGCTCTTACCATCCACTCCACCGCGAAGTGATCTGGCGGAACGGTAACAAATGGCTCCACCGCCGGCCTTCAAGGCATTCGGCACCGCCGAAGAACCAGCCGGTCACCTCTCACCAAAATGCTAGTCCTCGTGCAGAGATCCTATCGATAACGCATACACCATCACGAGAGACATTGGTCGCGTGGAATGCCTGAGGATATCAGGCAGACTCTGCTAGGCTCACTTCCGATATTTAGGTAAACATGATCAGCCATCTCAAGGGACAAACTTACCACACCCAAAGCCTCGCAATCATGATGCTCTCCCACCCTACCGCGAAGAAATATGACCAGCCCCTTCCTTGGGCCATTAAGTCCGGACGAAAGGTCGCCGAGCTCTACCTCGATTCCCACAACGGGATCCACGCACGGATCTTTCCCGGCAAAACCACCATCACTATCTGATCGTAAAATCAGCACAACGACAAACCACCCGACGTTAAGCCCTGACGCAAAAGCACGTTCTTATTTCTCAAATCGACGAGAGTGTTCTCTCGACGCCTTGGCACAAATCAGGAAGCTTGGTGGCTGAATCATGAGACATCTCACTTCAACACTCATCAGGCGAACTCTTCTTGCTACGCTGACTTTTGCCAGCGTTTCTTCCTCCACTTTGGCAGATCGTTTTTACAAAGAACCGAATGCCCTCTTTTCGACCCGACCGAGCGAGACAAAGTCGCTCCAGACCATCGCTCGTTTTGGCCCGGTGGGGATTGGTATCGAGCTGCGGCAACCGGCCTTCACGATGCAGATCAAGAATGTCGAGGACGGCTCCCCTGCTGCTGCCACCGGGAAGCTCAAGAAGGGGCAAGTCATCGAAACCATCAATGGCGAGACCTTGGCCGACATCGATCCGCGCATTCAGTTGGGCCAAATCCTTGCGGCCGCGGAAGCCAGCGATGGTCTTCTTAAATTCGCGATCAAGGGAGAAGCCGAGGCAGTGACGGTCACGCTTCCCGTCCTCGGAGCCTACAGCAAGACGTGGCCTCTGAACTGCCCCAAGTCGGACCAGATCGTGCGCCAGGTCGCTGACTACCTTTCCCAACCGAAATCAACCGAAGGCCTGGGCGGGATTGGAATGCTCTTCCTCCTCTCCACGGGCGAGGACAGGGATCTCGAAATTGTCCGTAATTGGGCACGCAAAACTCCCGCCCATTCCTACCCCTGGTATCTCGGCTATGGCGGAATTCCACTCACCGAGTGCTACCTCCGCACCGGGGATCCGGAGATCCTCGCGAACATCCAGAAGTGGGTCGATAGCGCGGCGAAAACGCAACACAACGATGCTTGGGCCGGCCGCGGTTCCGCCCTCACCAGTTACGGCAGCGGCCATCTCAATGCCTCCGGCACCCATGTCGTGACCTTTCTCCTTCTTGCGAAAGAATGCGGCGCGGATGTTCCCGACCACACCCTTCACGGTGCCCTGAGACACTTCTATCGCTACGCCGGACGAGGCAGTAATCCCTATGGCGACGACCGACCTGAAATCGGCTTTGTCGACAATGGCAAGAACGGCAAGCTGGCCTTCGCCATGGCCGCCGCCGCTGCGCTCACTCCCGATGGCGAAAACTCGCTCTACGCAAAGGCCCGCGACCTCTGCGCGATGCAGAGTTTTTATAGCACGACCTTCATGCTCCATGGCCATACCGGTGGCGGAATTGGCGAAATCTGGCGCAGTGCCGCGATGGGATTACTCTACGAAAAGAAGCCCGCGCAATACCGCGACTTCATGGACCAGCGACAGTGGCACTACGACCTCTCGCGCCGCTTTGATGGTTCCTTCGGCATCCTCGGCGGCGCCGGATACGACAAGGAACTCTGGGGCGTGGCTTATCCCCTGACCTATACCATTCCTCGCAAAACCCTTCGCATCACGGGAGCCCCCCCGACCCAGTTTTCCAAGCCCTCCCAACTCCCAAAACAACCCTGGGGAACCGAAGCTGACAATGCCTTCCTCTCACTCGAGGCTGTGCCTCATGAAGACGGCCAGACGCAGGATCTTTCCGGCGAAACTCTCGCCCATGATTCGAGCATGCCTTTCCTCCGTCGTTTCCATGGCACCGAGCAACCAAGCGACGACGAAATCCGGCGCTCCCTGCACCATCAGGATTACAGCATCCGCTTCACCGCCGCGATGAAGGCTCTCGGCGTGAATAGCGGCTACATCGGGTGGACCAAACCCGGCGGCCAGGTTCGCCCGAAGCTCGTCACGGAATTTCTTCAGTCCAATGATCCACGGGTCCGCGAAGCGATGTTGCGGGCCTTGGTGAAAACCCGAAAGCTCAGTCCTGAAGTCTTCGAACTCTCGGTGAAGGCCGTGAAAGACCCCAAGGAATCCTGGACGATCAAGGACGCAGCCTTGCAACTGATAGGGCAGGCTTCGCCGGATGACATCGTGCCGCTCGTCGATCTCCTCATCCCCTATCTCAAACACGAAGAAGCTTGGCTTCGTAACGCCGCCCTCACCGCGCTCACTCCAGTGGCAGCCGATGAACGTTGCTACCAAAAAATCCTCCCTGCGATGGGCGAATTGATCCGGACCAATCAACGGGTCTCGGTGACGCTTGGTTTCGCCCCGGCGATCCGCGCTCAAATCAAATCCGCGAGCCCTGCGGTCCACCAACTCGCGGCCAAGACCTTGCAGGAGACCTTCACCGGCTACGCGGGGAAAAAAACCTCGGTAAGTGGTCAGAATCTCAAGCCCACCTACGAGTTCCACCTCGAAGCAATCGCGGCCTCCTTGGCCGATGTCCCCGGAGGCCTCGATGCCCTCTACGAAATTGCGAAGCAGCGGCAGCCCAACGAAATCCTCCCCTACAAGGAATTCTTCCTCGCCGCCGATGCCAGTAAGTTTGGACCCAAGCTAAAGAAGGCCATCAAGCCTATCATCATGGACGAATTGGTCCCTGAATATGTCGGAAAAAATCGCGTCAATCTTGGCAAACTCACCGCTACCGAGACCCAGTCAGAGCGCCCCGGAGGATCGCGGGATGCCATCGATGGCCTCGCCGCACTCTACGATCGTGCGGGCTATCAAGAGTTCGGCTGGACGATGTTCGCCGACCTCCGCAATTCCAAATGGTCCTACCATTCCTTCGACCCGATTCCCGCCGAGCAAGTTCCCTTTGATCAATTGATCACGCGCTACCGCGAAGTGACCCTGCCGAAAGGAATGGCGAACTGGTTCGCCACCGATTTCCAACCCGCCAAGTCCGGCTGGAAGGAAGGCAAAAGCCCCTTTGGCAATTACGATGGCAAGTTGCCCGACCGACCGATCACGAAGTGCGACCGCAGCTGCGTCGGCCCCGCCTGCTTTGGCGCGACGCCGGTGAACACTCTCTGGGAAAAGGAAGTCCTCCTCATGCGTAGCACCTTCAAATTCCCGGCCCTCAAAGAGGGCCACCGCTACCGCCTCATGGTCAACGATGGCAACCACGTCGGAGCCGGCGGAGGGCACATCATCTACCTTAACGGAAAAGCCCTCATCGAAGCCAAGCAAGGCAACGGGCGGGGATCGGGCGGGCTGCCAAAGGGAGCCTACCTCACGAAGGAGTTTATCGACGATTTCAAGGGCGGCGACGTCACTATCGCCCTGAAAACCTTCATTCGCTACAACGACAAATACAAAGCCAAGCCGACCTCCAAACTTCCCCAGGGAAAGATCAGCCTTCACTTTGAAGAGCAAAAGCTTCCGCCCATGGGTCACGATCTCGTTCTCAAATCAGCCTCGCTTGTCGCCATGCTCTCGTCCGAATGGCAGGCCAAACAAGATCCCGAAAATCACGAACTCCTACCCGACGAAGACAAGTTCCGCTGGGATGGGAAATTCGTCGCAAATCCGGCGATCAAGGGAACCTGGAACCTCCTCACCGAAGTCGCTGAAATCACCGACTTTGACCCAGCTGCGAAAAAGAATCCGAAAGCTCGGCGACCACTCTTTACCCGCATCACCTTTGAAGAAAATGGAGCAAGCGACCATTCCTCTCGAGTTTGGTCCGGCAACACCCTCATGGACCTCGACAAATACCAAGCCCTTGAAATGACGGTAGAGAAAGTCGGAGAGCGCGACTTCCTCTTCATCGAAACCGGAGGCTTCAGCACCCGCAACAAACCGGGCTGGAAGCCCAAATGGCTGGTCCTCTCAAGGTAAAGGAATCGCTCGTGAAAGGAAGGATATGCTCTCCGCCTCAACGAGGCCGCCTATTGCAAGCCCGGGGCAGAGGGAGGCACGACCGCCGCCCTTGGTTTCTGCGCAGAAGTTCCAGGGGCGAGCCAAGCAGGTCGATTCACAATTGATCCACTCGATGAAAGTGATCACGCTGATTTTTCTGAGTTGGTAAAGCGCGATTTCCTTCCGCGCGGCTTCAACCCCATTGAGGTAGTCAATGAGGATGTTGGTATCGAAAACTGCCTTCATCGGTTCTCCCACTCTCCCCGAAGATCATTCTGATACTGAACTCCATCTCTCGGGGTGTCCTTCCAATGACCAAAGGCCGCCTCTGCCGGTGGAATCGCCTTCATCCTAAGGTACTCCGCAATCGCCTCGCGGATCAAGGACGCCCGGGAGCGCTTTTCCGCACCCCCTACCTGATCAAGGGACTGAATAATTTCATCTGGCACGTCGATAACCGTTCTCATAAACGTCATCACGCACCGACATCATGCATCGACATCATTCATACTCAAGACAGAAACGGGATCGGGCGAGGTTGTCTTCTTTTGAGTCCCGCTCCAATCCGTCGTAATACGACCAGCCGACAGCCCCCTACTATTCGTCGCAAAAGCACGATCCATTCCCTTGAAAACGCGAGAATGAACTCTCGACGCATGGAGCTGAATCAGGGACTTTGGGGACTGAGATACCGAACTTCTGACTCCTCGCCTCAGCCGATTGAACGAACCGAAATCACCGGCAAGGAAAGACAACTCTAAGACGGTCGTTCTTTCATGGAACTCAACATTCACGAAGCCCCGAAAATGACGATAGGATATGCAGAAGGGAACTCGTATCTCCTTGTCGAAAGCGGCGGCTCCAAAACCTAAAACGAACCCGACTGGTGACCCAAATGGCTCCTCTCCTAAGATCGTAAAATTTTCTCTGACATGAAATTGCTCCCCCTTTTCCTCACGACCTGCTCGCTCATTGCCATGGCCTCGGCGAGTCCGATAACCATTCCCGCCAAGGTCACGGACCTGCTCGACAACTATTGCTACGACTGCCACGACGAAGACACCCAAAAGGGTGACCTCCGCCTCGACCAGCTCGGCAGCCAGACTCTGGAAGCCCGGCTCAACCTCCTCAACAAATTACAAGAGCAGGTCTTCTTCCAAGAAATGCCGCCCAAGAAAAAGAAGCGCCAACCGACCGAAGACGAACGCGCCGCCATTCTAAAATGGGCCGGCTCGGAGCTCAAAAAACACAAGGCCTCCCAACTTGAGGAAAAACTCAAGCGTTCGGAATACGGCAACTATATCAATCACCAAAAGCTCTTCTCCGGCGAATACGCCAAACTCCCCGCTTTCACCCATGACCGCCGCTGGCTCATCAGCGAGTTCATTTTTAACGACAAGATCAACAAGCTCGTCAACCACCAGGGCGTGCGCACCATCGACGGCACACGCCAAACCGTCATCGGCGATAATGGCGTCAACCTTGGAACCCGCTTCGGTGGCTCCAGCCTCCGGCAAAGCATCACCAACCCCTTCCTCCTTCCCGCCAAGATTGGCGTGCGATACTACGACAATACCGCGCTCACCGGAGGGCACCTCCTCACCATGATTTCCAACGCCCGCAAAATCGCCGGGCACATCACTTCGGAAGCCATCATGAAGGCCCATTATCCCGCGATGCATCGCATTATGGAAATGGAACTGGCCCAGCGCGAAACTCTCCGCTCACGCGAAAGCTTTCTCGAAGATCACATCCCGGCTCTCCTCCAGGATCTTTTCAAAAAACAACACCAGGACCTCCTTCCCACCTTCACCCGCGCCCAGATCGATAAAATCGAAGTTCTCCTCGATAAGAAAGGACAAGCGGCCAAACTTCAGGACAATCTCGAACTCATCCACGGACGCTACGGCGCCGAGGACATCAAGGCCATCTACCGCGGCCTTAACGAATATTCGCAAGATGGCGTGAGCTACCAAGAGGTTGTCGAGAAAACCGAAAAGGATTGGTTTGAGCACGGGATCAACCCGAAGCGAATCCAGAGTCGCGTCACTCTCATGATGATCATTTCCAAACACTGGGACATGGATCTCATCCGTAAGGATGTCCAAAAACGAAATGTCACCCGCCCTGCCTTCCGGCCACTCCCCGAACCCGAAATGACTACGGTCAAAGCCGCCCTCAAAAAACACCGTAAGAAAGGGGACACCTACCTCCAAGTGATCGCAAAATGCATGGCCGACTGGGAACAGTCCTTCCAAGCCGAACGCGAAAAGTCCGACTCTGGAAACGCCGAGGCCCTCGGCAATCTGATCGAAGAAGTTTACCTCAAAATCCTGGAGCGCAAACCGACCGCGACCGAGTCCCTCGACGAACTCGCCCTGACCCAAGACTACATCGCAACCCTCGACCTCCAGTCCGGCATCGCCAAGCTCGTTGAGACTCTCATTCTCAGTTCCGAACTCGTCTATCGCTACGAATTCGGCCAAGGCCCGGCCGATCAACACGGACGCCGCATGATGTCCGCGCGCGATGCCAGCTACGCCCTCGCCTTCGCCCTCACCGACAACAGCCCCGATCCCGAACTCACCGCCGCCGCCCGCGAAGGCCGACTCGAAACCCGCGAGGACTATCGCCGCGAAGTGAAGCGCATGCTCGCCCGACGCGACCAATTCTACATCATCCAAGAACGAGTCCAAAAAGACGGCTTCAACTCAAGCCTCACCAACACTCCCATCCGCAAGCTCCGCTTCTTCCGCGAATTCTTCGGCTACCCCGCCGCCTTCAATATCTTCAAAGACGCGCCCCGCTTTGGTAACCATGCCAACTACCTCGACGCCCGGGGCCGCCTCATCGATGAAGCCGACATGCTCGTCGATCACATCCTCCAAAACGACACCATGGTCTTCGAGGAACTTCTCTCGACCGAAAAATTCTACACCTATCACACCGGCAACAATGCCGATATGAAGGCCTCCGCCGATCGCATCAAGACGATCTACGACTACTTCAAAAAATACGACTGGGAAAACTTCACCGAAGAAGAACTCTACGAACACTGGCCCTTCATCGACAAAATGAAAATGCGCGGCACCGTCTTCCGGAATTTCATGAAGGATGAAAAACGACGCAAGGGCTGGGTCCGCTCGTTTAAGAGCACGATGACCAGCTTCGCCTTCCGCCTCGGCAAAGGACAAAAAGCCGCCGCACCTTACAACTCCTTTCCCCAGCACTACTCGCACAAAGGAAACGCCTCCACCCGCACCGGCCAACAAATGCGCGGCGTCGACGTTGCCAAATTCTTCAACCTCGATCACACCCACTGGGATTACCCCGTCACCCAACCCGCCAAGGTCCCCCATCGCCGGGGCATGCTCACCCACCCGGCTTGGCTCATCGCCCACTCGCTCAACCTCGAAACCGACCCCGTCCGCCGCGGAAAGTGGGTTCGCGAGAAGCTCCTCGCCGGCACCATCCCCGACGTCCCCATCACCGTCGATGCCGTCGTCCCCGAAGACCATCACCGCACCCTCCGCATGCGACTCGAGGAAAAGACCGGCGACAACTACTGCTGGAAATGCCACGAGCGCATGAACCCACTCGGGATTGCTTTCGAAATCTACGACGACTTCGGCCGCTTCCGTCTCCAGGAAAGGCTCGAACACCCCGACAACATCATGGCACCCGCCCCCAAAGAACGCGGCCTCCACATCGACGGTCGACCGACTTACAAAACTCTTCCCGTCAACGCCAAAGGACACCTCCGCGGCACCGGCGACCCCGCCCTCGATGGCGACATCACCGACGCCCTCGACCTCGCCCAACGCCTCGCCAAATCATCCAAGGTCCGCCAATCCATCATCCGCTACACCTTCCGCTACTTCATGGGTCGCAACGAAAAACTCTCGGACTCCAAAACCCTCATCGAGGCCGAACACGCTTACCTTAAAAATAAGGGCAGCTTCGACGCCGTCATCATCTCGCTTCTCACTTCCGATTCCTTCATCTATCGTAAACCCGCCCCTCTTGAATCCCATGATCAATAGACGACACTTTCTCAAAGCCACCGGCCTCGGAGCAGGTGGACTTGCCCTCTCTCCTTCCTTCAGCCACCTCTTCGGTCAAAGCACCGAAACGGGGCACCCTCACCGCTTCATTTTTATCCGGAAGTCGAACGGAAACGTTCCCGGCACTTTTTCCCTCCCCACTTTTTCCGAAGAGGAAAAGCGCAAGGACAAAGAGAAGGAAGCCTTTGAAGCCGACCTCGATAAACACGAGCTGCCCGATTGGTTGAAATGCCTCGAGGCCCACAAGGAAAACATGACAATCCTGCAAGGGCTCTCGATGAAGATGGCCGGTGGCGGCCACTACTCCTTCTCCGGATGCATGGGCGCCTACAGCGCGGGTCGTAATGTCATTAGCGGCATCAAACGCCGCACCATCGACTTCGAACTCGCCGAAATGTTTCCCTCCCCCTTCGGCCATGTCGAACTCTCGCTCGCGGCCGGCGGCGGCACCGTGGGCTACCGGACCGGCATCGTTTCCGGCTTCTCCGCACCCGCGGCCCACCAACGCAACTATTGCTACGCCGATCCGCAGACCGCTTACGACGAACTCTTCAAATCAGTCACCAATTCCAAGGCCGTCAATACCCAGAACAACCTCCTCGACTACCTCCGCGAAAAGGAGAGCCGGCAACTCTCCAAGCTCAACGGTTCCGAGCACGGCAAAATCAGCAGTCACGTCGAATCACTCGCCTCCATCCGGGCCCGCAATTCCAAGGTCCTTTCGCTCTCCAAGGTCATTGCCAAGAACCTCCCCGCGATTGACAAAATCCACGCCAACGGTGGTGAAGATGCCACCCTCGTCGAGAAGCAGGGCTCCTTCACCGACGTCATGCTGGCCGCCCTCATTTCAGGACTCACCAACCTCGTGACCTACACCATCGATGATCTCAACACCCCCATCGACACCCTGCCCGGCAACACCGGCAAAGTTGATCTGCACCGCCTCGGTCACAGCTTGGACTTAAAACTGCGTAACATCGTCAAAGCGAGCCACATGGCCCAGATCGAAAAGATGGTCACCAAACTCAAGTCCGTCCCCGAAGGAAACGGCAGCATGTTTGACAACACCACCATCATCTACATGCCCGAAACCGGCGCCGGTCACCACGGCCCCGACACCGAGGCCCCCACCATCGTGATGTCGGGTCAGAACTCCAAACTCGACATCGCCGGTCGCTACCTCCGCCTCGCCCCCCACGCCACCGAAGGCCACAAAACCCTCGGCAATTGGTACACCACCCTCCTGAACGCCTACGGAAACCCTGTCGCACATTACGGCGATCTCGATACCGATATGACCCGTAAAAAATTAGCGCAGACCGGCGCGATCAAGCGCTTCCTAGCCTAAGGGTTTGTCATGGCATAAGTTATTGAAAACGCGAAAAGCCGAGGTCTCTCACTGAGACCAAGTTCTGCTTGTG
>JBLHUR010000090.1:0-24402 GCA_047629805.1 Akkermansiaceae bacterium | reverse complement strand
AGCCAGAGGGTTGGAGTTGGATTTCTGTGATAACCAAATTGGAGGGGTCTGCGATTTCGGCATCGACGATGAAGATTGCTACGTTCAGAGCCGAACATTTAGCACCGTCGAGTGCGCGGGCGCGGAGTGGTCCGGTTTCGGTCAGGAAAAGTGGAGTCTGCTTCTCTTCCATGATATGGGAGAGGCTGAGACCGCAAAACGTCCTGCGCCTTGAGCGAGGGCTTTGTCCGAGATGGCTCGTCCCATTCTTCCATTCCCGTCTTCGAAAGGGTGAGTACTTTGGAAGTAGAAATGGGCAATTCCTGCTCTGATCGGTGATTCGCTGAGAGGGCTCTTTGACTCGATGAGTGATCTGTTGAACCAATTTAAAAATTCGCTCATCCGACTACTCTGCTCAGCATAAGTCATCAGTGACTGCTCTAATTCACCGCGTTCGAAGCGGAAGTTAGGCCAGTCATTTTGCTGCCAATTTTAGATCATGAGCCGATTTGGCAAACTAACCGGCTCATTCCAAATCTCCAACCTGCCGTTGCGCTTCATAAAGAACGATTGCCACGGCTGTTGCGAGATTGAGGGAGCGGGTAGAACCTTCCTTCATCGGGATACGAATGGCGCGGTCGTCGAGCCATTCTTCGGGGAGGCCCTTTGTTTCGCGGCCGAAGACTAAAAAATCATTTTCTTGGAACTCCACTTCCCAAGCCGATTTTTTAGCCTTGGTGCTGACGAACCAAATTCGCGCCTCTGGATGGGCGGCGAGGAGTTCGTCGAAGCTCTCCCAAACCTTTAAGTCGACATCCTTCCAGTAATCGAGTCCGGCGCGGCGAACGGATTTTTCATCAAGCGAGAAGCCGAGCGGTTTGACCAAATGCAGTGTCGATCCCGTTGCGAGTGCCAGTCGGCCAATAGCCCCCGTGTTGTGCGGGATTTCCGGTTCTACGAGAACGATGTTCATTTGGTGGGGTCAATAAAAAACTAGATCTTTAAAAAGAAAAAAAGCGAACCAATTGGCTCGCCTTTCCTCTAAAAAATAACGCTTTGAAAATCAACTTTAGTCGGCGAGTGCCACGTTGATGCGGCGGCCCTTTTTGTCGAAGAAGACGTTTCCGTCGGTGAGAGCGAAGAGAGTGTGGTCTCTGCCCATGCCAACATTGGCACCGGGATGCCATTTGGTTCCGCGCTGGCGGATGAGAATGTTACCTGCGATGACGACTTCGCCACCGAATTTCTTCACGCCGAGGCGCTTGCTGTTTGAGTCGCGTCCGTTTTTAACGGATCCCTGTCCTTTCTTATGGGCCATAACAAAAAGTAGTAAGTAGGTTGAAAAATTAACCGTTGATCGAAGTGATCTCGAGTTTGGTGAGGTGGTGGCGAAAACCGATGGTCTTGTGAAAACCCTTGCGGCGCTTAAATTTGAAGGCAACGCCTTTCTTTCCGCGATGCTGCTCGATGACCTTGGCCGTGATGCCTGCTCCTTCGATCATTGGGGCACCAAGAGTTGTGTTCTCACCATCGTTCACGAGGAGAACCTCGCCGAACTTGATTTCGTCGTCAGCTTCCACGGGGAGCTTGTCGACACTGAGGGTGTCGCCTTCTTGCACGCGGTATTGTTTACCGCCGGTTTTGAAAATTGCGTAGGCCATGGTTGGGTTTCGGCTAAGAGTTAATCACGAGTCACGAAATGCGGATGCAGTTCACTAGTTGCGTGAGGCGGAAATTCATCACACCAGCACGGAACGATCAAGGTTTTTTTGAAAATAAACTGCTTTATTGGCTATCTTTCCCTCCGCTTCCAAAACTTGCCTTTTTCTTGTCCGCTTCATACTGACGTTAGCCATGCCCCAGCCCCCTCCGATCCAGTTTCCGATCAAGCTTGCCGATGCCGCCGCCACTCACGCGTTGGGGCGTGAGTTGGGCGAGGCGGCGAAGGCGGGAGAGGTCATTGCCCTGGTCGGAGACCTCGGCGCAGGAAAAACAAGCCTGACGCAAGGCATCGTCAAAGGTCTCGGTTACCCGCAAGAAGTCACCAGCCCCACTTTTTCCCTCGTGCAAGAATACCTCGGCGGTCGCCTGGCGGTTTTTCATTTCGACTTCTACCGTGTTGAAGACGAACACGAACTCCTCGATCTCGGCTGGGACGACTACCTCGACCGCCAAGGCCTCGTCATTGTCGAATGGCCGACTCTCCATCCCGCTCTCCTCCCAAAAAACACTCGCTGGTTGAAGCTGAGTCATGTGGGGGCGGGGAGATTGGTTGAAGTCGGATGCCGCTAACCTTTGGAATCTACTCTGTGCCCTCTTTTAAAGAAGGAGATTAGTAGGATTGCGGTCTCCCATGCATCAAAGAGAAGGACAACTCCCATTGCGATGAGGAGGAGATTTGATTGCCAATTGAGTGTCCAGGTTGCCCAATGTCCTCTTTCAAACATCGGGTTTCCTGAGGGGCCAATCTTTTAGATTCCGTTTTCATCGACCGCTGCTCTTTCCACGTGTGCGCCTATTCGAAGGGGTCCGGCCGCAAGTAAAAGACCAAAGATGAGGTAAGCTCTCGCTAAAAAATCTGTCTCACGAAAATACACCTAGGAAAGAAATGCCTAGAAGATCCGGGTTTGTCTGCCAAATCACGACCCAAGATCAAAGACCCCACCCACTCGCTCGGCCAAGACGAGATCGTGAGTTACCACCACCAAGGTCACGCCATCTTCTTTTTGAATTTCGAGCAACAAATCAGTAACCTTGCTCCCAGTCTCGCCATCCAAGGCTCCAGTGGGTTCATCGGCCAGCACCACTCTTGGTTGATTGATCAAAGCACGCGCCACCGCGGTTCGTTGTTTCTCTCCGCCTGAAAGTTCTCCCGGACGATGGTTGAGCCGATGCCCAAGCCCGACCCGTTCCAAAAGACGGGTGGCTCTCTTTCGGGTCTCTTCTTCGCTTTCCTTCCAGCCACCGGCGAGCCGGGGTGTGAGAACATTTTCCATGACCGTAAGTTGGGGCAGGAGATGGTGTTGCTGAAAAACAAAGCCCAGCTCCTGATTCCGAAATCGGGCCGCTTTCTTCTCATTCAAGTTCGCAACATCTTCCCCGCCAATCATCACCGAGCCGCTTGTCGGAGGGAGAAGGGCCCCGAGAACATTGAGCAAAGTCGTCTTGCCACTTCCAGACGGCCCGACCACAGCGGCGGCCGCGCCTTCTTCCACCGAAAAATCCAGGTCCTTGAGCACCTCCACGATCTCGCTGGGCGTCTCAAAATTCACACACAATTCACTGACTTTGATCACGGCGGTAACTTACCGTCTTTCCGCTCGCCTCCAACCCCTCATTCCAGCAATATCATCCTATGATGAATTCCACCTGTCCCGAGTGCCACCGTCGCGCCTTCCTCCGCCGCGCCACTCTCGGCTCTGCCCTTCTCTTCACCGCTCCCGGCGCCTTCGCCGAAGCCCTGACCGCCACCCCTCCCATGACCGAGGGGCCATTCTACCCGGATAAACTTCCCCTTGATACCGATAACGACCTCATCCGCATCAACGACGAGATCACGCCCGCCATCGGATCCATCACCCATCTCCACGGAAAAGTGACCGATGTCAAAGGCAACCCTGTTCCCAATGCCCGCGTCGAAATTTGGCAAGTCGATCACAAGGGAGCTTACATTCATTCCAAGGACGGCGGCCTCAATGGCCCGAAACGCGATGGCAACTTCCAGGGTTTTGGTCGCTTCATGACGGCGAGAGACGGAAAGTATTACTTCCGCACGATCAAACCGGTAGTCTATCCCGGACGCACTCCACACATTCACGTCGCGGTTTACCGAAAGAACAAACGCGCCCTCACCAGCCAGTGCTTCATTGATGGAAATGACATGAACGCCAAAGACTTCTTGATCAAACGCATGGGCGAACCGGCGAAGCACCTCATGGTAAAGTTTGTCCCCCTCCCGCACTCTAAAGCGGGCGAACTCAGCGCCGAGTTCAACATCGTCCTCGGTCTCACTCCTGATGACGGCCATGAGTAAAATCTCCGCCTTTCTTTTAGCGATCTCCTTGTTTTTCCTGTCGGCGTGCGATGAGAAGGAAATCGTTGGTTCTGAAACCTATGAAAGCACCTCGGTGGTGGAGGTCCATGGTGCCATTTTGTCAGTGTCGCCTGATTGGAATCATGAGTTAAAGATCTTAGGAAGCGACGAAGTCCTGACCGCCGCTGCCATCGCTGCTGGGACCAGTCCTGCAACTTTGGACCAAGCGACCCGATTCGAGGCCGATGTTGAAGGGCTCAAACTTCGAATTATTGCCACAGCCAAAGATCTAAAAACCGCGAAAAACTATGCGAGCAGCCTCGCAACAGCCTTCGCCGAAGCCCGAGCTTCAGTTGAGAGGAAATTCGTTCCTCCTGCCACTGACCAAGACCGCATCACTTACGAAAAGGCCAAGAAAGCACTCCAAGAAAATCCCTTGGAGGAAGCCGAAGAACTCGACGCCGGCGTCTTGTTTCAAAAAAAGAACGACGAGTAACATGGAGTGTGGATGGTATGCCCCTCAAACCAAGCCGACAGCCTTCCGCACCCGATCCAGCACCTTCGCTGCTTCTTCCCGAGCCTTCTCAGCACCCGCCTTCAGCACCGAATCAACCTCATCAGGATTTGCTACCAGCTCCTCCCGCCGCGCTCTCATCGGTGCAAAGTAATCCCAATAAGCCTCCGCGAGGCGCTTCTTAAAGTCCCCGTATCCACAGCCCCCGTTTTCATAATCGGTAATCATCTTGCCGTAAGCCCCGTCCGATGAAAAAAGCTGATACAGCGCGAGAATGATCGAGTTCTCCTTTGGTTTGGGATCTTCCACCGCTGCCGAATCAGTCTTGATCCGCATGATGAGTTTCTTCGTTGGCTTTTCGTCGCCGAAGATGGGCAGGGTATTATGGTAGCTCTTGCTCATCTTCTCGCCATCGAGCCCGGGGACCTTGGCCGTGCCCTCCCGAATCCGGGCCTTGGGCATCACGAGAGTTCCCTCGCCGTATTGATCGTTGATTTTCCCCACGAGGTCGCGCGTGACCTCAAGGTGTTGTTTTTGATCTTCCCCAACCGGAACGACATTCGAGTCATAAAGCAAAATATCCGCCGCCATGAGCGCGGGATAGGCGAAAAGGGCATGATTGGCCGAAAAACCCTTCGAAACCTTGTCCTTATAAGAGTGGCAACGTTCCAGCAGGCCCATGGGGCAAACCGTCGAGAGAATCCACGCCAGCTCATTCACCTCGGGAACTGCGCTTTGTTTAAAAAAGACCCCTTTTGAGGGATCGAAGCCGCACGCCAGGAAGTCGATTGCGACATTCCGCACATTCTCGCGAAGCTCCGCAGGATCATGCGTGGTGGTCATTGCGTGGTAATCCGCGATGAAATAATACCCGTCGCCCTCGCCCTGGGCATCAATGGCTGGCTTGATCGCGCCAAAGTAGTTTCCCACGTGAAGTTTCCCGCTCGGTTGGAGCCCTGTCAAAATTCTCATGAGCGGGAGTTACGTTTTTTCGGCCCAAAGCGAAAGGCCAAATCCTGTCCGCCGTCCCTGGGCGGGCTTTCCCGCTTGAAAGATCCCTCCCACAGGGGCAACTTCCCGTCGTGTTTAAGCCACGTTGGAAAAAAGAGGCCCTGCTCCTTCTCAAGGGAGCCAAAAAGTTCCTCCATTATAAAAGAGACCTCCTCGCCCCGGACCGGATCGATGAGATCGAGTCCCGTCGCGCCGATCTCAAGGCCGCCATCAAGGCCAAGGATCTCGACGCGGTGAAGGAAGCTTCCAAACAGGTTCGCAACACCTGCGAAAAATCCCTCGCACATTACCGCCAGCCCGATTGGATTCAGGAAAATATCGAAGTCTTCTGGGTCGCCATCGTGGTCGCTCTCGGCATCCGTGCCTACTTCCTCCAGCCCTTCCGCATTCCCACCGGGTCCATGCAGCCTTCTTTGAACGGCATCGTAGCTACCAGCACGCACGAAGTAGAGGGCTGGGACAAGCCATGGATTGGACGCCGCGCCTTCGACTTCGCCCTTTCCGGTCGCAGCTACGAAAACCTCGTCGCAAAGAAAGATCTCAACATTCGCGATATGAAGGACGACAGCTTCTTCCTCTTCTCCCGCACCAAGATCTTTTTCGACGATGGCAGCACCGTCGTCATCGGGAGCCCATTAAACGAAGCGGCTCGAATCGATACCATCGCCGACGCCCTTAAGAGGCGCAAACAGGGCAAAACACCCCACTTCAAACAAGGCGATGCCATCTTCCAAGGCTACCTCACCTCGGGCGATCTCGTCCTCGTTGACAAGGTCTCTTACCACTTCCGCCAACCCAAGCGTGGCGAATCCTTCGTCTTCGACACTCGCGACATTAAGACGGGTGGCCCGGCTTCCATGAGCAGTCAGGATGGCGGAACTCACTACATTAAGCGCCTCGTCGGCGTCCCCGGAGATGAGCTACAGGTCAAACAACCCGAGCTTTGGGTCAATGGATCGATTGCCCAGGAAGAAACCCTGCAACGGGTCATGAAGATGGAGGAGGACTCAAAAGGCACCCGATACACCGGCTACACAAATCCCGATAATCGGGGCCAAAAGAGTGGCTTCAGCAATCCAAACTTTACTGTAAAACTCGACGATAACCCGGAGGAGGGAAACAACTACCGCGAGTTCTTTGCTCTCGGAGATAACTCACCTTCCAGTCTTGACTCCCGTTACTGGGGCTCTGTGAAGCAATATAACCTCGTCGGTCCTGCCTTCGTCTCGCTCTGGCCCTTCACCAGCGGGCACTGGGGTTTGATTAAATAAGACTTGATGCCTTCCGAACCCACCGCTGCTGAAATCACGCGGAAGGCGAAGTCCAACCTCGCCTTCGCGCTCAAGTGCGTCCCTCCCGACCGGCGGGAGCATCTCGTCAGCTTCTACGCCTTCTGCCGGGTCATCGATGACCTCGCCGATGACCTCGATCTTCCCATCGAGGAAAAAAAATCCGGCCTCGCCGGGTGGAAAGCGATCTTTGATAATGACACAAGCGATCCCTCGCTTGGTCTGCAGGATCTCCAAAGTGATATTCTCAAAGTACGAGATCTCTACGACATCCCTTCGGAATATTTTGCTAATGTGATCGTGGGCTGCCAGATGGACCTGCAGCCGCAGCGCTTCGACACCTGGGATGACCTGAAGGAATACACCTATCGTGTCGCCTCGTCTGTCGGCTTGGTTTGTCTCCCCCTCTTCGCTGCCGATCCCAAAAGATCTCACGACTACGCCATCGCCCTCGGCGATGCCCTCCAGCTTACTAATATCCTCCGCGACATCGGCGAGGACTTGTCGAATGGAGAGCGCATTTACATTCCCCTCAACGACCTCGGCCAATTTCAATACACCGAACAAGATCTCATCGCCCGCGTCCACGATGACCGCTTCACGGCCTTCATGACCCTCCAGGCCGATCGCTGCGAAGAACTCTACGCCAAAGCGACCGCCCTCCTCCCGCCCGAGGATCACAAAGCCCTCCTCGCCCCCCGCGTGATGCACCGCATCTACCACACCCTCCTCAAGAAAATGCGTGAAGACAACTTCCGCGTCTTCGACCGCCGCTACCGCCTCAGCAAGCTGCACAAGATCGCCCTGCTCGCGAAGGAACGCTTTGCGTAGGAATAGGGAGCGTAGATGGGATGGCCCCCTAGGTTACATTCCTGTCCGCTTTTTAGCGACATGTCTCGGGGAGTGGACGGGAATATCACTACTCCGCCAACCGCTCTGCAGTCTGCAGGGTGTCAATATCATCCGCTCCTTTATCCCTTCGAATCGCTTTAATTCTTGGGAACCGCAAAGCCATTCCAGAGTCATGTCGCTTCGACGGGCGTATTTTATCGAAGGCGATTTCCAGCACGATTGTCGGCTCGACTTTCACCACCCGACTCGAGATCTTCTCAATCGTCGTTTTCTGAAAGTGATCGGTTAGCTCTTCAATTTCATCATCAGTGAGGCCGGAGTATGCTTTGCCCAATGTACGAAGTTCACCCGACTTGGTATCTCGAACCGCGAAGGTGTAATCAGAGAGAACCCCGGCGCGTTTTCCATGGCCTTGTTGAGCGGCGATGACAACGCAATCTAGGGTTGGCATCACTCCCTTAAGTTTTCGCCACGCCTGGCCGCGGCGACCGGGTTGATAGGCTGAGGTGGGATCTTTCGCGATGAGGCCCTCGTTGTCATCAGACATTGCCTTTTTGAACTCCCTCCCCAGCGATGAGAGATCGCTGCCAGGTGGCCGCGCGAGGGGAACGGTGGTGAAAGGGCCTGTGAGCATGATGGATTCTAGCGCGGTCCGACGTTCCGCCAGAGGTGAATCGATGAGGCTCTTTTCGTGATGGAGGCAGTCGAAGGCGATGAACTTCACCGGAATGGCGGCTCCAAGAAAGAGGTCACCTTGTACTTTCTTACGGCCCAGACGTTTTTGGAGGTCAAAGAAGGTGAGCCGTTTTCCTTCGGCATATGCAATGAGTTCGCCATCGAGAATGCAGGGTGGAAGAGCGCGGGCAGCTTCGAGAATTTCCGGGAATTCCTCATCGAGAGAACGGAGATCGCGTGAGAAAAGCCAAACTCCTTCGGGCGTGACGTGGAGCTGGCTACGAATTCCGTCGTACTTTGGCTCCAGCCAGAGTGGGGTGGTTTCATCGTCATGCCAGGCGATGATGTCTTCCGCTGTTTCCGTCGGGGAAGCGAGCATGGGCTTGATCGCAGTGCCGAGTCGCAGTTGGATCTTCGACAAGCTACTATTTTTCGCAGCGATCGCGGTTTCGCCGAGATCTCCGGTGAGCATGGCCGCGTAGCGGATTTTGGATTGAGGAGCATCGAAGGCCACCGCGACCGCTTCTTCGTAGAGCCCCTCCTTCGCGCCGGCACGGAGGCCACCGGTGAGGAGACGGACGATGGTCTCTCCCTCCATGGGATGGCATTGGCGGAGCCAATCAGAAAGGAGGCGAGTCTTGGCGAGCGAGCCGTGGGCCCCGGTGAGATCGGCGAAGTGTTGCGCGGTTTCTTCGAAGGAATGAGGCTGGGGATTGAGGGCAGCTTCCTCCAGAAGGAGTCGTGCGGTGCGTGCGGAATCGTTTTGGCTGGCGGAGGTCGTTTTGTAGCGGGCGAGGGGAAAGCCGGTGACTTCGAGAAGGGCTTGGCGAATCATCGCGGTGCCAAGATGGGTGATCCCGCCGCCCCCGAGCCAGCGGGTCACGAGGGGAAGTTCTTCATCACTACGATCGCGAAGGAACCCGGCAAGAAGATCGATTTTCTTAAGGCGAGAGGCCGTGGTAGTGAGCGATTCCAGAAGTTGGCTGAGATCACGGAGGTCGCAAGGAGGGCGGGGAAGCTCGGTTTTAGAAGGGGCTTCGGGGGTGGGCGTATCTAGGAGTTCGAGTTGGTCATCCCCATAGATCGACCAGGCTTCGGTGCCCCTTGTACGGAGGTCGGCCGCGAATTCGCGGGTGCTGCCATGCAGGGTGTAAACGAGGGACGGGGAGACTTTTTCCACCGCTTCGAGGAGGCCGGGATAGTCGGCGTGATCGGAGAGGGGGAAGACTTGATCGACTTGGTAGCGGTATTGTGAGCCCGGGGTGAGGGCCCAGCCGCTCAGCATGGCGGTGCGTCGGTTTTTGTGACTGCGGATTACGCGGGAGCGCACCGAATTAGGGGGTGCAATGATGGCGACACCCGCTGGGATGGTTTTTTCGAGAAGGACCGGTTCGGAAAGTTTCACTCCGACATCGCGACAAGCCTGCGTCATTTCGAAGACCGGTTTTTGAACGACGACAGGGATGCCAGCCTCGTCGAGTATCGCGAGCGCTTCCTGGGCCTTGCCGAGTGAGTAGGCGAGAAAGATAGGAGTGTCACCATCGTCGAGAGATTCGCGGGCGAAGCGGACGATGCATCTTTCAATCTCCTCGGTGGGAGGAAAGACAAAGTGCGGTCGCCCGAAGGTGGTCTCCATGACGAGGATGTCGGACTTGGGGAACCCGGGTATTTCAGCGGTGCGGGAAGGGCGGGTTTTGAAGTCGCCGGTATAGAGAAGTGAGTGGCTCTTGTGCTCGATGCGGATCATGGCGGATCCCGTGATGTGGCCGGCAGGGTGAAGGGTAATGATGTGATCGTTGATGATCTTTTCCTCGCCCCAGTCGAGGGGTTCGATGGCTGATGCCTTCACGCCGTAGCGTTTTCTGAGAATATGACCGGTGCTTTTTGAGCATAGAATACGCTCGTGCCGGGCGAAGTGATCGGCATGCCCGTGGGAGACGAAGGCGAAGGGGGAGGGCCGGTGCGGGTCCAATCGTAATCCCAGATCGGGAAAGTGGAGTGACTTGGGATTGAAGTTGAGCGGCACGAGGCACAGTAGAACGGAGCCTTTGATTTGCGAACGGGAAGTTGCTAGATAAAGTGTGCGTGATGACGATCCGCGATGCCACCGAAGCCGACCTGCCTGAGCTCGTTGCAATTTACAATGAGTCGATCCCCGGAGGAAAGGCCACGGCTGACCTCACTCCGGTCACGGTGGAATCACGGGTGGCTTGGTTCCGTGATTTTGACCCCGACCACCGACCGTGTTGGGTGGCCGAGGAAGAAGGACAAGTCGTAGCCTGCGTTTACTTGCGCTCATTTTATGCCGGACGTCCGGCATACGACAAGACGGCGGAAATCAGCACCTACATTTCGGCGAGTCATCAGGGGAGGGGCTTGGGCACGCTTTTAAAGAAGAAGATGATCGCGGAATGTCCCCGGTTGGGTGTCGAGAATCTCCTCAGCTTTTACTTCGACCATAACGAGGCTTCCCGTCGTGTGAATGAAAAATTGGGCTTCAAGGATGCGGCCCACCTGACCAAAATCGCGGAAGTTTTCGGCGAGAAACGCGGGCTTATTATTGCGATTTTGCGTGTCGAAGTCGACGCATGATCTTTTCAAAAAACGGCACAAGGTAGTGCCTCGATCCGGCGCGGCTAAGGTGATCATCATCACGGTAGTAGGAGCGCTCGGCATAGACTTTCAGGCCATTCCCTCCTTGAAAGAACTGACTAGTGGGATCGAGGATGGTGAGGCCTTCATTTGAGAGACGCGCGAGGGTGTTCATTGTTCTCTGCTGTCGCGCGGCATGCTCGCTGGGACTAGTGGTAAATTGCGGAAGGGAGTGAGTTTGTGGAAAACGTTTTTGGGCATAGAAAAGCGAAGCGGTTCCTCCGATCGTACTTTCTGGGATCTGTTGCATGAGGGCCAACTTAATGCCATTCCTGCCGAGCCGCTCGTTCATTGTCGTGAGTTGCCGGATGAGTGCTCCCGATGCCTCTTCGAAGCTTGGCTCAGGGTTCATCGTATCCACGACCATCGTCGTGAAGCGATATTCTTCCGCTTCGCCCTCCATCTCGATTGCATTGTAGCCTTCACAACGCGCAACCCAGCGACCCACCAAGATCACAATCTTGGGACGGGCTTCGATGATTTCATGCAAGACCCGTTCGTTCATGGCGGTCATCTTTTTTACACCTTCCTCGCTCATGTCGGCGAACCAAAGCCCGGTGACCGGTGGGGTGCCATTGTTAAGATAGGCCAGCCCTTTCAGCCCGAGGGATTGTGCCGACGCATCGACTGCCGGAGCAGCGGAGGCTCCATGACTATCGCCCCAGAGAACAAAGTCGATTGGCCCGCTTCTCTCCCTCCCGATTGGCACTGCCTGACTTCTTGAACTGGTATATTCGGCACCATTCCACTCCACGTCTGCGATAATGATTCTCATCTCCTCAGGAAAGCGATTCGGCACTCCGCCATTCATCTTAATCCCAAGGGAGATCGCAAAAAGTCCCACGGCCGAAATAAGACCAAATCTCAAAGCTCGCGCATTCGTCTTCAGAAAGCGACCTGTCCGGAAAGGGGTCTCGATCCAGCGCCACGAGAGATAAGCCATCACCAATGAAGCGGTTAAAAGCGACAGCTTCCATGTCATCGTCAGTTCAAAATTCACTTCACGCGCAAAAACCACCAGTGGCCAGTGCCAGAGATAGAGCGAGTAGGAAATGAGGCCAATTCCCACCATCGGTTTCCAGCTGAGAAGTCTCCCCGCCAGCGTCGATCCGCCCGCAAAGAGAAACAACATTGCGCCCAGCACCGGAGGAAGCGCCGCCGGGCCCGGAAAAACGGTTGTGCGATCAAAAAGAAACATGGGCACTAAAATCAGCAGTAGCCCAAAGGACGCCAGCGCCTCTTTCGCCACGGCTTTCATTCGCACCGCCGGACACATTGCCAAGATCGCCCCGGATAATAATTCCCATCCTCGCGCTGGGAGCAGAAAAAAGGCCTCCTTGGGATCGCGCGAAACCTCCAGCGAACTCCAAATAAAAGAAGCCACCGCCGCCACTCCGAGCAACCAAATCAATCTACCGCGCCACCGCTTCCAAACCAAGGTCATCAGCAGCGGGAAAATAAGGTAGAATTGCTCCTCCACTGAAAGCGACCACGTGTGAAGCAGCGGCTCCAGGTCAGATTTTTCAGCAAAGTATCCCGCATCCCGCGTGAAGTAGCAATTCGACGCCATCACGACATGTGCCATCGCACTGCGTGCTAGCGAAGAGTAGCGGTCTGGAGTTTGTAAATACGCTCCGATCATCAGGGTGCCCACCACCATGACAATCGCGGCCGGAGCAATCCGCCGCACCCGCCGTGCCCAAAAATCCACCAACGAAAATCGCTCTTCGCCCATTTGCCTCAGCAAAATCCCCGTGATCAGGAATCCCGAGATCACAAAAAAGACATCGACCCCCACAAACCCGCCCGGGAATCCCAGCCCCAGGTGAAACAAAACCACCCCGATTACCGACACGGCCCGGAGGCCGTCGATCTCTGGTCGGTAATGTCGCACCGTCATTGTGAACTATCCCTGCCCGTTCCCTCCGCGAGACTCAATCTCAAAAACATGAATCAAACATCTCACTTTCTACTCTCGATGGGTTAATTTTCTAAAAACGTCGGGAATAATCAACCTCGTTCCGAGCGCAAATCTGCCTAAGCAACCCTCTCATATGAAAAAATTCCTCATCCTCCTTGCCGCCGGCACCGCTTTCGCTTTCGTCTCCTGCTCCTGCTCCTGCTCCTGCTCCTGCTCCTGCTCCTGCTCTTCCTCTTCCTCTTCCTCTTCCTCTTCCTCTTCCTCTTCCTCTTGTTGCGGGAGTTGTTCAACATCGTCATCATGCGAAGCCGGCTGGAAGTGCGCCAAGTGCACCGCTGCCAAGCAGTAGGCCCGCGCTCTCTCTTTCCAAGCCCGCTTTCCATCTCGAAGGCGGGCTTTTTTTGTCCCAAAGCCTCCTCGCAAGCGCGAACAACCTTTACAAATCCCCCCCTCCTTGGCAGATAGACGAAGTTTTAGCTCACCGCTTTAAAAACATGCCCAAGGACACCAGCATCAAAAAAATTCTCGTCGTCGGCGCAGGCCCCATTGTCATCGGACAAGGTTGCGAATTCGACTACTCCGGCACTCAGGCATGTAAGGCTCTTCTTGAAGAGGGTTACGAAGTCATTTTGGTTAACTCCAACCCGGCCACCATTATGACCGATCCGCAATTTGCTGATCGGACCTACATCGAGCCCATCACGCCGGAGGCCATCGAAAAAATCATCATCAAGGAGAAGCCCGATGCTCTCCTCCCTACTCTCGGAGGCCAAACCGCGCTCAATGTTTCCATCGAACTCTTCGACGCCGGGATCCTTGATAAATACGGCGTTAAGATGATCGGAGCCAATGCCGATGCCATCGATAAAGGTGAGAACCGTCTCCGTTTCAAAGAGGCCATGATCAAGATCGGCCTCGATCTCCCCATCTCCGGCGTGGCCCACACCATGGAAGAGGCGAAGCAGATCGCGAAAGACATCGGCATGATGCCCCTCGTTATCCGCCCCGGCTTCACCCTCGGCGGCACCGGTGGCGGCATTGCTTATAATAAGGAGGAATTCGATACGATTGTCACCCGCGGTCTCGACCTCTCGCCCACCACCGAGGTCCTCGTCGAAGAATGCCTCCTCGGTTGGAAGGAATACGAAATGGAAGTGATGCGTGACCACGCTGACAACTGCGTCGTCATTTGTTCTATCGAAAATCTCGACCCCATGGGTGTCCACACCGGCGACTCCATCACCGTCGCCCCCGCCCAGACTCTTTCCGACCGCGAATATCAAATCATGCGCGATGCCTCCTTCGCGGTCATCCGCGAGATCGGCGTCGAGACCGGTGGTTCGAACATCCAGTTTTCCGTCGATCCCAAGACCGGCCGCTGCATCATCATCGAGATGAACCCGCGTGTCAGCCGTTCCTCCGCCCTCGCTTCCAAAGCGACTGGCTACCCCATTGCTAAAATCGCGGCCAAGCTCGCCGTGGGATACACCCTCGACGAACTTCCAAACGACATCACCAAGAAAACACCGGCTTCCTTCGAGCCTACCATCGACTACGTCGTCACCAAGGTTCCCCGTTTCACCTTCGAGAAATTTCCCACCGCCGATCCAGTCCTCACCACTTCCATGAAGGCGGTCGGCGAGGTCATGGCCATCGGACGTACTTTCAAGGAGTCCCTCCAAAAAGCCCTCCGCTCCCTCGAAACCGGCCGCTTCGGATTTGGATTCGACGGCAAAGACCCAGAAGCAACTCACGAGCAAATCGAGCGGAAACTCATCGTCCCCAATGCCGAGCGCATCTTCTGGCTCAAGGTCGCCTTCGAACAAGGCTGGACCATCGAAGAAATCTTCGACGCCACCCAGATCGACCCCTGGTTCCTCGAAAACATGCGCGTCATCGTCGAAGAGGGTCGCGACCTCAAAAACCTCGATCTAAGACGCGCTAAGAAACTAGGCTTCAGCGATCGCCAAATCGCCTTCGCCCGTCTCTCCAGTGGCGTGACCGTCCCGGTCACAGAGCCCACCCTCAAACAAGCCGAAGACCAAGTCCGAGCCGAACGAAAAGAAAAAGGCATCATTCCAACCTACCGCCTCGTCGACACCTGCGCCGCCGAGTTCGAAGCCGCCACTCCTTACTACTACTCGACCTACGGCGACGAAAACGAAGCCCGCCAAACCGACAAAAAGAAGATCGTCATTCTCGGGGGTGGACCAAACCGCATCGGCCAAGGCATCGAGTTCGACTACTGCTGCGTCCACGCCAGCTTCGCCCTCCGCGAACTCGGCTACGAATCGGTCATGGTTAATTCCAACCCCGAGACCGTCTCTACCGACTACGATACCTCGGACAAGCTCTACTTCGAGCCCCTCACCCTCGAAGACGTTCTTAATATCTGCGACCAGGAAAAACCCGATGGAGTCATCGTGCAATTCGGCGGTCAAACGCCCCTCAACCTCGCGGCCGACCTCGAACGTCACGGCGTCCCCATCATCGGCACCAGCCCAAAAAACATCGAACTCGCCGAGGACCGGAAACATTTCTCAGCTCTCCTCGACCGCATCGGCCTCAAGCAAGCCGAAGCCGGGACTGCCGTCTCTGAAGATGAAGCCGTCCTCATCGCCGACCGCATCGGCTACCCCGTTCTCGTCCGCCCCTCCTTCGTCCTCGGCGGCCGCGGCATGATGATCGTTTATAATGATGACGAGCTCAGAACCTACATTAAGAACGCCACCGACATCTCGCCGGACCGTCCCATCCTCGTCGACCGCTTCCTCGAGAATGCCACCGAAGTCGATGTCGATTGCATCTCCGACGGGGACACCTCCGTCGTCGGCGCCATCATGGAGCACATCGAGCAAGCAGGCATCCATTCTGGCGACTCGGCCTGCGTCATCCCCTCCTTTTCACTCTCCGATGAAATCAAAATCAAGATCCTCGCCGGGACAAAAGCGCTCGCCAAAGCCCTCGAAGTACGAGGTTTGATGAATATCCAGTTCGCTGTCAAAGACGACGACCTCTACGTCATCGAAGTGAACCCCCGTGCGAGTAGAACCGTTCCTTTCGTTTCTAAAAGTATCGGAGTCCCCTTAGCGAAACTCGCTGCCAAAATCATGGTCGGCGAAAAACTCGTCGATCTCGGTTTCACCGAAGAAATTATGCCTCCCTGCTTCTGCGTCAAAGAAGCGGTTTTCCCTTGGGGCCGCTTCCCCGGCATCGACATCGTCCTCGGACCAGAAATGAAATCGACAGGCGAAGTCATGGGAGCAGACAAAGATCTCGGCATGGCCTACGCCAAAGCCCAGATCGCCGCCTTCAACCCGCTTCCGAAAGAGGGCAACGTCTTCTTTAGCGTCAACGACCGCGACAAGGAGCGCGCCGTCCCCGTCGCCCGCGAGCTCGCCGAACTCGGTTTCAAGATCCACGCGACCGGAGGCACCTTCAAGCGTCTCGAAGCGGAGGGCATTACCGTCAACCGCCTCTACAAACTCGCCGAGCAAAAGCGCCCCAACGTCATCGACATGATGAAAAACGGCGACATCGACTTCATCATCAACACCCCTTCCGGCCATGAAGCCCGCGAAGATGAAGTGAAAATCCGCTCCGGTGCCGTGCAGCACAAAATCAGCCACTGCACCAACCTCTCCGCCGCCGAAGCCTCCGTAAAAGCCATCCGCTCCCTCCAAGAGCAAAAGTTCACCGTGACCCCACTGCAAGAGCACCACGGCTTGATTTAAATGAGTCGTGGCGCCCCCGCCACTTCTCACCTCCGGCCCCTCACCCAAGATTCACCTTCCCCATCCGCCATCAAAATCGTAAAGTGCCAAAAGATGAGTCAGCTCAAGAAATCTTCTACTTCGACTCCCTCACCGAAGCTCCAACAGCCATCATCGGACCAGATGTTAGTCCTGCCCAGCGAGCAGCTTGCACTGCCTTTAACCGACAACGAACGCGCGGCATCATTCATGTCCGTGAGGCAGCTCAGCGTCGGGAACAGATTCAGGCTGATGTATGGCGCCACGCTTTTACCGGAAGATTAAATGAGTGGGAGGTCCCCATCGTCTCCTTGGAAAGGCTGGGTATTCGGGTAGAGGACGGACATTTTGAAAGCGATTCTCTCACAAAACTAAAAGCGGGAGCGGAGGCTTCCCCCTTTGCCGATTACACGACCGGAGTTGTTTACAAGCTTTTCGACCTCCGGTCCAATGGTGGCTTGGGAAAGAAACTTGAGCTCACCAAGCTCCCTGACGAATCCCGCTATGATCTCGTCAACGTTGATGCCGATGTCATCCACACCGTTCAAAAGCTATCGGCTCTGCACGAAGCGGGAGGGCATCCAACTGAGATTGTGGGCTATGCCGATAGTGGTGATGTCCTCATCGTCAAACAGCCGCTGGCCAAACCATATCTCGATTTCTACCCTGATCTGAAGACCGCCTCAGATGGGATCCATGCCATCTTTCCTGGGCAGGCCAACTTCGGACGAAGCTGCGGTATTTTTCATGCTCTGGACCAACCGTGGTTTCTGGCGGATCTTCACAAGGGAAACATCATGCGGAATATCAACTCAGAGCCAACTGTCATTGATGCACTCGTAGGAAGCATTCCTCCAATTCTTCGCAAGCAACTCTCTTGGCTGGATGAGGCTTGTCGGGACGCCAAGTCATTCAGTGAAACAGGAACTAAACCAGTTCGGGATTTGTTTGATGGGATCAATGATGACGAGCTTTGATCTACTCCCAAGTACTTGAGGGTGTCATATTCGTTGACTGAGTTCAAAGAAACCGTTGTGGCAAGAGTCGTTTCCCCGGAATCGACATCGTCCTCGGACCAGAAATAAAATCGACCGGCGAAGTCATGGGAGCGGACAAAGACCTCGGCATGGCCTACGCCAAGTCCAGATCGCCGCCTTCAACCCGCTTCCCAAAGAAGGCAACGTCTTCTTCTCGGTCAACGACCGCGACAAAGATGGCGCCGTTCTCGTCGCCCGGGAACTCGCCGAACTCGGCTTTCAGATCCACGCCACTGGCGGCACCTTCAAGCGCCTCGAAGCCGAAGGCATCACCGTCAACCGCCTCTACAAACTCGCCGAGCAAAAACGCCCCAACGTCATCGAGATGATGAAGAACGGCGATATCGACTTCATCATCAACACCCTGTCAGGTCACGAAGCCCGCGAGGACGAAGTGAAAATCCGCTCCGGCGCCGTGCAGAATAAGATCAGCCACTGTACCAACCTCTCCGCCGCCGAAGCGAGCGTGAACAAAAACATGCCAGGCTGGTTTTGAAATCCTCAGTCGCTCCAAAGAGAAACTCGCCGTTCGCGGTCCGCGACATCAAATGGGAGTAGCTCGCCCGATCATCAAAAGTAATCCGCCGCCGCGAAGTCGCCCCCTTCGCCCGCCAAATCGAACCAATCCTGCGCGGCGTCTTCACCTCCGCCAACTCCAAAGGCGACCAAACCCGCCCCATCTCAGATCCCTTACCTTCAGGCACTTGCGACTTCATCTTCCCAGCCTCAAAGCCCTGTCCACCTCAAAACCAGCCTGGCATGTTTTATTTGGTGGTGGGGATTGTGTAGGGCGAGCGTGGGGTGGTTTGGTCCTCGCGGTCGCGATTGCAAATCGCGGTTCCTTTCTGGGGAGGATTGGTGACTGTCTTTCTCTCAGATTAAGTGTTGTGGTTTTCAAATGTTCTTTCGTCCAGACAAGCCGATTACCAAGCATCTCAATCACTTGCCGCATTGGCAGCAGGATTTGGTGTTTGTCTTTATTACTTGGCGTCTTGCTGACTCGGTGCCGGAGGGGCTTTTGAAAAAATGGCGAGCGGAGCGGGAGGAGTGGGTGAAGAGTCATCCCAAACCTTGGGATGACGAATTGGGCAAGGAATACCATCAACGGTTCTCAGCGAAGCTGGAAGAATGGATGGATCAGGGAATGGGCGAGTGTGTGTTACGCGATCCGTGTTGTGCAGAGATTGTGGGTCGCTGTTTGCTGCACTTTGATGGCGAGCGGTATGAGTTGGATTCGTTCGTGGTAATGCCGAATCATGTGCATGTGCTTTTTAGGATTTCGCCGGACTACCCGATTGAGAAGGTTGTGCAGAGTTGGAAGCGATACTCGGCGAGGGAGGTTAACGAACTTCTTGGAAAGAGCGGACAGCTTTGGCACCGGCGTTTTTGGGACACGCTGGTGAGAGGGGAGAAGCACTTTTGGAAGATCCGCCGATATATCGAGAAGAACCCGGTGAAAGCTGGGCTGAAGAATGAGGAGTTTTTGTTCTATCTGCCGTGGAAGAAGGGAACCGCGATTTAGAAATCGCGACTGCGAGGACCATGAAGGGTTGGAAGTGGAGATGTGGTAGTTTGGCCAAGGCGGGGGTTTTGGGAGTGGCGGTTTTGTAGGGCGAGCGCGGAGTGATTTGGTCCTCGCGGTCGCGATTTCTAAATCGCGGTTCCTCTCTTTCGATCACTCCAGAGTGAGGATGATGATCCTGATTTTGGGATGCTTCTTTGAGGTCGCTTGTTGGTCTTCGATGGAAGCATATGGATCGAAGTTCATTTCCGCCTGAAATGGAAATTCGGCCAGATTCCGGCGGAGCACGAAGCAGTCGAGGATTTCGACTTTCTCATCCAATCGTCCAGATCGACTGGAGTTTGCGTTTATAATTTCCCAGCCATCGGTCAGTGTTTCGTAGGAGATCCCGCGGGAGGTGCTTCCGCTTCCATTCCCTCGGTAGCGGTAGATCCATGTGGGGATTCCTTCGTTGTTGGGATAGAGTCTGAGGCTGTAAGCGTAGGAGCCAGTTGTGCTCTCTTCAAGGTCTTCTCCGGCGAGTTCTGTGACCTCTCCAGCTTGGCAGGAGAGGTCTTTTACGGTGGAGTATTGGGTCACATTTTCGAGAAGGATGACCTTTGCGCCGGTGGTTGGATATTCTTCGGTGGAGAGGTGGTTCGAGATTTCGCTGTAGACTTTGATGAGTCCTACTTTCTGTTCGCAGGAAGCTAGGAGAGCGAATAGGGGGATGAGGAAGATGAGTTTCATGGGTGGGGTTGGAGTGGTTTGGTCCTCGCGGTCGCGATTCGGAGATCGCGGTTCCTTTCTGTGAAGAAAAAACATGCCAGGCTGGTTTTGAAATCCTCAGTCGCTCCAAAGAGAAACTCGCCGTTCGCGGTCCGCGACATCAAATGGGAGCAGCTCGGCCGATCATCAAAAGTAATCCGCCGCCGCGAAGTCACCCCCTTCGCCCGCCAAATCGAACCAATCCTGCGCGGCGTCTTCACCTCCGCCAACTCCAAAGGCGACCAAACCCGCCCCACCTCAGACCCTTTACCTTCAGGCACTTGCGACTTCATCTTCCCAGCCTCAAAGCCCTGTCCACCTCAAAACCAGCCTGGCATGTTTTATTACCTTTCCAAATACATCACCAAAGCGCTCGATGAGTCGCTCGCCACGAATGAAACCTAGCTTTCAATCTCCCCGCCCAAATTAAAGAAAATCGCCATTTTGTTTAAATTCACTTCCCCTTTTGAAACAAAGCTTTCAATCTCCTCCCAAGATTTAAACAAAACCCCACTTTTCTTTCAATCATGCAACGAGGACTCACCGGCCATCACGTTCCCATCTCAACCGTCGGGGAACCTGCGAAACCATTCGTCCCAAATCCGCTCCCGCCGGAACCCGATATCGATATCGATGGAAACCTCGGCAAGCTCCTTGATGCCGCTTCCACTGCGCTGGGCCGGCTCGATGGCATCTCGTCTCTCCTCCCCGATCCCGCCCTTTTCCTCTACACCTATGTGCGGAAGGAAGCCGTCCTCTCTTCCCAGATCGAGGGAACCCAGTCCTCTCTCTCCGACCTCTTAAAGCACGAGGTCGACAGCACCCCGTTGAATCTCCGCGATGATGTCAGCGAGGTGTCCTGCTACGTCGATGCCATGCAACATGGTCTCGCTCTCCTCCGCGATGGCCTCCCTCTCTCCCTCCGCATGATCCGGGAAATTCACGCCCGCCTCCTTGCCCATGGTCGCGGCTCGAACCAGCAACCCGGCGAGTTTAAGCGCAGCCAGAACTGGATTGGTGGTTCCCGCCCCGGGAATGCCCGCTTCGTGCCCTGTCCGCCCGATCTCACTCTTCAAGCGATGGGAGCACTGGAAAAATTCCTCCACGACCAACCCGTCACCACCCGCCCCCTTCTCAAGGCCGCCCTTGCCCACGTCCAGTTTGAGACCATCCACCCCTTTCTCGATGGCAATGGCCGTCTCGGTCGCCTCCTCATCACCTTCATTCTCTGTGCGGAAGGCGTTCTCGCCCAGCCCATGCTCTACCTCTCGCTCCATTTCAAAAAAAACCGCAATGAGTATTACGAGCACCTTCAGAACGTGCGGGAAACCGGCGACTGGGAAGCATGGCTGGAATTCTTCCTCACCGGAGTGATCGAGACCTCCACCGAAGCCGTCGAGACCGCTCGCCAGCTTCTCACCCTTTTTCAAGAGCACCGGACTCTGCTTGATTCCCAGGCTGCCTCCGTTCTCCGCCTTCATGATGCCTTGCAACGTCAGCCCATCCTTTCTGCCTCTGTTGCCGCCGAGAAAATTTCAGCCTCCATTCCCACTGCGACCAAGGCTCTCAACAAACTCATCGAGCTTGGCATCGTGCACGAAATCACCGGCTCCTCCTACGGGCGCACTTACGCCTACTCTGACTACCTCGTCATCCTCTCCAGCGATGGCGATCCCTTATAATCCCTCAACGATCTCCCATGCCTCCCAAAAAGAAGTTTGTCATAGCGACATCGAGTGTTCATGGGGGCAACACCCCTTTTAATGTGTCATTACGAGGGGAGGATTATTTGCCGACAGCCAATCGACATTGGAGCACTCATTCTGGAGGAATGAAGAGATTGGCATTGGCCAACCGCCTCGAACCATCAGGAAGGACAATTGGATACGTCAGATTCGGCGAGGGCCTCGGGGTCAGCGGGAACTGGAAAAACCGTGGTGGCTCTGCACCGGGCGGCCCGCTTGGCGAAAGAGAACCCGAAGGCCCGGATTCTTCTCACAACTTTTTCCCCGGCCCTTGCAGAACTTCTGCAACTCAAGCTTTCCCGCCTGCTCGATCGATCAGGAGAAGCGTTTCAGCGGATTGAAGTGCGGGCTCTTGATGAACTGGCGGAAGAGTGGTTCGCAGAAGGAGACTCTGAAGCGATTTTGGTAGAATCCGAGCGACTGCGCGAAATTGTGACTCACGCGGGAAGCCAGGTGGAGGGACATTCATTCACGCCCCGCTTTCTCTACGCGGAGTGGCGCTACGTTGTCGATGCCTGGCAGATTAAGACACGGGAAGACTATCTGGCAACTCCCCGGACCGGGAGAAAATCACGGGTGAGCGCAGCGCAGCGAGAGGTGCTTTGGGAGATGATGGCGAAGGTCCGTCAAGGCTTGCTCGACCGATCACTGACGACTTGGGCTGCAATTTATGATGCTCTTACCCAGGGTGGAGGGAAGACTTTTGACCACATCATCGTGGATGAGGCACAGGATTTGAGCGTGGCACAGCTTCGCTTTCTCAGCGGGCTGGTGAGGGAGCCGGAGAACGGGCTTTTCCTCGCGGGCGATCTGGGCCAACGGATTTTCCAACATCCTTTTTCCTGGAAAGCCCTTGGAATTAATCTGCAAGGACGATCGCATACTCTCCGGGTAAACTACCGGACCTCCGAAGCGATCCGACGAAGAGCTGATCAACTCCTCCCCACCGAGGTGCGGGACTTTGATGGCGAGTCTGAGTCCCGATTGGGCACAGTCTCCCTTTTTAATGGTCCGGTGCCGGTGGTCACGGTTCTTGACTCGCGGGATGGGGAGATTTCTCATGTCTCGGAGACGATTCTCAGGCTACTTGAAGGAGACCTTGCTCCTGATGAAATTGGCCTCTTTGTGAGAGGAGAAAAGCAGCTGGCAGTGGCACGGGCAGCACTCAAGCAAACAGGAAGGGATTGGTCAGAACTGGAGCGGACGCGCGCTCCCAAGTCAGGAAGTATCTCCCTGAGCACCATGCACTTGGCAAAAGGCCTGGAATTCCGAGCTGTCGTTATTATGGCTTGTGATGACGAGATCATTCCGTCCCAAGAGCGAATTGAAGGTATTTCCGATCAGGATGAATTAGAGGAAGTCTACATCACAGAGCGCCACCTTCTCTACGTGGCATGCACCAGGGCACGAGAGCAGCTTTTCATCTCAGCTACTGATCCGGAATCGGAGTTTTTGAGTGATCTATTTTAAGGGTGCGTTCCTAAAATCACACAATCCCAAGGCCCAGAGCGCGGACTTGTTTTTGAAATTTGGCGAGGTTTTTGGCGGGGACGGCGAGTTGGGTTTCGCCGCAGGGGTGGCAGAGGTTTTTGAGGGATTTGTTCTCAAGGATCATCGATGCCGTGGCGGCATCGCGGCAGTTGTAAAGGGTGGCTTCGCCGAGGCTCTGGACTGCGGTGGCATCGCGCTGAACGTTCTTTAGAAACCCCTCGACCGTCTCGGGCAGGGTGTTTTGGTCGGCCTCGCGGAGGAGGTTGCCGAAGTCTGCGATACTTTGACCGCGCTCGATGGCATCGCGGGCGCGCAGTGGGTCGAGTCGCCAGGTGTCTGGCGTGATTGGCTCGGCCCAGGTTTCGAGAAGGAGTCGGTCGGCGGGCTGGATCGGTAAGGAGAGGATGTGGAGGGTGAGGTCCGGGGAGAGGGAAATATGGAGGGAGGACTCGGGCTTGGTGGGTTCGAAATCGTTCTCCATTCCGAAGCAGTAGGCCCCGAGATTTGTAATGCGGAAGGAGCGGAGACCGTCGTAGCGTGAGAGCCATTCGAGATCGTCGGTTCCCCAGAGGCCGCTGTAGTTGGAGAGGGCACCTTTGGGGTGAACGTAGGCGAGATCAATAAGGCCGAGGGTAGCGGCGTATTCGAAGAGGAAGACCTGGAGGTAGGGAAGTTGGATCATGTCCCAACCGCCGTATCTGTCATAGCCGAGGCTCCCGTATTGTTGCTCGCAGAAGTAGAGTTTCCAGGGATCGCGGGTGACCTCGAAATCGAAACCTTCGGCCTGCATGAAGGAGGAGAATTTTTGGAGATCGACCCATTCGTTGGGCGGGCATTCCGAGAGGGCGTCGGCGATGGCTTCCCTCCGGGGTGGTTTGGCGGTCATGTGGCCTTTCGACTTTTGGCCCATGATCTCTTCGATCCGGTTGAATTCGTCGAAGGTACTTTTAGCAAGCCAAGTCTTCCAGAGGTGTTTGATGATTTCCACGGGAGGTTTCGCGAGAGCCTTGATGCCAGCGGAGGTGAGCTTGGATTTGGGTTTGCGGGAGTCGAGATAGTTTGCGGTTTGAAGCAAGCGAATCCAGCCGACGGGTTTGATGTCACCGATGAGTTGCTGCCAGCTTTCCCGTTTCGTGGGGAAAGCAATTTCATAAGGGAAAAAATCTCCCCCGCTCAAGCATC
>JBLHUR010000089.1:0-24444 GCA_047629805.1 Akkermansiaceae bacterium | reverse complement strand
AGCCTACTGGGCCGAGCGCGAAACGAGTGCCCCCCTGAATCCCGACAATGGAAAGCCGGAGTCCAACGACGCCTACAACAAGGTGGTCTTCTACTGGCTGGAGCAGGGCGACTTCAGCATCAAGTGGCCAAAGTTCCAGGACCGCTACTGGCAACGCTGGTCTCCAAAACTGCCTGACTACGCACACTACACCGTCGACAACGCCGGCAGCACGCCGGATACCGGAGTGCCTTTCAGCGGAGGAAATGTGCCGCAGATCATCTACCAGGACGACCCCGCGGAGTCCGAGGCCTCGATCGATCTTCCCACCCAGAGCCTCTTCGTCACCTTCGCAGCCCCCCCCGCCGACCAACGGAACCGTTCTCTCCTCAAGTTTAGCGCGGGGACCGGCAAGGTCTGGTATGTCAACCTCTACAGCCAGGGAGAGGACCGGGGAACGACTCCGACGCCTTCCATCGCGAGTACGATGGTCACTGTCCCAAGCACCGCCGGTATGACGGTGGGGATGACGGTGAGCGGTCCCGGTATCACCGGGGAAGCCACCATCGTGAGCATCATCGATGACACTCGCTACATCCTTTCGCAAGATATCGCGAATGCCACCAGTAGCCTCACCTACGCCGGGACGACGCTGCTGAGTTCCACCAGCAACGCAAGCGCCAGCCCGGCCGTCGTGACGGTGGACAGCACCCTCAACCTTGAAGTCGGAATGATTGTCACAGGCACGGGCATCAACGAGACCGTGACGATCGAACGGATCATCGACGGGACCCACCTCGTCCTTTCCCATGACGTCAATGCCACGAACGATTTCACCTACACCGTCGAATCCGACGACGGCCCTCCGATCGATGACGACGTCATCGTGGGGACACGGCTCCTGCCACCCGCCGGACATGAAATCGGGGGCTATCTCTCCGGGGGCAGCGGGTATTACCCGGCGGGATATCTGAATCCCTTCGTCACGGGGATCACGGCAGCGAACACCGGCGCGATCATTCCGGTGAATGCCCTACCGGATGACAAAATCCTCACGGTGCGCTGGTTCAAGAAAGTGCCCAAACCGAGCGCCGAATTTCAGGACCTGTTCGTTCCGGGCAAGGTCGGTCGCTACACCGCGAAATATCCTCCGGAGACCACCCCGTCGAAGATCGTCATCGCGCAGGGCGTGGGCACCGATGACCTTCCCCCCGCAGAGGCTGCGGGCGGCATCTATTATCAAAACAACCGGGGCGAGCCGGGATATAATCCGAATGACGAGCACGCGAAGTTGCTCGGCGGCCGGGCCTACGCGCTGCGCGAGGATTTGAACGTGTTTGCGCCTTACAAAGCGCCCCTTGCTGCCGGGGACTACACCTCGGAGCCTTTTGTCCTGGTGGCCTACACCGACCCGGCCGACGACCGGCCTGCGATCCACGCTTACCGGGTGCTGCGGGAGATCGACCTGAACGAGGACCGCATCAAGGATGACGGCGACATTCTCTTTGATTACACTGCTACCGCCGGCACGCTCCTGGTAACGCCCTACCCACTGCCTCTGCTCAATCTGCCCCTTGAAGGCGAGGGAGTGGACCGTGCCTCGAAGAACGTCGAGATCATGGGCGCGGACGCCGCCAAGAATGGTGATGTCGCCACGGCCTCTGCTTACGAAAACTTCACTTTCCAGGATCGCAAGGGCTTCGTCTGGGTGCACCGGGGACCGCATGACGGCGGCACACCGGGGGTGCGCAGCTCCACCAGCGATGGATCGACGACCATCACGGTCGACACCACCGAGGGTCTGGAGATGGGCATGACCGTGACCGGTCCCGGCATCACCGGCACCGCCACGATCGCCGACATTACCGACGGCACGCACTATGTGCTCTCGCAATCCGTGGCAGCAGCCACTGGCGCAGGTTTCACCTACGGACCGTCGCTCTCGATGAAGCTCTACTATCTGAGCGAAGCGGGCTTTTTCGTGCCAGGCAGCGGTGAGCCTCCGTTGAACTCGATGTTACCCTTCCTCCGCCACGCCGATCGCAGCGGCGAGCATCTTGATCTTGGGGCCATTGATGCGCGACCGGACGGCAGCACCGGTGACCTCGACGAGCCGCTGACAATCATCTACCGCCCCACCTGGCCCCGTGGGGTGGCGGAATTACGGGTGGGTGAGACCCTCGCCCTGCCGAAGTTCGGCCTTCCCCAGGTCCGTGGGCAGAAAAGTGCGCAGGTGTATTACGAACAATCCATCGCCAATGCTCCGACAGCAAGCAGCCCTTTGAAGAACAGTGTGCAATTGCACGACCCAACCCGTGAGAAGACGGTCGCGCTTGATGCGGTGGGGCTCGACAAGATTCCCGGCGCGATCCGGACGACCTCCTATCAGGGGAAAACCTATTTCCAAGGGCTGCCACCCCAGCTTCAGGAGCGCTTCTTTGTCGATCCGCTGCGCGGAGAGAAAGGGACCCTGATTCTCATTGGCGAGTTTTACGACGTGCTCTCGGGCGAGGACTACCTCGATCTGAACCTTCTTACTGCGACCGAAGAAGCCGCCCTCAAGGACCTCGTGAAAGATGCAGGATCAGACAAGACCGCTTGGGAGAACGCGATCAACGCCCTCAAGACCGAGGTCGAGACCTTCATTCCGGACCCTGCCGTCTTCGGCCTTTACAAGGTCGATCCCACGCAGACCGATCCTGTTGGGAAGAGCGACTTGGCGCTCATCTCTGACCCCGACACCGCGGTGGACAGTTACGCCCTTACCGCCACCGGCCAAGGCACGGGCTACGTGACGATGGTCTTCGGAAACGGGGGCAATCCCGACCAGCAACCGCAAGGCGATCCCGTCGTGGTTCAGGTCTTCAAGGTCGCGGAACAACTCTACGTCGGTGACCTCAAGGTGGTGCTCTCGAGCAACCCGCTCGATGAACAGGCCACCCTTCGTCACAGCGGCGATTTCGCCGGCAAACCCGAGGACTACGTCTTCGAGTGGCGCTGGGGTACCGGCGCGGCCACCGCACCCAAGACCTACGACAGCGTTATGACGAGGTTCCTCGGCGATCCGGTTGCGGAAACCCACAATTGGATCGAGGTGAGCGATCCGGAGGATGTAGTGGCGACCGCCGCCCAACTCGCGGCCGGGTCAGTCTTTCCTTACTCGCCGGGGCGCACCATCAACGTTCGGCCTGTCAGTTACTCAAGCAACGTCACCAACGTCACGGTCAACAGCACCGCGAGCTTGGTGGTGGGGATGACCGTCACCGGTCCCGGGATTACCGGAACCGCCACGGTGGAGAGCATCACCGACACTACCCGTTATGTTCTCTCGCAGAATATTCCCGATACCACGAGCGATCTCACTTACGGCGGGGGCACCCTGGTGCTGAGTTCCGCCAGCGTCACGGCGGCGCGCACCATCATCGACGAGGAGAGCTACACCGACGCCGAGATGGCGGCGGGATATCCGGGGCTCTTCCTGAAATCCGAACTGGGCATGGACTTCGGACCCACCCCGTTCCCGCTTGGGATCCCGGACGAAATCGTCTTCAGCGCCAAGCTCGGCACTTTCGATGGCTTCGTCCTCTACGTGAACGGCAAAGCAGCGCTCGCTCACAATGCGCCCGCGCCCCAATTCACCCTCAGCAATGAGAGTCGGGGACTGACCGATATCGGCAAGTCCGGAGTAGGGGATGATTCCCTCAAGCAGTTCAGCCTTCCGCCCAGTTGGTTCAACGCGGGTCCGAACACGATCGAGGTGGCGGTCTACACCACCGCCGATCCCAATGCAGAGTCGAATCTGGACTTCATTCTCGAGGCTGCTGTGGAAGAGGATCTCGTGGACCGCATTGGAAGCGAGTGGCAGACCCGGGCCGACCCCAACGGAGTCAACACGAATACAGCCATCGTGGGCGGTTCGCCGACCAATCCCTTTGGTGGCCCGCAGTTTGTGCTCAACGACCGCTGGTTCACGATGCGCTATCGGCCCAAGGCCAGCGCCAATAACGTTCTCGGCACGCAGTATTCGCGCTGGATGCCGCCCCAGTTTGTCGAAGGATGGGTCAAGCGCGTCCTCGCCGCCATCAATCCCTTCGGACAGCGGGTCACGGACCTCTACAATAACTCGGTCAACACCGAGGTCAGCGTGATCGCCCAGGCCGGCGGGCGCTGGGAGGGCGATATCGCGCTCACGCTGGACAACATCGACGATGTTGGACTCATCGAAATCTATGAGACTGTGCTCAACCGGGCGCGGAGCCTGAGCATCGACGCGAACACGAACGATCCGGACAGCAACAATGCGCTGCTCCTGGTGGCGGGTTACTTGAACGATCTCTACACCCTCCTTGGAAACGAGGCGTTCGCCGACGCCGCGAATCCCACCATCTCGATCGACGATCCCACCGGGGTCGGCGGGGTCGGAGAGGTGAACACGAGTCGCTTTTCGTTTGAATCCCAGGTGGCCAACTCACTCGAGGAAGAACTCGCCCTGCTGCGGGGTCGTGATAACTCGGTGAGCCCCGGGGTCGAGACCGGTCCCTTCTACAACCGTCTCTTCTGGAACTACACCCGCGGAATCATCAGCGGAGAGGTCATCTACGCGGTGAACTACAACATCAAGGAGCAAGTCGGCCACCAGCCGACCGACCCGAACGACAAGTTGGGAGTGATTGATGAATACGACGCGGCCCGCATGTTCCCGCAAGGCCACGGCGACGCCTATGGTCACTACCTCACCGCGCTGACCGGCTACTACAAGCTTCTCAGCAATGATAACTTCACCTGGACCCCACGTGCCGAGGCGGTGACGGTGGCAGGCCAACCGGTGACAGTGGATTTCCAGGACGAGCGTAAGTTAGCTACCGCCGCCAACGATTTGACACGCACCGCAGAGCAGATCGTAGGGCTGGTGCATCGCCAGAGTTACGACGACGATCCCGCGCAAGGGTGGGAACATTTCAGCGACCAGACCGGCGATTGGGGACTGGACGAGTGGGTAAGCCGCAGCACCCAGGGCGCCTACTACCACTGGGCCGTGGGCAATGCGCTGGTGCCCGAGGAGGACACCTACCACACCGGCGTCCAGAAGATCGACCGCACCACCATACCGGCCCTTGCGGCCCTTGCGACGGCTTCTACGACCTTCCAGACCACCATCGACAATGCCAATGCGCACCTTAATCCTCTCGGCTTGAGCCCCGGGGCGATCGCCTTTGATATCTCGCCTAGCGAGATGCTGGCGGGCCAGTCGCACTTCGAGCAGATCTACGGTCGCGCCCTACAGTCCCTCAACAATGCGAACGGGGCCTTCACCCAGGCTGCCTCGATGACGCGCTCCCTGCGCGACCAGCAGAATCAGATCGACAACTACACCAGTGTCATCGCGGAGCAGGAGACTTCCTATGTCAACGAGTTGATTGATATTTTTGGACGCCCGTATTCCGGGGAAATCGGAGCGGGTAAAGTCTATGCTCAGGGCTACGCCGGCCCGGATCTGCTCCACTGGTTCATTGTGGACCGGCCCAACGATCTTGCTGATACGAGCGAGACCTTTGAAATCACGATTGCCACCCCTTTGGAATACAAGGCGTTCACCGGCAATCGGATCGACGATATCGTGTCCAGCCTCGATCCGATCGAGATGGTGGCCCAGACCCAGACCGTCACGGTCCAGCCCTCGCGCTTCGTGCAATACAACGATGTCTGGAAGAGCGGCGGTCTCGGTTCGCGGGCCGAGACCGGAAAGTTGCAGAGTGCTCTGCAGGACGCGCAGCAGTCCTGGTTGGCCCTTTCGAACCTCTCTGGTCAATATCTCGACACCAGCACCAGCCTCACTCGCGCGACCGAAGTGTTCCAGGGCGTGGTCCAAACTCACATTGATCAACTGGCAAAGATGGAGGACAGTCAGGGCACGATTCGCGACCTCAACGGGGTGGTCCTGGCGCTTGAGGGCGCAGCGGATGGTCTGGAATTAGGAGCAGAGATTGCGGACGGAGTTGGTGATGCGGCATCGGAGTTTTTGCCACGGGTTGTGGGACTCATCGCGGGATTCTCTAATGGTGCGATTCTCGATCCAACGTCGGCAGCTCGAGGTGGTGCCAAGGTGACGGCACTGACCGCCGAGAATATTGCGAGAGGTCTCGCTCTTGCCAGCCGTGTTGCTGCAGGAGGAACAGAGATCGCCATTCTCGGAGAAGAACAGGGGCTCGAGCGAGCGCTTGAAAAGCTGGGCTTTGCAAACGAGGAACTGCAGCTCGCCTATGAGTTCGACAACCTCTACCGCGAGCACATCGGCCACGGAGTGGAGTTGATGCAGCTCACCCTCAGCCACCAGCGGGCAGTGCAGCAAGTGCAGAACGTGATTGCCCGGGGGAACCGCGTCCTGGCCGAGCGGGAAGTCTTCCGTCAGCGCGCCGCCGCGATCATTCAGGGCTACCGGACCAAGGATCTGACTTTCCGTCTTTTCCGGAACGAGGCTCTCGAGCAATACCGGACCCTCTTCGACCTCGCCAGCCGCTACACCTATCTCACCGCCAAGAGCTACGATTACGAGACCGGCTTGCTGGGAAGCAGCGAGGGGCAGAACGTCTTTTCCGATATTGTGTCCTCGCGCTCGCTCGGTGACCTCGCCGGAGGCCAACCGCAGGCGACCGCCAGCACGATCGGCGATTCCGGGTTGGCCGGGACGATGGCGCAACTGCAGGCCGACTTTTCGGTGGCCGAAGGCCGCCTGGGGATCAACAATCCCGATCAGGATGGCACGGTCTTCTCCCTGCGCCAAGAACTCTACCGCCTTACCGACGATTCGGCCATCACCTCCGACGACGACGCGTGGCGCCAGACCCTCGAACAGCACATCGTGGCCAACGTCCTCAGCGATTCCGACGTTGCGACCTACTGCAATAACATCCGGAAACCGGACGGGACTCCGGTGCCGGGGATCATCATCCCCTTCAGCACCACCATCCAGCACGGCAAGAACTACTTCGGTCTGAAGCTCGCCGGAGGTGATCATTCTTTCTCGCCCAGCAACTTTGCCACCAAGATCTATAACGTCGGGATCGCGCTTCCCGGCTACGTCGGAATGGACAACTTTGCCGCGGGTGACCCGAACGGTGCGCCGGATTCAGATGCCGCCAACGCCCTGAGCTCCACGCCTTACCTCTACCTGATCCCGTGCGGCAGCGACTACATGCTCGCTCCGCCGCTCGGCGACACCAACACTCTACGGAGTTGGACGGTGCATGATCAGGCGCTGCCGCTGCCTTACAACCTCGGTGCCACCGATTTCAATGCCAACCAGTTCTTCAGTGCCAACGGAACCCTTAATGAACAGCCGTGGATCCAGCGCAAGCATCAGGCGTTCCGCCCGGTGGCTGATCCCACCTTCTTCTACAGCAGTGTGCCGGCCGAGTTCACCAATTCCCGGCTCATCGGGCGCAGTGTCTGGAACGGCCAGTGGAAGATCGTTATCCCGGCCTACACGCTCCTGAACAACGAGCAGATCGGTCTCAATAATTTCGCGGCGAGTGTGAAGGACATCAAGCTCTTCCTGCGGACCTACTCGAATTCGGGGAACTAATGAAAGCTGTTTTAGCCATTGTCATGGTCGCCTTGCTGGCCTGGCTCGGGTGGGCCCTCATGGCACCCGATCAGGAGACCCCGGTCGCTGGGGCGGCGGCTGCCAATCCGGACCCACCCACCACGACCATCGTGGATGGTGCGGCAGTCTTCCGGCAGGCCTTCTGGAAGCGTCCCTCTGCCAACGACCGGATTCTCCACGCCGAGCGGCGGGTGTGGTCCGATGAGGACGGGGTCGAGAAATGGGAGTGGTTCCTCGCGGTCGAGCCATCGCCCGAGCTCGTGAAATACCTGCGGGAGGACAACGCCTTCTCACTCTCCCCCGCATCCTCTCCGGCCACCGTCATAGGCGCGCCTGAATGGTTCTCGGTCCGTCCCGGGGAAGTCGAGGTTTTACAATCCCGGCAGGGCAAGATGCAGCTCTTCTTTGGCAAAAAGAAAAATTTTCTCTATGCGACCGATGCCGGAGGCGGATTTACGAAGGGGGCGGAAGCGCCGACCCCACCGCAGGTGGGACATACCCCAAATTCCGGACGACTCCCGACGACCCCGCCGCCGAACCCACAAATCAATGAGTAAGCCCCGTTCTATCTTTCACCGGATGCTGTTGTGCACCGGAATCGCGCTGCTGGCCGTGTCCACAGCCGCAGCCGTCCCGCAGCTGCTCAACCATCAGGGACGTATCGCGGTTGACGGGGTGCTCTACCAAGGCGGTGGGCAGTTCAAGTTTGCCCTCGTCAATGCGGGCGCCACCGCCAGTTACTGGAGCAATGACGGCACGAGCACGGCCGGGAGCGAACCGACCGCGGCAGTAGACCTCCCGGTTGCGAAGGGCCTCTATGCGGTCCTGCTCGGCGACTCCGCCCTTGCGAACATGACGGCTTTGCCCGAAGCGGTCTTTGAGAACGACGAGGTCTACCTGCGGGTTTGGTTCAGCGACGGCGTCAACGGCTCCGAGCTGATCTCGCCCGATCATCGTCTCGCCGTGGCACCGTATGCGCTCAGGGCTGGGACAGCCGACATCGCGTCCAAGGTCCTGCTCGCCGACGTGGTGGCTCCCCCGATTGAACCCGTGGTGGCGTGGGGCGACAACGACAAGGGGCAGACCTTCGTGCCGACGCTCGCCAATGTCGCAGCCGTAGCGGCAGGCAGCAACCAGAGCCTTGCCCTGCTCGACGACGGCACAGTGGTGGCCTGGGGAACCGGGCCCGCTGTGCCGGGCGGCTTGACCAACGTCACTCACCTTGCGGCCGGAACCGCTCACTTCCTCGCCCGAAAGAGCGACGGGACGCTCGCGAGCTGGGGCGACAACAGCTCCGGGCAGAGCGCCGATCAGGGACTTAGCACCGTTACGGCCGTCGCGGCAGGCGAAAAACACAGCCTCGCGCTCCTGGCCGACGGGACCGTGACTGCCTGGGGCGACAATACCTTCGACCAAACCGCCGTCCCCGGCGGACTGGCCAACGTCACCGCCATCGCTGCGGGCTTTGACCACTCTCTTGCTCTCAAGGCCGATGGCACGGTGGCAGCTTGGGGGCGCAGTGATGCGGGCCAGATCGGAGTGCCGGAAGGATTAAGCAACGTGGCGGCCATTGCCGCCGGGGCCTATCATAGCCTCGCGGTGAAGGATGACGGGACCGTGGAAGCCTGGGGCTGGGACAGCGGCGGACAGAGCACCGTCCCGGTAGACTTGTCAGGGGTGATCTCCGTGGCCGGTGGCTTCGCGTTCAGCGTGGCATTGAAGTCCGATGGCTCCCTTGTGACCTGGGGAGATAATTCCGACGGACAGACCACCATCCCGGCGGAGGCGACGCAGGTCACTTCTATTGCGACTGGGGCCTCGCACGTGCTCGCCTTACGGGAAGATTTGATCCCGGCACAAGTCGCGCGGCTTGATCAAGATAATGTATTTTCCGGCAATGTGGGCATCAAGCGGGTCGCCGCTACGAACCCTCTCGAAGTCGAGGGCTCGGCATCGAAGACGACCGCTGGCAATTGGTTCGCAAATTCCGATCGACGCATCAAGACGGGGGTCCAACCGCTCACCGGTGCGCTGGACAAACTCGATCAAGTGCGTCTCGTCGACTTTCGCTACACCGGGGATTATCTCCGCGCGCATCCCGGTCTCAAGGACAAGCGCTACCTCAATGTCATTGCCCAGGAATTCGGCAATGTCTTTCCTGATCACGTGCAGGACAGTGGTGAGACCCTCCCGGACGGCCGTCCGATCCTGCAGGTTGACACCTACCCGCTTACAATCTACTCGGCTGCGGCAGTGCAGGAATTACGCCGTGAGAATGAAGCGCTGAAACGGAAGCTCGCCGAGCAGGACGAGCGTCTCCGTAAACTGGAGGAATTCATGCAGAAGTAGTACCATGAATTCCCACCCTCTTATCCTTACGCTAGTCCTTGCGCCCCTTGCCGTGATGGCGGGCGGCAGCACCCATTACACCCTGGATCCCGTGGCACTCGATAGCGGGGGAGGAAGCGGCACCAGCACGCACTACCAGATGGATCGGTCATTGTCAGCGGGAGGTGTGGGCAGTTCTACGAGCTACACGGTGAGCACCGGCTTTGCTGGTCAGCTCATCGATCCGGTGGCGATCGTGCTTGCGGCGGTTCCGGCCACCGTGGATGAGGGAGGAACCCGCCAGCTCGCCGCAACGCTGCACTATGCTGATGCCACCACGAGCCCCCTGGATGCCGGGAGCCTCGTTTGGAGTGTCCAAAGTGGACCAATCACGATCGACAGCGCTGGTCTGGCAACAGGACAAGTCGTCTACCAGGACACCGGAGCAGTGGCGCAGGGCACCTACCAGACCTTCAGCGCGACCCAGAACCTCACCGTCCTCGATATTGATCAGGACAACTACGGCTCCTACGCTGCCGATGGTCTCGAGGACGCCTGGCAAAACCAATACTTCAGCGCGGACCCCGCCAAGGCCGGGCCGCTGCTCGATCCCGATGGCGACGGCCAGAACAACCTCTTCGAGTTCATCGCCGGGGTCGTCCCCAACGACGCGCTCTCCCGCTTCCTGTGGCGTGTCGAAGAAGACCCGCTGAATCCCGGGCAAAACCGGATCATTTTTAGCCCGCGCTTTCTTGATCGCACCTACAACTTGAAGATGAACACGACTCTGCAGGCGCCCGACTGGATCACTTTCACTGGCGGCAGCGTGAGCGACGACGGCGACGAGCGCACCGTGACCGATCCCGAAACCTCGGATGACAGCAAGTTTTACCGCTTGGAAATCGCCAAGCCTTAGAATCCGTGGGCTTTAGGAGCTGAAATTCGCGGACCCTTCTTCCTCGTGTATTTCGATTGCGCTTTCTCTTGCATTCTCTGTGAGATGATTCATGGCTTTGAACATGAAACGGTTCTTGCTGGTTTCGCTCACCTCCATCTTTGCTCAGTTTTCTTATGCTGAGCTTCCTGAGTTTGTGCGGATCGACTTGGATGACGAGAAAACTCAGGTCGTGATTCAGGAGATTCGGGCGGTGCTGGAAGTGCGAGATATCCCTTATACGGTGACTCCGTTCTTAAGGCGATGGCGGCGGCGGATGATTCCGAGGGGGCCTTGGAAATCATCTCTCCTAACGAGGTCCGCATTTCGCCAAATCTCGGTGGTCTTAAGTGGGCCGAGGGAACCGTGCCTATTAGGAATGGAGTGGTGAAGGTGAGGATTGAAGCTGAAAAACATGCGGAGATTTCAGGGCCCGAGGGCGTGACACTTCTTCCTGCCAAGTGATTTTTATTCCTTACCTCAGGCGATCACTTTCTCTAATCTATTTCTATCAAAGCCGCTCGTAAGGGCTTGCCCCCTCTATATTTCACACAAACTGCATGACTGACGACTCCCTGAAACGCATGAACGATGCGCTTGATCACTTTGAAATCGAGCTCCCTTCGTGGGGCTTTTCCGACACTGGAACCCGCTTTGGGAAGTTCCTCCAGGACGGAGCTGCCATCGATATGGAGGACAAACTTGCTGACGCCGGAGAGGTTCATAAACTGACGGGATGTTGTCCCAAGGTCGCGACCCACGTGTTGTGGGATTTCAAAGAGGGAGACGACCCAAGGGAGGTGGTTAGTTTGGCCGAGAAGAACGGGGTGAAGATTGGCTCGATCAATCCTAACCTTTTTCAAGATCAGGAATATCGACTCGGTAGTCTTTGCAACCCCGACGCAAAAGTCCGCGAGCAGGCTTCGCAGCACGTCGTCGACTCGATCAAGCTCGGCCAAGCGGTGGGGTCGAATGTCGTTTCACTTTGGATGGCTGACGGGACAAACTATCCTGGGCAGGATTCTATTCGTGGTCGTAAGAAGCGTCTTGAAAATGCCCTAGGCGAATTCCACGGACATCTTTCCGAAGAACAAATTTTTCTCGTGGAGTATAAGCCCTTCGAGCCCGCGTTTTATCACACAGATATTGCGGACTGGGGAATGTCTTATCTCTATGCGAAAAAAATGGGCCCGCAAGCCAAGGTGCTTGTCGATACCGGGCACCACTATCAGGCGCAGAACATTGAGCAGATTGTGGCGTGGCTTCTCGACGAAGAGATGCTCGGTGGGTTTCACTTCAATGACCGCCGTTATGCGGACGATGACTTGACGCTTGGTTCCATTGATCCTTACCAAATTTTCCGTATCTTCAGCGAGATTCATGGCTTTGCAGCTTCGCAAGGTGGCAGGTATCCCGAGATCGAATACATGGTGGATCAGTCGCATAACCTGAAGCCAAAGATGGAGGCTATGATCGAAACGGTGACGGCAGCGCAGGAACTGTATGTTAAGGCGGCCCTCGTGGATCACGGTGTCCTTCAAAAGCATCAAGAGGTCGGCCATATTGTTGATGCCGAGCGCGTTTTAAAGAAAGCCTTCGGAACCGATGTTACCGAAGCGATTTGCGAGTGGCGCAAAGGACGTGGTCTCGCTCCAGATCCTCTCATCGCTTTCCGCGAGAGCGGCTACCTCGCAGAAATCTCCGCTGACCGCAAGGCCCGGCGAAAAGAACTCGGAATTACCGGCGGCGTTGGTTACGCGTAAATCATACCCATTTTTAAACTCACACTCATTTCCTGAAATTATGTCATTTTCCCCATCAGACTACCGCCACGTAAACTACGGCTGGGACGACACTAAAGTCGCCTCCATGAACGCCGTCGAGCGTCTTGCCTACCGTTCCAATATCCTCGGTGCCGATCAGCGCATCACTAACACCGGAGGTGGAAACACTTCCTCCAAAGCGATGGAAAGCGACCCGCTCACCGGCGAGGAAGTTGAAATCCTCTGGGTGAAAGGATCCGGCGGCGATCTGCGCACCTCGAAGATTGAGAACTTTTCATCTCTCTATCAGGACAAGCTCATCGCGCTTCAGAAGATCTACAATGAGACCTCGCCCAACGGGGTGAAGACTCAGATCGAAGACGATATGGTGGGGATGTATCGCCACACCACTTTCAATCTCAATCCACGTGCCTCGTCCATCGACACGCCGCTGCACTCTTTTATTCCCTTTAAGCATGTCGACCACATGCACCCGAATGCCTTTATCTCGCTCTGCGCGACGAAGAATTCCGAAGCGATCACAAAGGAGATCTTTGGCGACGAGATCGTCTATACTTCATGGCAACGTCCCGGTTTTGATCTCGGACTTCTTTTCCAGGATGTTTGCGTAAAGAACCCCAATGCCAAGGGCATCAACATGGGGCAACACGGTCTCATTAACTGGGCTGACGATGACAAGGAGTGCTACGATCTGACGCTCGAACTCATCGAGCGCGCCGGTCGCTACATTGAAGATCGCGATAAGGGGGAACAGACCTTCGAAGGTCAGAAGTTTGGTAAGCTCTCCGACGATCAGCAGGCGGAATTGGTGAGTGAACTCGTCCCTTGGCTGCGCGGTCAGGTGAGCCAGAAAAATCGCTTTATCGCGACAATCGAGACGACTGATGCCGTGCTTGAGTTTGTGAACTCAAACGCCGCCCCTCGTCTTGCCGAGCTTGGAACATCCTGCCCGGATCACTTCCTGCGCACCAAGATCAAGCCGTGTTATGTCGGTTGGGATCCTCAGAACGAAGACCTTGCGGTGCTCCGCACCAAGTTGACGGCCGCTCTTGAAAAATATCGAGCCGACTACGCGACTTACTATGAAGCGAACAAAGAGAGCCATTCTCCTGCAATGCGCGACCCGAATCCCACGGTGGTTTTGATCCCCGGAATCGGAATGGTGGCCTTTGGTAAGAACAAGAGTGAGTCCCGCGTCACTGCGGAATTTTACAACTGCGCCATCTCGGTGATGCGCGGGGCTGAGGCGATCGATGAATACATTGGTCTTCCTCAGAAAGAAGCTTTCGACATCGAATACTGGGCTTTGGAAGAGGCTAAGTTGCAACGTATGCCACCTGAGCGCGAGTTCGCCCGCAAGGTCGTGATCGTGGTCGGAGCCGGAAGTGGCATCGGCAAGGATATGGCTCATGTCATGATCGACCAAGGCGCACACGTGGTGTGTGCCGACCTGAATCAGGAGAGCGCCCAGGTAACGGCTGATGAATTGATCGCAAAGGTGGGTCAGGGAATCGGGGTGGCAGGAACTGGGATTTCCGGTTCTGGAAATGCGATTGGCTTGGCTTGTGACGTGACTGATCGTAAGGCCATTAAGGCGATGCTTGCCGAGGTCGTTTACACATACGGTGGCTTTGACCACATCGCGGTGACTGCTGGTATTTTCGTGCCGCCTGATCGGACCGGGCACATTCCGGACGATAAGTGGGGCCTTACTTTTGGCATCAATGTCGCTGGTCCTTACTTCGTGGCTGATGAGGCGGCCAAGATCTGGAATGAGCAGGGACTTCGCGGTTCGATGGTTGTGACGACCAGCGCGAACGCCGTTGTTTCTAAGAAAGGATCGGTTGCTTACGATACCTCGAAAGCTGCCGCGAATCACCTTATTCGGGAACTCGCGATCGAACTCTCACCGTTGGTGCGTGTGAATGGGGTGGCCCCGGCCACTGTCGTTGCGGGAAGTGGGATGTTCCCACGTGACCGCGTGATCGCTTCCCTCACAAAGTACACGATTCCCTTTAGTGAAGACGAGAACACCGAAGATTTGCGAAACAAACTTGCGCAATTCTACGCTGACCGCACTTTGACGAAAGCTCCGATCACCCCTCGTGATCAGGCCAATGGCATCCTCTTTATGCTCAGTGATGCGTCATCGAAGACCACCGGACAAATTCTGGCAATCGACGGGGGACTCCATGAAGCATTCCTTCGTTAGAATTTACATCGTATGAAAACCGACGTCCTTCTCATAGGCTCTGGCATCATGTCCTCGACTCTCGGGGTTATGCTTAAGGAGCTGCAGCCGACCCTTTCGATCCAACTCATCGAGGTGACTGGAAAGCCCGCCCAGGAAGCGTCCAACGGCTGGAATAATGCCGGGACGGGCCATGCTGGGATCTGCGAGCTTTCCTACACTCCTCATCAGGAAGAGGACGGAAGCGTGAATGTGGAGAAGGCGATTTCAGTTTACGAGGACTTTGAGCACTCGCTCCAATTCTGGGCTTATGCCGCGCGAAAGGGGATCATCAAAGAGACCAAAGAGTGCGTGAATCTGCTCCCGCATATTTCGCTGGTGCACACCGAAGAACAGCTCCCGTATTTGGAGGCCCGCTTTCAGGGTCTAAAGAAGCACCACTTCTTCGAGCCGATGAAGCACTCCACGGATCGCGATGAGATCAAGTCGTGGGCTCCACTTTTGGTGGAAGGCCGTGAGGAAGACCAACCGATTGCCGCGACTTACATGGACGGCGGAACGGATGTGAATTTTGGCGAAATCTCCCGTCACTTTTGTGAGTGGTTGGGCGAGCAGAAAAACTGCGAAACTCACTTCGGGCATCGCGTCGTCGACCTGACCAAAAAGGGCAAGGGTTGGCTTGTCAAAGTGCGCGATGAGGCGACGGGTAAGAAGCGCGAAATCGAAGCCGATTTTGTCTTTATCGGAGCGGGCGGGGGATCACTTCCACTCCTTCAGAAAGCGGGCATTCCTGAGGTCAAGGGTTACGGTGGCTTCCCGATTGGTGGTCAGTGGATGATCACAAGGAAACCGGAGGTGGTGGCAAAGCATACGGCCAAGGTTTATGGACAAGCTCTCGGAGCGGCCCCGACCATGGCGGTGCCTCACCTCGATACGCGTGTCATCGATGGTGAGCGATATTTGCTCTTTGGGCCCTTTGCCGCTTGGACGGGTAAATTCCTCCACAATGGCGGAAGTCATACTGATCTTCCTCTCTCAGTTCGACCCAGCAACATCCTCTCGCTGATGCGGGTGGGCTTTCATAATGTTGATCTTGTTAAGTATCTCGTCCAGCAAGGTCTCCAGTCCAAAGAGTCACGCATGCGGGAGTTGGCCAACTTTTATCCAGATGCTCGTGAAGAGGATTGGGAAGTGATTGATGCCGGCATTCGCGTGCAAGCAATCAAGCAGGAACCGGGCGAAGAGCCGGGTATCGTCCACTATGGGACGGAAGTTCTTACGAGTGCCGATAAGAGTATTTCTGCTTTGTTAGGAGCCTCTCCAGGAGCGTCGGTTTCGACGCAAGTCATGCTCGAGTGCATCCAGCGTTGTCTTCCGGATCTGTTGGAATCGGATGAAGCGAAGGCGCGCATGAGCGAAATGATCCCGAACTGGGATGAAGATCTTAAGGAAGCCACGGCGCGTGGTCGTTATCTTGAGATTCATGAGAAGGCGATGGCTGATCTCAACCTCCTTTAAAGTCATGTCGAATTCTTCTGTTTATCTTGCGGTCGATCTTGGAGCTGGAAGCGGGCGGGTCATCGCAGGCGTGATGTTGAATGGGAACCTTTTGCTGGAGGAAGTGAATCGATTCGAGAATCAGCCGGTCGAAAAAGGGGCCAAACTCTATTGGGATTTCGACGCGCTTTGGGCTGGGGTTCTGGAAGGTTTAAAACTCTCGGTAGATCGCTTTGGCGCTGCCAATATTTGCTCGATTGGAGTGGACACTTGGGGTGTCGATTACGGATTATTGGATGTGGACGGAAAGCTTCTTGCTGGTCCTCGGAACTACCGTGATCCTCGGACCAAGGGAATGATGGCTGATCTTTTTACTCGATTTTCCGCAGAGGCCATTTTTGGGGAAACGGGGATTCAGTTCATTGATATTAACACCTTGCCACAGATGTGTGCTGAGGTGAAAGACGTCAACTCGGTGCTTCCGCAGGCGGATCAATTTCTTATGATCCCCGATCTCATCAACCATCGTCTCACCGGTGAGGCTCGTTGTGAGCGCACGAATGCCAGTACGACACAGCTTTACAATCCGTTGAAGAAGGATTGGTCGCGGGCTTTGTTTGAGGCCGTAGGGCTTTCATTGAAGGTAGCTCCGGACTTGATTGAGCCGGGCCAGGTTCTTGGAATGGTGCGGGATGAGATCGCTTCGCAAACCGGACTTTCTCCTGAGACCAAGGTGGTTACAGTAGGAAGTCATGACACGGCTTCGGCGGTGGCGGCGGTTCCGGCTGAGGAGGGAAGTCGATTCGCGTATCTGAGCTCGGGAACGTGGTCTCTCCTTGGGGTTGAGATCGATGAACCAATTCTTACGCCGCTGGCGCGCGAGTATAATTTCACGAATGAGGTCGGGGTCTTCGATACCATCCGGCTTTTGAAAAATATTAACGGACTCTGGCTTGTGCAGGAATGTCGTCGTGTTTGGAAAGAGAAGGGGAATGATTGGAGCTATCTTGACCTTGCCAAGATGGCGGCTGGTGCGGAGCGCTTGCAGTCGTTTATTGACCCGGATGACGCTCGTTTTACGGGTCGTTGTGACATGCCGCAGGTGATCGCGGATTTCTGTCGTGAGAGCGGGCAGATTGTTCCAGATAGCCCGGCGCAGATTTTACGGCTGGTCTCGGACAGCCTCGCGATGAAGGTGCGATTTGTTCTTCAACGGCTCGAAAAGCTTATCGGCTATGAAATCGATGTCGTTCATATCATCGGAGGAGGCGGACAGAATGACCAGCTCAACAAGAGCATCGCGAGTAGCATCAATCGGCCGGTGATTGTTGGTCCATACGAAGCAACGGCGGCTGGAAACCTCATGATGCAGAAGGTTGCTTGCGGAGAGCTTTCCTCCCTGGAGGAAGGTCGGGCATTAATTAGGAAGTCATTTGAGACGAAGCATTTCGAACCAGCGCATCCTAAGGAGTGGTCCGCTGGTTACGAGTGCTTCCTGAAATTCGTAGATTAGGGGGACAGATACGCCTCTCTGTTTCTTTTGCGAACTTCCCTGCAGAAGAGAGGGGATGGCTTAGCCCATCTTTAAGATGCCGAACTTGGATCCCTTTATTCTCAACCGTTTGCTGACATTAAAAATTCCTTCGGGCACTCCATTCTCTTAAATTCTCAATCGCTGGAGACCGCCGGGGTCGGGGAAGAGCTCCAGTTTTTTGGAGATCTCTCCAAGGTCCTCCTCCGGGCGGCTCGCTGGCCGGATGTGGAGAGTTTTTCCGTCCCGCTGTTTGAAGGGGGCCGTGATCCGGCATTGTTGGTTGCTCTTTTTTCGTAAAGTCGCCCGGCTTTCGTTGATCCCGTGATCTTTAAGTTTCCCCCGGATCACCTGCACCGCCTGAGAGGCCAGGACGGTGATAAAGAGGTGGCCATCGCACCGATCTTCCTTGTGGCGATAGACCGGAAGTATCCCGAGCTCGGACTTTAAACTCCGGAAAACCGATTCAAGGTCGGTCAACATGATATAAGTTTTCCAGAGGGTTTTATCGTCACCAATCGGTGAGGGTTACCCGTAGCTTATAGACCCCTGGGTGGGTTTGTTTGTTCGCGGGCTGGGGTTGATAATCCCAGGTGAGTTCGGTCACCAGCCCGGTGGCTTTATTTGTCCTCAAATTAATTTGAGAGTGACTGGAGACGCTTTTGAATTTATTCAACGCGAGCGATTTGAGGTTTTCCTCGCTGGCAATCCCTGCGTCCATGATAATCAAGGCCCCCTCAGGAGCGCGGAGTTGTCTAAGCATTTCCTCCAGGTGCTCCCTTCGCTGATATTGTCGTCAAAGATCTGCGAGTGCCGAATAAGCCCGCTGTCATCAAGGGCATGTCGATGAAGTCGTAGTTGAGAAGCTCACCCATGGCGCTTTTTTCCTGCAACCAATTGGCGGTCGCTCGCGTTACGTGGGGCGCATTCCCTCTTTGTCGTTCGGCTGCTTAATTTCGCCCCGACGGGCAATGATTTGAGAGGAAAGATGTTGGGCGCTTTTATCGATGGAAGGACCGGTCTCGAAGATCGGCTGCTCGGAATTGAGAATTTGTTCGATCCTGATGCAGAGTTCCGGCCAAAGATCCTTGGGGAGGTCAAAATTCGTGCCGAGATTGAGGACCGTTCGCTGACGGACTTCTACGCCGACTCTTTTCGATTCGACCAGCCGGTGGGTGCCGTAAGAGCCCCCATCGCTGGTTGATCTCGTTTTGGTTTGGCGAATGAACATGAGCCCGGAAGACTGACCGGTTTACGGGACGGGTGCGACAACTCTTCAAAAAGTATGGAACTTCATTCAGGTTTTAGAAAACAGGATTCCTATCCTTACGACGATAACCGGACCTCGTGGGGTCAAAAAAAGTGGTTTTGCGGGGGGGATCCCCAATTGTTAAACAGGAGCTAAGGTATCTGCGAAACGACAATCCTGAGGAAGAGGTTCCCTTCGTTGTGGGCCTGTGTCGCACGACGGTTCTGAATCGTGTCGTTTGTCGAAATAAGGGTGGAGGGAATCTCGCTCCAATCGCTCATATCGGATGATGACTCGGTCTGATAGGTGATGTCGTCTTTGGCCGAATCGATCCTGAAATCGAGGGAGAGGTTCATCCCATCGCTACTCATTCGTGGTCCGCCCTGTGTCTCCGCGGTCCAGGGATCGGTATTGAAGGCATACTCCAAGAGATTGGCCTGACCATCATGATCTGCGTCGGCTGATGCCATTCCTAATTCAGGGTCGGCTTGCTCATCGAGAGAGAAATTTAAATTGCTCCATTGCTGATAACTGCCGATTCCATCGGGCAGCCATAGGACCTGATCGACCCAGGCCGAGTCGGCCCCATCGAGCTCGGAGCCATCTTTTTCGTATCTCCAGCTCAGGGTGTGAGCTCCGGCTGGAATCGAGAGAATCTCTTGGGTCCAAGAAACATTTCCACTTACGGCAAGCTGTTCCGAACCATCCAGCGTAAAGCGTAGGAAGTCGTAGTCTTCCTCCGAGTCCACGCGGTAGTAAAAGGAAAAAGTGCCCGGGCCCTCTAGTTCGACTTGTAAGACCGAGTCCTCATTATCGTCGAGATTTCCAGCCTGGGCAGAGTCCTCACCATCGTGGCTGAGATTGACCTGTCCGGTCCATTGTTTGTCGCCACCGCTGGTCCAAACAAGGCCCGGGTAGTCGAGGGCTTGGCCCAAGGTTCTTGAAAAACTCCCGGGAGTAAAACGGAGATGATCGACCCAGCCCTTGTCGGCTCCGATGCTGTCGAGGAAGTCTTTCTCGTAGGTCCAAGCCACGGTGTGATCTCCCTTGGGAATGATGAGGACTGTCTCGGTCCAGTCGATATCGCCACTGATGGAGTTTTGCTCATCGCCATCGAGCGCGACACTGAGGACGTCGTAGCCTTCCTCGCTTGAGACTTTCCATGCGAAGGTGAAGAGTCCCGGCCCGGTAATTGTCGTGGAAAAAGTCACGAAGCCGTCGTCGCTGATGTTCGAGGAAGCGACCGAGTCGGATCCATTAACGGAGGTCGCGGTATCCAAGAGCCATTCACCGGTGCCCGAGGTCTCAAAAATAAACCCAGTGGTATCCAGTCCCTGGGCCAGGGGACCGCTCCCCGGAGCCTGAATCGTGATCAAGAGCGAGGCGCTGTCACTGCCATCGGAATTACTTGCGGTGAGAGTCACCGAGGTGGTGCCGACGGTCGTGGGATTTCCGGAAATGAAACCACTACCGGAATTGAGGATGAGGCCGGGAGGCAGAGGGGTCGCCTGGTATGACGTTGGCGCGTGACTTGATACGATTTGATAGCTGAAGGGCAATCCGATGATGCCGGTGGCGCTCGTTGCGCCGGAAATGACGGGAGGGGTGGGAATGCGAGCTTCGATGGAAATCATGACCGCGCCGTGACTCGTCCCGTTGGCGTTGGTGGCGGTGAGTGCGACCGAAAAGTCACCTTCGGTCGTCGGTGTGCCACTGATCAAGCCTGTTGTTTGATTGATCGAGAGACCGGGAGGAAGGTCGGCAGCCGTAAAAGAATTGGCGCCCTTATCTGCGAGGACCTGAAAGTTGAAATTGCCTCCAGCCGTTCCGGAGGCGGTAGCGGCGTGGGAAAAAGAAGGGGGATCGGTGATCGCGGTGGTGGGGGCCCCGAAGACCTTGAGCGTGGCGTTGCTCAAGGTTCCGGTTCGGCCCGCGCTACTGTCCACCACCTTGAGCGTCCAAATCCCTTGTGAGTTCTCTCCCCAGTTGTGGACGGTCATCATCGTCCAGTTGGAAAAGTTCGCGCCGGTTCCGGTGTTCGGCATGGTGAGGAAGCTCTCGGTTCCGCTGGGCGAGATGAGAGAAAGGGTGAGCTGGCCACGTCGCGCGTGCGTGATGTTGGCGGTGAGGGTGACGTGCTCGACGCGCAGCGCTTGCGCCGAACTGAGGTCAAAGGTGGTGCTCGTTCCACTGCTGGAATCGTCCGGGATGGCGAGAGTCACGGGGCCACTGGCGAGGGTCACCTCTTCCTGATCGGGGAGGTTGGTCCAGCCGGTGGCGAGAGTCACGGCGGCTTGGGCATCGATCATTCCCGCACCAAATTCGTGGTTGAAATCGATTCCGGCGGCGTTGGTTTTCCAGCCGGAATCCGCGGGCCGAACCTTGAAGGCCGAGCGAATAAGGATTTCTTGAAAGTCGCGCCAGCGAAGCGCTGGATTGGCTTCAAGAATCAAGGCGCAGACTCCTGCGGCCAAGGGAGTCGCCGACGAGGTGCCTCCAAAGTCATCGGTGTAGCGACCACTTGCGACCAAGGTTGTCGTCGTGATTCCTTGCCGGCCTCCATTGGAGGGCGCGGAGACCACCTTGGAGGCGCCGGGCTCCGAGTAGTCGGAGCGCTCGCCCCGGTCGGTGACGGCCCCGATCGCGATAGTATAGATCGACGAAGCATAGGCATCGTAGTTCACGTTGTCATTGGCGTAACCATTTCCGGCGGCCCAGAAATGGACCGTGCCAAGCCCGCCGCGGCCGCTTTCCACGGAGCTCTTGAGGGCGGCTTTCACGAGAGGTCCAGGCGCATCGAGCGTGCCTTGATTATCGAAGGGTCCCCAGCTGTTGCTTTTAATTGAGATGAGATCGTTACGCCAGTTCATCGCTTCTGCTTCTTCGGCATCGCTGACATCTCCTGCGATCAAACGAAGCCCGACGAGGGTCGCTTGGGGAGCGGCCCCGGTTCCGCCGATGCCATTGTTTCCGCGACCTGCCGCGACGCCGGCACAGGCGGTTCCGTGGTCATCGATGGTATTGAAAGGAGTCGGGTCGTCCGGCGTGGCGTCATTCCAATCATGGTCGATCGCGGTGTTGGTATTGGCACTGAGATCCGGGTGCGATGTTTCCAGGCCGTCATCGACGATGCCCACCAAGATACCACTCCCTTGATAAGTATCCCAAACCGTCGTGATGTTAACGTCGATTCCGGCGGTGGCGCCATTCTGTCCCGTGTTGTCAAGGTGCCACTGATAGCGGGGATTCGAACCGCTGTGGGCGTAACGCGGATCATTCGGGACAAAGCGCTTCTTTCGGGATTTTGCGAGGAGGGGCTGGGCGCTCAGCACGCCAGCGGTCTCACGGACCTTCCCGAGTCGGGTGAGCGAGTCTCCTGAGTTCGCAAATTCTAGGATGAGATAGTTGGGCGCAAATTCGGGAATGTTCGAAGACCTCGCACCCGAGGAAGCGGCGATAGCATCAGGAGCGGCAGCGGCTTCCCGTTCCACCAGGATGCGCCGGGTGAGGACACGGCGGTTCGCCTTGCTTCGTTTTTGTCCTTTCGGGTAGATGACGAGGTCAAAGCGATTTTTGCTCTGCACCGCGAGCGCTTGGGCAAACGAGCGAGTCTTCGTGGCAGTCCCTTGATCGGGGATTTTCGTGGTGTGGGCGACCCGGCCGCTCGCGGGATGGCATTGGAGCTCATCGCAGGCGACTTCGTAAGCGACGTCTTCGATCCGGATTTCTTCAAAAGGAACCTGGGCTTGCAGAAGTTGGCTGGCCAAAAGCCCAAGGAGGCAAAAAAGGAGTCTCATAAAATGGTGAAGGAAAGAGGGTTAGCCTACGCGAAAGACCGCGGGTATGCATCCTCAATTTTTGAACCGGCACAGGATGACCCGGGCGATTGAGTGGCTAAACTTGGAAGGGGGCGGTTTTGGTGAGGAGGGCGAGGGCTTGCCAGGGGGGGCTGGCGTGGTGGTCCAGCGCCGCGTTCAGGGAGTCGAAAAAAAATAAAAAAATACGCCTGGTAAAAAAAATACGCCTAGCATACCCAAAAAAGTCCAGCGAAACACGCCGCCAGTCACGCCCGGTGGACGGCCCGACAATCAGGATGGATTCTCAGAATCTTCGACCCCACCGGAAAACTTTATCAAGTAGAGAAGATGGACCCGAGCGACGGAAACGAAATCGCCATGATCCTGACTTGAATAGGCGGAGGGTTTGACCCCACTTTCTGAACGCATGATAAAATACATTATCAATGGTTGAGAGTGCTCAAAATTCCGTTGGTTTATTTGGCATAACCTATTTTAGGTCGCACCTCATGCGGTCAATCCTTCCGAAGGAATTCGGCAGCGCTAGCTAAATGCTCTTTCCCAATAATGAATGAACCGAGCGAAGGGGCAGGACATTTAATGGCGTCGGTGTTGACGCAACCTTGGGTATTCGAAGATCGACTGTAGCCGCTAGAAAGCCTAGGTGTTGACTTAGAATGACCATTGACGAGATACCCGACACGCCGCTCGTAGCTGGATGGCGAAGAAATGCTGACTTTGGTGGCTGCTAGAATGTTTGCTCCGAGATCAACGACTGTCTATTGCAGAAGTCGAACGGTATCCCAGAACATGTTGAAGCTCTTATTTCGGATTTCGACGCGCTTTTTGAGCACAATTCGCGGCCCGCAGGGACGAGGCTCTACCGCGCCTGTCCAAGGTTTACGGTGGCTCAGCTAATAACCGCAGGGACGATGGTTTATCCCGCCTTCATGTCGACATCGAACTCGACCATGAGTGCTTCCATCTTCTACGGGCATATCCCCGCAGCAGATCATCCAGTATACTTGCATCTAATCCTAGAAGATGAAATGCAGACAGTCGATGCACAAAGCCGCATCTATAAGGGTATCGGAGAGGGCGAGTTCGTTTTGCCGAGAGGTATTCGGCTTACCCTCAAGAAAATTTTGGAGTGCGGTGCCTACGAGATATTGGTCAGTAATGTCTAGACTGAATGGCGCTTGTTTGGGCGGTGAGATCGACGTTTAATCCCTTATAAATGCTTTGCAACCAGTTCCCTTCGCCGAGATAGGTGCGCTCAACGAATAACCCCCTATCTCCTCCTCGCATGATGCTCTCGACCACCTCCCGCCAAAAGCAAATTCCTAGCAGTAAAATCAGAACTGTCTTGAGCTTTCGCTGTCATCTAAGGGTTTTCAACATTTGTAGACTCTTCAGTCAAGCGGCAGGGCGTTTGGTTGGCTGGGCTATTCTTGGATGGGGGCTGCGGTTTTGATGAGTTTCACTGATTTTTCGCGGTGATCACGGTAGTATTCGAAGGCGTCGTTGAGCGATTCAAATTCTTCAAACGGG